>CALSBM010000061.1:0-19201 GCA_943373175.1 Chitinophaga pinensis | reverse complement strand
TAAAACAGGATGCAGCGGTTGAATGATATGGGCCCGACGACTGATTTGCAATCTGTCTTTGACCGGAATACCCACTCTTTCTAAGTTTTCAATTTCTCTTTTAAGAATTACCGGGTCAATGACTACTCCATTACCGATAATGTTCAGGCAGTTGTCTCTGAAAATTCCGGATGGTATAGTGTTAAGAACGAATTTTTTTCCATCGAAATGAAGGGTGTGCCCAGCATTGGGGCCACCCTGAAATCGAGCCACTACTTCGTACTGAGGCGTAATCACGTCAACAATTTTCCCTTTGCCTTCGTCGCCCCATTGCAATCCTAATAGTATATCTGCTTTCATGATACTCCGTAATGAGGGCATTGCCCGGTTTTAGTGAGGTTTGAACATGAAGCATACAATTGAAGTGAGTGATGCTGAATTTTCATATTGAAATGCTCGCCCATATCGTTTTGAATTTCCTGTAAACGTGGGTCGCAAAACTCCTCAACCCGGTTACAGTCTATGCAAATCAGATGATCGTGTTGTTTATAGCCGTAAGAGCGTTCGAATTGAGCCTGATTTTTCCCAAACTGATGTTTAACTACCAGATTGCATGCAAGCAGTAAATCCAATGTGTTATAAACCGTAGCACGGCTCACTGTGTATTTCCTGTTCTTCATCTGAATATAAAGCGATTCAACATCGAAATGGTCGTTGATGCGATATATTTCTTCCATGATAGCGAAGCGCTCAGGAGTTTTTCGGTGACCATGTTCCTCAAGGTAGGCCTGAAAGATTTTTCTGGCCTCTTCGGCCTGTTGTGCTATGAGCATGCGGGTAATGGAGGAATTGCGAAATTAGTTAATAAAGAAGTTGTAATGACAGACGTTGTTATTAATCGAGTCCATAGTAACGTGCGAGCAACCATTCACTACTGAGTAAAAAGCCAATTAAAACGAGTAAAGGCCACCAATGCGATAAGGGATTTGAGTTGGTCTCTGAAACATACACTGGTTTGAACATCTCCGACTGCCGAATAGAATCGACTAAATTTTCGGCTTGTGTCCAATGAACAGCCTTTCCTCCTGTTGCTTGAGCAATCTGCCTAAGTACATCGTGTCGGGCTGTTATCTCCAACCCTTCCCAATCTGTTTCCTTAACTTCAAAATTTCCTTCTGATTTAAAAACCTCTTTTCCAATGGAGGTGCTGGCATTCCATTGATAACTCCCTTGGGGAAGCACTACAATGTCTAAAGAGTATCCTTGATTATCTGGTAAAAGTCGGAATTGATATCGAACACCCGTTTTAGACTTCACTTCTAACCTTATATCTGCATCTCTAACTGGCTCCAACGATTTGTTCAGCAACCTGCCAGAAAACTGAATTCCTTCTGTTGATTCATAGAGGTTTTTGTCGTGCCAAACTCTTAAGGGTCGTTTGTCTTCTCTGACTAAAAGAAACTGAACAGACTTTCGGATTAGTTCGTCAAATGCTTCTGGCGAGTTATTTTTCTCATTAACCGACATTCTCCAACGCCAAATGCCTTCTCCAGTAATGAATCCTAATCTTCCGTTACTTGTTGAAGCAGAGAAAGACCAAAGTGGATACGGAGTTGCCACTTGACCGATGAGTTGCTTTAACGCGATTTCTAGTCCATTGCCTCTGGAATAGGATAAATCCGGCGCTTCAAGTGGTGGTAAATCCTGCAATAAGGGTTGAAGCGAGGCCGGCATCCCAAACAAAGTAAACCCAACGGCTTCTTGAGCATTTACATACTGAATAGCACTGCTGTTAAACAAGGCTTTAAACGCTCCTTGAAGCCCATTAAGCAGGCTAAAGTTTGTTCTGGCTCCCATAAACCAAATTGATTTGCCTTCAGCTAATAAAGCTTGAAGTATAGCGCGTTGCTCTTGGCTTGCCGGAATATTGTGGGCAATTATGAGAGAATATTTGTTGAAGTCCGGACGATCACTATAGGAAAAAGCGGTTTCTATTTCGTACTGAGGGTTGTTGATTAAGGCCTGGCGGATTGCAGCAAGATCAGGGTGTGGAGACTGCGCCCACATTAAAATCTTGCTTTTGGTATCGACCACTTCAACGTAAAAGTCACGCTGGTTATTCTTTAGGTTTCTTTCACCTTTTATTCCATCCAACACAATTCTGTAATGATGCAAGCCTTTGCTTTCAGCGGTAAGATTTTTCACCAATTTGGAATAACCCGAAAGCTTGACTTGTTCTTTGAGAATGGTCTTATTTCCTTCTGTTTTAATCTCTTCGATTCTGAGCGAAGTAGCTACAGGAGAACCAAATCCTTCTTCCTTCAAACCCATTTCAACGGAAAACTGATTTCCGATAAACACTACTTCGTTATTACGCAATGCTCCAACAGCGAGGTCACTTGAAGGAGTAGTATCACCGGCAAGCAAGGCATAAACCGGTACTCTAAATTTGGAGGCTTCCATTAAGGGATGGCTTCCTCTATTGTATATTCCATCACTCATAATAACCAACGCTCCGAGGTTCGCATCGGCATAGCGCTCAAGAACCTCTGAAAAAGGTTCATCGAGAGCGGTAGATTTCCCATTGTAGCTTCCTGACAATGAATCTTTTATACGATCGCTAAAATCATGAAGCCGAATCTGGGCATCTCCTTTAAAATCATTGATAAAGTTTTTCCTTACTTCTGGCCAATCCTTTTTAATTCGAGGACCTTCCGAAGATTGTACCATAGAACCAGAATTATCCTGAAGGAATATCAGAAGTGGAGGTTTAACCTGTTCTGTTTTTCGAATAATCCATGGACTAAATAAGAGTAGAGCAAGAAGAAATGCAGCGAGTCCGCGACAAATTGCGAGAACTGGAATAAGCCAACGAGGATAATCTTTGGAAGAAATTTTCCAATAACGAACTAATGCAAATGCTGCCCCGATGAAGAAGGCAGCCGAAATCATCAGCCAAGGATACTCGGCAATCAGACGCATGGTCTAAAAGCAGCGTTCAACCAATTACATGTGAAGTCCGCCACAAACGTTGATCACTTGACCAGTGATATAGGCGGAATTATCAGAACCCAGAAACACACACAAATCTGCAACATCTTTAGTTGCTCCCGGTCTTCCGAGCGGTATCATTTTGTTCCATTCGGCTATCAATGCTTCGTCAAGAGCACCGGTCATTTCCGTTGCGATGAATCCAGGAGCTATTGCATTACATCGAATATTTCTTGAACCTAACTCCTTAGCAAGGCTTTGAGTAAACCCGATGATGCCTGCTTTGGAAGCCGCATAATTAGATTGACCTGCGTTTCCTTGTCTTCCAACAATGGAACTCATATTGATTATGGAGCCTTTACGAGCTTTCATCATCACTTTAACTGCATTCTTGGTAAGGTTGAAAACCGACTTCAGGTTGGTATTCATGACTTCATCCCATTGCGCTTCAGTCATTCGAAGTATCAAGGTATCTCGCGTAATTCCAGCATTGTTGACCAACACATCCAACTGCCCGAAATCTGCTACTACCTCGCTGATAAGTAATTCGGCTTGAGCAAAATCGGAAGCATCGGAACGATAGCCTTTAGCTTTTACACCAGAAGCCTGAAGTTCGTTTTCAAGAGCCCGTGCTTTTTCTTCGGATGAAAGGTAAGTGAAGGCTACGTGCGCTCCTTGAGCAGCAAATTCCTTCGCTATGCCGTATCCAATTCCTCTGCTTGCCCCGGTTATGAGGGCTACTTTATCTTTCAATAACACAGCTTAATCGTTTTCGCGAAGGTAGCATAAGAATCTCCATTCTTGAAATGAGGAAAGGGGAATGATTAAGAGGAAATAATGGGACAATGAACGAATGATAAATAAAATAGCTATTCACTAATTTTTAAAAGACAATTCTTGGATTGTCTCAGCCAGCGTAGGGTAATAGGAAAATTATCGAAAAAAGGCAATATAAAGAAGGGTGAAAAGGGTTCCCTTGTTAGGGAAACAGGCAATAGACCTTATCACGACTTCTTAACATGCCACTTCATCGTTAAGGGGGTTAAGTTGTTTGAATGAAGCCATCTTACAACTTAACAATCAAGGCATGGAGAAACTATTGAACTTCACTTTAGAAGGATAACTAACTGATTGGAGAATCCGGATTCGTGCGGGTATGAAATCCTCATCGTTGCATTGGTAAGGATTTACAAACTGTTGAGGGTTGCGATCTACCAAAGGAAACCAGGTACTTTGTACTTGAATCATAAGTCGGTGTCCGGGTAACCAGCAGTGGGCAACATCTGGAAGAGTGAAAGGCACCAGTGTGGGCTGTCCTGGAATAAAAGGCTCCGGTTTCGAGAAACTATTTCTGTACCTGCCTCGCATCACTTCTCCCCTAACTAATTGCTGATAACCGCCCATTGGATAACGGATTCCTGCTTTTAGTGCTGTTTCAGGATGACGATAATGCTCTGGATATTCGTCAACGATTTTTACAACAACATCTGCATCGGTAGTACTAAGCGTCAAATGTAAATTCGCTTCCACAGAGCCGGCTACGCAAAGCATGGAATCGAGCGGCGGGGTACGATAAACCAAAACATCCGGACGGCGAGAGGCAAAACGCTGATCATCGGTCATGTATTCCCGGGTTCTGCTTAAATGAACATCTTCAGTATAAGGAACAGGGCGTTTAGGATCCGAAGTATATTCCAAAAATGTGTCTTTATCATCGGGTTGAAGGCTTAACTGACCGGAACCTGCAAGAAACAGCTCAAGAGATTTTACAGATTTTGGAGGCCAACTTTCTGAACGAAACCAGCGATTTGTTCCTCCAAAAAAGACATTACGTTCAGCCCAACTCGCGGGTAAAGGTTTGCTTTTAAGGTGGTGATCGAGAAAAGGAATTTCAATGCTGTCTTGATAAAATCGACAGGTGGCTTGCTCAAACCAAGCGTTGCCAAGGCGGTTTCCGAGGCTGTCGCGGTACCATTGCCCGTGAAACCACGGCCCTATGCAGAGTGTATGATTTTTCTTTCCACTTTTCTCGATGGCCTCTGATAGACGGAAAACGCCGAAAACATCTTCCGCATCGTATGCACCACCAACTACAAGAGTTGCAGTATGAGGCTTTATCGCTTTTACATGATTACGGCTGTTTCGCATTTGCCAGAATTCGTCATAATCAGGATGGGTAAAAATATCTTTCCAAAAACTGTTAGCGTCGCCTAACAACGGTAAGATATTTTTTAAAGCTCCTGCATTTAGAAAGAAATCATAGTTGTCTTGCCCTTTGAACGAGTAACCATTGGCGTGAACAGAAGTTGGAATCGGACGAGGCTTTCCAAAACTACTGTAAAACTGAAAAGCATCAAGCAGGAAAAAAGCACCGTTGTGATGAAAATCGTCTCCCATAAACCAATCAGTAACAGGTGCTTGAGGAATCGAAGCTTTAAGAGCCGGATGCCCACTCATAGCCCCCATGGCAGCATAAAACCCCGGGTATGAACTGCCGGTAATGCCAATTTTTCCATTATTCCCTTTCACATTTTTCAAAAGCCAGTTGAAAGTGTCGTAACTATCGGTGCTTTCGTCTATTTCTTTGGTTTTAGGCTTAGCTGTTTTCGGCCTAACATCCATAAAAACACCTTCGCTCATATACTTTCCACGCACATCCTGAAAAACCAAAATGTACCCCTGTTTTACATAATGCATCCAGTGATTCCTCCAAAATACCCGGAAAGCTGTTCCATAAGGAGATACTGAATAAGGAGTTCTTGTTACCAGTATTGGACTATTTCCATCTGCATTCTTCGGAGAATAAATAGTAGTAAAAAGCTTAATGCCATCACGCATGGGAATGGAAACCTCTTGTTTCTGGTAATTCGTGACGGTGTAAAGTGAGTCTTCGACAACACCAGCCAACAAAATAGTGGGCATGAAAAGGAAAAAGAAGCCAAGTATTCGCATAGTATTCAAAAACTTGTGTAAAGTACGCTGTGTAGTTGAAATGAAAAAACGAGGAAATGGGCTGAATTTGTAGGTTTGTGCATGCGAGTTTTACTATCTATACTTCTACTGGTAAGTTTAGTCTGCACTTCAAACATCAGTCAGGCACAATGGAAAGAGCATCAAAACGGGCGTTTTCGATGGAAAACATTAGAAAGTGACCCTTTAAATGCACGTTTCTATCAGTTAAACAATGGCCTTACCGTTTTACTGGCAAAAGACGTTACACAGCCCAGGATTTACACTTACATTCCCATAAGGGCAGGCTCTAACACTGATCCTTCTTCCCATACAGGGTTGGCTCACTACTTAGAACACATGCTGTTTAAAGGAAGTGAGTCTTTTGGAACTGTTGATTACAGCAAGGAAAAACCACTTCTCGACGAGATAGAAGCACTTTTCGAACGTTACAATCACACTAAAAATCTGATAGAACGTAAACGACTTTATCGTGCCATCGATAGTGTTTCTGGCTTAGCAGCTAAATGGGCTATTGCCAACGAGTACGATAAGATGTTGACGGATATGGGTGCCAAAGGAACAAACGCTTTTACTTGGTATGAGCAAACAGTTTATTTGGAAGATATTCCTTCAAATGCTATTGACCGCTTCTTAAAGGTTCAGGCTGAACGATTTACGAAACCTGTGTTTAGGATTTTTCATACCGAATTAGAAGCCGTTTATGAAGAGAAAAATCGCTCTTTGGACGAAGACGATTGGAAGTCGTATGAAATCATGATGCGTTCATTGTTCCCAACTCATAACTATGGACAACAAACCACTATCGGAACCATTGAGCATTTGAAAAACCCTTCGTTGATTGAAATAAAGAAGTACTTCCACCAAAACTATGTGGCCAATAACATGGCATTGGTCATGGTGGGCGACTTTGAATTCGATGATGTAATAGATAAAATAGAAAGTGCTTTGGGTGGGCTAAAAGCAGGCAATCCAAGTCAGTACAAACCGAAACCTGAACAGCCGATTCTCAAGCCCATCATTAAAACAGTAGTTGGCCCCAATCCTCCGAATGTGATGATTGGCTATCGCTGGCCTTCCACCTTGGATAAACTATATCCGGTAGCCTATATGGTCTCTAAAATTCTTTTTAATGGCCAGGCTGGCTTATTCGATCAAAACCTCAATCAACCTCAGTTGGTGCTAGAATCCAATGCAAATGCTGAGTTTCTGAAAGACTATAGTGTTTTTAGTTTATCAGGCAGACCTCTTAAAGGTCAGAAGCTGGAGGTTACTCGTTCATTGCTACTTAAAGAAGTCGAAAAATTGAAAAATGGTCTGTTTTCCGATGAACTGATGAAAGCTATTGTAATGAATGCCGAGCGCGAGCAATTGGAAAAGTGGGAAACCCAGCAAGGAAAAGCCAGTGAATTGATGGAGGTTTTCGTACTCAGCAAAGGGGAACATTATCCACAGGTAGTAGGATTTGTTAATAATTTGAAGCAAGTAACACGAAAGGACATTCTGGCATTTGCAAGACAATATTTGGGACAGGGAAATGTAACAGTATTTAAGCGCACAGGTACAGATCCTTCCGGGCAAAGTGTACAAAAACCTTCTATCACACCAGTAAGTCTTAATGCTACTGCTCAAAGCGATTTTCTTAAGTCAGTAAACAGCAGTAATATGCCAGTTATTCAACCCAAGTTTATGTCGCCAGGGGTAGATTTCTCAGATGTAAAATCAGGCGCAATTCGAATGCTGATTAAACAAGAAAGCAGTCCGGTACCGGCAAGAATAAACCTGCACTTCAGAAAAGGCAAATTCAACGAGCGTTGGTTACCCATTGCCTTGGACTATTTCAAATTCTGCGGCACGAAAAACAAGAGTGCAAAAGCCATTAGTCAGGAGTTTTACTCCCAAGGAATACAATATCAAATACTATGTGATGAGAAAGAAGTAGTTATAAGTTTTACGGGGCTCATGAATCAAATGGAGCAAGGTCTGAAACTGATGCAACAATGGATGAATGAAGCAACGGTTAACGAAGTTGCGTTCAAGCAGCTCATTGCAAATGAGTTAGAAGAAAGGGAAAATGCCAAACAGGATAAAGAGCAGTTGTTGGAAGCGTTGGCAGATTATGCCCGCTATGGCTTAGATAATCCAACTCGCTTCATTCCCAATAATCAAGCGCTCAAAACAGCAAACAGTATTCAGATGCTTCAATTGGTACGTTCGCTGCTCAAAGACTCATTAACCATTTTGGTTAATAGTAACTGGAGTAGTATGGAAGTTCAAAACATGTTAACTAGAGCTTGGACTTTTAATAATCAACCTCAAGCTTCAACTCCTGCTTACGAGTTCTTTCCTAGAACCATTACATCCGATGAGGTCTATTTTACCCCTTTTGATATGGTTCAATCTGAAATCAGATGGGTTAGAAACGGTGAAATCTATTCATTAGAGTTGCTTCCCAAAGTCCAGTTATTTAATCAGTATTTTGGTGGTGGAATGGCATCAATTGTATTCCAGACACTCCGTGAATCCAAGGCTTTAGCTTATTCTACTTATGCAGACTATTCAACTCCCCGATATTTTGGAGAACCTATTGGGTTTAATGCATATATCGGTTGTCAGGCCGACAAGTTTCATGAGTCCATTCAAGGAATGGATTCCTTGATTCAATTTGTGCCTCAAAATTCAAGTTTACTCAATACTTGTAAGGAAAGCCTAATAAAGATTAAAAGTTCAGAACGGTATCCTGGGATTCAGGGCTTAGAGCGCTGGAATGCTTGGGAACGTCTTGGCCTCAACCAAGATCCACGCAAGGTAGTATTAGAGCAATTGCCTGCCCTTACCTTCGAAAAGCTGCAACCATTATGGCTAAATGGATTTTCCGGAAAGCCTATGGCTAGATGTGTTATTGCTTCACCAAAGAAAATCAAAGAAGCTGATTTACAACGCTATGGGAAAGTAACCAACCTTACCGCGGAAATACTTTTAGGTTATTGACCAATGCTTAGAAATTGATGAGAAGGGTCAGAAAATTTAATCAACGGATACCTTTGTAACCATGGACACTGGCCTTCTCATCAGTACGCTCACCATGCCCACTCTCCTATTCTTCGTGTTGGGAATGGTAGCAAGCTTAGTGAAAAGTGACCTAGAAATTCCGACTTCTACTTCACGCTTTATCAGTTTGTACCTGTTATTCTCCATTGGATTTAAAGGAGGACAGGAACTGGCTCATGAAGGCATCAATTCAACTATTCTGGCATGTTTGGGATTTGGTTTAATCCTGTCCTCTGTAGTGCCGGTTTACACTTTTTTTCTTGCTAAAGGGAAACTCGGGACAAGCAATGCGGGAGCGGTTGCTGCGGCTTATGGCAGCGTAAGTGCTGTTACATTCGTAGCGGCAACTGCTTTTCTGGAACATTTAGGACAGCGTCCGGGAGGGCACATGGTAGCAGTTATGGCCTTTATGGAAGCTCCCGCCATTATCGTGGGCATGTTGCTACTTCGAAAATTTTCTTCTAATCAGGATAAAGGAACTTCCATAGGAAGCCAGTTGCATCATGCGATAACGAATGGAAGTGTGCTAATGGTGCTTGGCAGTCTAATCATCGGACTAATCTCCGATTCCAAACAAGCAGAAGGAATTAAACCTTTTACCACCGATATATTTAAAGGATTTCTGGCCATTTTTCTATTGGAAATGGGAATGGTGACAATAAAAAGGCTTTCTGCATTTCGACAGTACGGTGCATTCGCAGCGTTCCTTGCAATAGGAATTCCTTTATTCAATGGCCTATTAACGGCATATCTAAGCGGGTTCATTACCCCCTCGTTGGCTGACCGTTTAATGTTCTGTGTTCTTGCCGCGAGTGCTTCTTACATCGCTGTTCCGGCTGCTATGCGATTAGCTGCGCCAGAAGCAGACCCGGGATTGTATATTCCAATGGCATTAGGAATTACCTTTCCATTCAATATCAGTATTGGCCTACCGCTTTATTGGTGGGCAGTTCAACAGTTTTAGGAGAAAATCAGAAATACTGAATTTTTTTATGTACTAGAATACGCAACTCGAACAGGTTCATAACTTGTCGAGAAAGTGCTATAAGTATGTCTAACTGTTCATTTGATAATCGCCTAGGTTGAGTATCAATAACATTCAACGTTCCTAGTGCAAGACCATCGCTTGTTAAGAGTGGTATTCCAGCATAAAACATTATGTAAGGATCTCCTGTAATAAGAGGATTATCGTGAAAACGATGATCCATTTTCGCATTTTCTACGATAAAGGGTTCTAGAGGCGTAAGGATTGCATGTCCGCAAAAGGAATCCTTACGAGGCGTTTCCTGTACTTGTAGGCCAAAGTGGGATTTAAACCATTGCCTATGAGGATCAAGCAACGACAATAAAGAAATTGGCGTATCGCATACATAAGCAGCAATTCTAGTGATATCATCAAAATCCTGCTCAGGTAAAGTATCCAAAATACCAAAAGATTCGAGCGCCTTTAGTCGATTAACCTCGTTTACAGGCACATTAGGCGCAATCATATACTGAAAGCAATCACGCCGGTTAACGGTCGTATTTATCTAATTGCTTCAGGAAAACTTCCAAATCTTTGGGGTATGGTGCTTCAACCTCCACCATTTTATCGTCTGCAATCATGAGCTTGAGTTTTCGTGCATGCAAGGCAAATCGGTTTATCATGGGTTTTTCTTCTTCCAACTTCGAATAGTGATAATTCTTCTTCAATCTTGAGAGAAGCGGAATATGGCCACGATAAAGCAAGTCACCGGCAATGACCGCCTGTTGGGAAGCCAAATGCACCCGGATTTGATGGGTTCTTCCGGTAATGGGCACACAGGCAACTAATGTAAAATGCCTGAAATAATCGATGCTGGTAAAATAAGTAAGTGCATCCTTACCTTCTCGGAAATCAACTTTCATGGCGCCTGCCCTTCCTTTACCAATGGGCAAATCTACTTCGAGGTTATCAAAGCGATGAACTCCTTCAATTAAAGCGTGATAAGTCTTAATCACTCTTCGATGCTCAAGTTGTATAGAGACGTATCGATATGTTTCCTCGTCTTTAGCTATCATTATAGCTCCTGAAGTTTCCTTGTCTAACCGATGGCAAAGCATTGCATCCGGACAATATTTTCGAGCTTCCTGAAGAACGTGAGACGCTTGGGTATCGCCTCGCTCATCAAGGGAGCTAAGCATGGGAGGTTTGTTAACGACCATGAACTGGTCGTCTTCATACAAAATCCAATCTTTGAATGGGGGTATTTTAGACACTCTTGCAAATTTCGCATTCTAAATGCGTCTCACCAATCAAGAAGCTATTTTCCTTTCGCTTTCGCTAAGGTAAATCCAAAAGTTGAACCCAATCCGAGAGTAGAACGGACGTTGATGTTTTGATTATGCACTTCCAGGATGTGTTTAACAATGGCTAATCCTAAACCGGTTCCTCCGACGTTGCGTGAGCGAGCCTTATCAACCCTGTAAAAACGTTCGAAAAGTCGTGGAAGATGTGCTTCTTCGATGCCTTCTCCATTATCAGATACTTCAATCAGATAGTTTTCTGCCATATCGTAATAACCAATCAGAATCTGGCCTCCATCTTTTCCGTATTTAATTGCATTCACTATCAGGTTCACTAACACCGCACGAATTTGCTTCCGGTCAGCAAATACAATAAACGGCGGTGTACACCCTTGTTTGAAACCAATGTTAATGTTTTTATCCCTAGCCTTAAGCTCTAACGATTCATAAACATCCTTGGTTAGCTCATAAACATCAAAGTTTTCTTTTTCTAACGTTACTTCTCCTGATTCAAGCTCTGAAATAGTCAGCAAGTCCATAACCAGCATTTCCATTCTGTCTGCACTTTTGGCGGCTTTACTCAGGAATTTTCTTGCTTGGTCTGGATCATCCATAGCACCATCAAGCAAAGTGTGGATGTATCCTTGAATGTTGAAAATGGGAGTTTTTAATTCGTGAGAAACATTTCCAAAAAACTCTTTACGGTATTTTTCTAACTCATAAAGCTGAGCTAATTCTTTGGAACGATCATCTACCCATTTCTTTACATCCTTTTCAACCTCCTTCATCGATTCATTTTGGGTGACATCATTAACACGGCTGTTAAGCTTATCTGCCTTAGCAGTAGAAATGGTTTTATAAATGAGTTTGATTTTCCTATAGATGAAAAAATCAATAATTTGAAAGAATACGGTATAAGAAAGAAAAAATAGTACTACACCTTCAAACAAGAGAAACTTCCAACCTTGATTGAAGGCTATGCCAAATGCAAGAGATACAAGGCTAATAAGTGAGGCAGCCAGTAAGGCTAATCCGAAAGGAGTTGGGTTCTTCAAGCAGTTTTCTCAAACTTATAACCTACTCCTTTAACGGTAGAGATGTATTCTTCGCCAAGTTTCTCTCTCAGTTTTCGGATATGAACGTCAATGGTGCGATTAATCACCACGACATCAGTTCCCCAAATTTGTTCAAGTATCATGTCGCGAGTAAACACTTTTCCAGGCTTAGAGGCTAATAGGTAAAGAAGCTCAAACTCTTTTTTAGCTAACACTACAACATCCCCGGATTTAGTAACAGAAAAAGTTTCTCTGTCTATCACTAAATCATCTATATCAATTCTGGGTTCACGGTTATCGTCTTTCGATTCAATCCTTCTAAGAATTGCGTAGATGCGGCTTAGAAGAGCGCGTGGTTTAATTGGTTTAGCGATGTAATCGTCGGCACCAGCATTAAACCCAGCAATTTCAAGAAACTCTTCTGACCGGGCTGTTAGAAATACAACCACCGTTGACTTTAGTTTATTGATTTGCCTTAATTGGCGGCAAGTCTCGATACCATCCAGCTTTGGCATCATAATATCGAGAATGATTAAATCAGGAATTACTTCCTTGGCGATACGAATGGCTTCTTCTCCATTAGAGGCGGTATGAACTTCGAAGCCTTCTTTTCTGAGGTTATAATCCAGAATTTCGAGGATATCCTCTTCGTCATCAACAGCCAGTATCTTATACTGAGAGGGACTCATGGGCAGGGGTAAGATGTTGTCCATAAAGATATCCTTAAGTGGGTTAAGCTTATTTTAACCTAAAGTTAAGTCTGGATTACTTTCCTAGGGCCAATTCCACAGCTTTTTCCAATTCAGCACCTTTTAAATTGGATGCAAGCACTTTTCCCTGCTTATCAATTAAATAGGTTGCCGGAATAGAGGTAATCCCATAGGTACGGGCAGCAGCCGATTCCCAAAACTTCAAGTCCGAAACTTGAGTCCAAAGAAGTCCATCTTTCTGAATCGCTGCTAACCAGTCTTTTTTCTCTTTGTCAAGTGAAACACCAAAAATTTCGAAACCCTGTTCTTTAAACCTGTTGTATAGTTTAACCATGTTCGGGCTTTCTTCTCGACATGGTTTACACCAAGAAGCCCAGAAGTCTATAACAACCACCTTTCCTCTTAAAGAAGATAAAGAAACAAGTTTACCCGTTGGATCTGGAAGTTGGATTTCAGGAGCTTCCATGTTCTGGTTGATTTTCTCTTCTGGAAACAAAGAGCGATACATGGTATCGAACGATTTAAAATAACGAGACTTAGGGGAAGTTTTTTTAAAGCGCGCATGCAATCCGGAGAGAAAAGCAGCATCCTGATTCGGATCGAGCATATTCAGGGCAAAAATTGCCAGATTAAGCGCAACAACACCCGTATCGGCCTTAATTATTAGGGCTTTAATGGTTTTGTTTTGGTTTTCATAGAGTTTATAGTACTCCTGGCGGGCTTGCGAGCGAACAGAATCAAGGTCGGAAGCTTGTTCCTGTTCTGCTTTCTGAACTTTAAGCTGAAGTGCTCTTATTCCGTCTTGAAGCTTAATAAAGCTGTCGAAAAAAGTTTGAAGCGTCTTAGTTTCATCAGATCCTTCAACCTCAAATCCTTTGTTGACATTGCTGGTATCTTTAAACGTTATGGAAACCTCATAGCCGGATTTTAGTACTACTGGTGCAAGATTATTCTTGCTAAGTCCTACGTAGTAAACAACATCTTCGTTGAGCTTGCCTTTAAATCGGGCATTACCACCTTCTAAGATGGTCGAATCTAATACCACTATGCCGCTGTCATTGAAATCAACTAAGTAGGCTGTTTTCCCTTTTGCAGCAGGAAAGTTAACGTCGATGATAAATCCATTATCCTGAACTCCATTACAGGAAGCCATAAGGAATACTACTCCTACAAGGAGGAAAAAACGAAGTTTGTTAAGCATTGAGTGCATGGTTAAACAGTTGTGTAGCTGTTTTAGGGTCAGCCTTACCTTTTGATTTTTTCATGAGCTCCCCCATAAAGAGGCCCATTACGCCTTTTTTACCGGCTTTAAATTCTGCTACTTTATCCGGCCAAGCAGCCAGAATTTCATTCACCATCGATTTCAACCCTTCTTCGTCTGAATCCATTAGCAAGTTAAGCTTCTCCGCCAATGCTTGGGGTTGAGAAGATGGGTTGGCTATCAATTCAGGGAATAATCGTTGTGCTGCTGCACTGTGACTAACTTTTCCGGATTCTACCAACAGTATCAGGGAAGCAAGCATTTCAGGGCTAAGTGGAAACTCGTCCAAACTTTTTGCTTCTTGATTAAGCCACGATTTTACTGGGCCCATCATCCAATTTGCTGCGGTTTTCACCACACTTACCTTCTGGCTTAACTCATTGAAATACAACGCAATCGATTTATCGTCTGTTAGATTACGTGCATCAAAATCAGACAATCCCATTTTTTTGGTGTATCGGGCGTACAACTCGTGAGGAAGTGGTGGAAGTGTTGCAGAAACCTGTTGAATGTATGCTTCATTAACCACCACCGGCTGTAAATCCGGTTCAGGGAAATACCGATAATCGTTCGCTTCTTCTTTACTTCTTAAAGCGAAAGTAGTTCCGTTTACTGCATCAAAACTGCGGGTTTCGGAAGTAAACGTTTGGCCGCTTTCTAATAAATCAATCTGACGAATGATTTCATGTTCAATTGCACGCCGAACGTTGTTAAAGGAGTTCATATTCTTCACCTCTACCTTGGTTCCGAATCGAGGTTCGCCCTTTTTTCGTACGGAGATGTTGGCATCACAACGCAGACTTCCTTCTTCCATATTGCCATCGCAAATCTCAAGATAGCGAACGAGTTTACGGATTTCAGTCAGGTACATGTAAGCTTCTTGTGCCGAGCGGATGTCTGGTTCTGATACTATTTCGAGCAAAGGAACACCACATCGATTAAGGTCAACTAATGAATCATAGATATCTTGGTCGTGCATGCTTTTGCCTGCATCTTCTTCCATGTGGATTCTAGTAAGATGAACAGTTTTTTCTGTTCCATCCTCCATCCGAAAATGGATTTCACCACCATTACAAATAGGTGTTGTATGCTGTGTTATCTGATATCCCTTTGGAAGGTCGGCATAGAAATAATTTTTTCTTGCAAACTCGTTCCACTCCCTGATGGTGCTTTTGGTAGCGAGACCAAGCAACACTGCGTAATCCAGCGTTTGGGCATTGAAGCTGGGTAAAGTTCCGGGATGGCCAAGCGTAACCGGGCTGACCTGCGTGTTGGGATCTGCCCCGTAGGAGGCAGAGTCTGAACTGAACGCCTTGCTTTTAGTATTGAGCTGAATGTGTACTTCAAGGCCAATTACCGGCTCGTACAAGTCGTAAACCGACATTAAAATGAATTATTTTTAAATGAATGAATGGCATCAGGTAAACCGGCTGCGTTATTTCCACCGGCGGTAGCAAAGAAAGGTTGTCCACCTCCACCACCTTGAATAGTCTTAGCGATTTCTTGGATTTTGCGTCCGCAATTGATTCGAGCAGCGATTTCATCGGAACAAGCGAGGGCAAGTTGAGGCTTACCTCCAATTACGGCTCCTAACAATATCACAGCTTGGCTCATGTCTTTTCTAAGATCAAAAGCGATTTTCTTTAAGGATTCTGCTTGTTGAACTTCTACGATTGATGCAATGAGCTGAAGACCATCTTTTTCTTCTACCGTAGATTTAAGCTCTTTAACCAAAATTTGGCACCACCGATCTTCGGCTACTTGCCATTGTTTCAAAAGCTGGCTATTTTCATCAAGTAGTTTCTGAACTGCCGCTGGTGTTGAAGTAGGGTTGCGTAGAATTTCCTTCACTTCTTCGAGTTGCGCAGCCTGACCTTGCAGGAATGCTATTGCACCTTCTGAGGTTAATGCCTCAATTCGTCTTACTCCTGCTGAAATGGAGGATTCTGAAAGTAAGTGGAAGAACTGTATTTCTTTCGTATTTTGAATGTGTGTTCCACCACAAAGCTCTACCGAATAAGCTGAATCAAAGGTAATTACCCTCACAAAATCTCCGTATTTCTCTCCAAACAAAGCCATAGCACCTTTCGCTTTAGCTTCTGCAATTGGTATCGAACGGTCTTCAGTCAGTTGAATTCCTTCTTTTATTTTTTCATTTACTATGCTATTGACTTTAGCCAACTCCTCAGAAGTCATTTTTCCAAAGTGGGCAAAGTCAAAGCGAAGTAACTCGGGACTTACCAATGAGCCTTTTTGCTCTACATGATTACCCAAAACCTGACGAAGAGCAGCATGCAATAAGTGGGTTGCACTATGGTTACGCATACTTAAACTACGAGCGTGTGCATCAACTTTCGCTTGATAACGCTTAGATGAAGGGAGTTTGTCAACAAGATGAACAATTAGGTTGTTTTCTTTCTGAGTATCCAGAACTCGAATGACTTCGTTTGCAAAGATTAATTTTCCGGTATCTCCTACTTGGCCACCTGATTCGGCATAAAATGGAGTTGGGGTAAGCACAAGTTGATAAACCTCTTTATTCTTGATTTTCAGAGTTCTATGCTTAATTACTTCCACTTCTGATTCTAAAACATCATATCCGATAAACCTAATTTCAAGATCTTCATCGGCAACTTGTACCCAATCAGAAGTTTCCTTGGCTGCATCAACCCTACTTCGGCTTTTCTGAGCAGCCATTTCTGCTTGAAAACTGGCTTCATCAACAGTTAACCCACTTTCAGCGGCAACTAATTGCGTTAAATCCAAAGGAAAACCGAAAGTGTCGTACAATTCAAAGGCTTCCGTACCACTAATAGAACCAACACCGTTTTCTTTTGCTTCTTCCACCAGATTATCAAGGCGTTTGAGGCCGTTGCTCAACGTTCTGAGAAAGCTAATTTCTTCTTCGAAAATAATTTTCTTGATAAAATCTTTCTGAGCTGGAATTTGTGGAAAGGCTGACTCAAACTGCCAAGCCAGAATATCCACCAATTGATGCATAAACGGTTGATGCAACCCTAAACTCGAATAACCATAACGGAGTGCTCTACGTAAAATTCGGCGGCAGACATAACCTGCTTTATTGTTGGATGGCAATTGCCCATCTGCGATAACAAATGTGATTGCTCGGATATGGTCGGCAATTACCCGAATGGCTATATCTGTTTTCTCCGATTTCCCGTAAGCGTGCCCGGAGAGCTTGCAAATTTCCTCGATAATCGGAGTAAAAATGTCTGTATCGTAATTGGATTGTTTTTCCTGCAACGCCATGGTTAAGCGTTCAAAGCCCATTCCTGTATCCACATGTTGTGCAGGTAGCGGTTGAAGACTGCGGTCGGCCATGCGATTGAATTGCATGAACACATTGTTCCAGATTTCGATTACTTGAGGGTGTGAATCGTTGACCAGAATTTTTCCATCAAGCACTTGGCGTTCTTCAGCAGAACGTAAATCGATGTGAATCTCTGAGCAGGGACCGCAAGGACCGGTTTCTCCCATCTCCCAGAAATTGTCTTTTTTACCCGCTTTAATGATGCGGTCTTCGCTTATCCATTGTTTCCATTCATTGTAAGCTTCCTCATCGAAAGGAAGTCCGTCTTCTTGGTCACCGGCAAAAACCGTTACATACAGCCTGTCTTTGGGTAAGCCATACTGTACAGTGAGTAATTCCCAGGCCCAAGCAATAGCATCTTTTTTGAAATAATCACCGAAAGACCAGTTTCCCAGCATTTCAAACAACGTGTGGTGGTAGGTATCTCTTCCTACATCCTCCAAGTCATTATGCTTGCCGGAAACCCTTAAACAAGGTTGAGAATCAGCGACACGAACATCTTTTGCAGGCTCATGACCCAGAAACCAGTCTTTAAATTGGTTCATACCAGCATTCGTAAACATGAGGGTAGGATCGCCTTTAACAACTATTGGTGCAGCAGGATAAACTGCATGGCCTTTGGAAGCGAAGAAGTCGAGGAAGATTTTCCGTATTTCTTTTGAGGTCATAAAATTCAGATTGTCAGGCTTTTCTTTTGTTTTGAAAGAAGTAAATGTAAAAGTGTTTTTGCCTTTTATCAGCAGCGCCGCTAAATTAGTGCAATTCCCACGAAACTCATGGCAAGAGTCAAGTATTACTACGACCGACAACGACTTCAATTTAGGCAGGTCAAGTTAAATCCTGCACAGTGGGCTTTTCGGGTTATTGGTTTTCTTGCCGCTTCAGCAACTTTAGCCATTATCATTATTTCACTTGCTTACCGTTACCTTGATTCTCCAAGGGAGAAACAATTACAGGCAGAACTTGATTTGATGAAAGAACAGTATGAAGGGCTCAATGAGAAGGTGGTCATCATGGAAGGCATCATGACTAATTTGGGTGAGCGAGATGAAAATATTTACAGGGTCATTTTTGAAGCTGAACCCATTGCATCGGATATTAGAACTGCCGGAGTAGGGAGAACGGAACGATATGAAAAATTGAGAGGAATGAGCGCTACAGGCCTGATGATTGAAAGCAGCGCACGAGTAGATCGTTTAGCGCGTCAAATGTATATTCAGAGTAAATCGTTTGACGAAGTTGCCAAACTTATAGAACGAAAATCGGAACTTATTGCCGCAATTCCTGCCATCCAACCAATTAGAAACCGAAACTTAACTCAGTTAGCATCAGGTTTCGGTTACCGAATAGACCGCCACTTTTTGTAAAAATTGCCGTACAGGCACCGAAAACCGCGTTTTTGACTTCCCAGAGGGGATTTTGAAAACGCGGTTTCTGCGTTTCTAAGGCAGTTTGTTTGACAAGTGTTTGACAAAATCGATACCAATAAAAATTTATAACTGTGTCTAGCATTAGTATCAAGGCGGTTGTTAGGTCTGGCCGCGTTCGCAAGGATGGTCTTTCTCGTATTTACTTGAGATTTACTCAA
>CALSBM010000060.1:0-19243 GCA_943373175.1 Chitinophaga pinensis | reverse complement strand
CTTCTATGTTGATCAAAAGTACCTTCAAAACTACCTTGATGAATTCACCTTTAAGTTCAACCTGAGATATCAACCAGCTCAAGTTTTACCTAAGTTGCTGAATTTGGCTGTATTAACCTCCCTTTTATGATTGCGTATATTCATTTTTTAATAAGAAGAAATTTCTCCCAAAATTTTAAATTCATTTCATTAGCTGTTGTAGTCGTTATGTTTTTAACACTCGATTTTACAGGATATCATCAAAGGCAGGAGAAGCAACTGTATGATGAAATTAAATCTCAACTTATTCCTGATACCAAAGTTTTTATATCAACTACTAACTTATTAATCAACTTTACTTACTATAATTACGAAGAAGTCCTTAACGGTAAAGTATTACTCGGAGATCCTAAGGATGCAGAAGTAGCCCTCATTCAAGAGTTAAAGAAGAAGGATATTTACTTTTATAACCCTGATTCCCGCCCCATATTCGATACTTACAATAATTGGTTACCTGCCAGGGTTATTGTGTGTGCTTCCAACAATGAGGAGTTGACGTATTGGAACAGTATTTTAACCTCTCATTATGCATTGAGGAATGAATCTCATTTCAAAGAAAACCACATTACTCAGGTCTTTGATATAAATAGAACGGAAAAATGATTCGAACTGAAAATGGGAGAATATATAATTCACACATAATTATTTTCGACCTCTTTTTTCAGCTTCCATAACGCCATTTTAGCCAATAGTGCCAAAGTTTGAGTTTGATTTTAACAAAGAATGGTGCTTGGCTTCGAATCAGTTTTTCCTGATATGGTTTAGCCTTTTCGAATACGATGAAGTGATAATCATTTTCTGACCAAACGCTGTAAGTTTCGAAATGCAAAAGTGATAATCCTTGTTGATACAGTTGCTGAATCAATCCGAGCACCGGTACAGGTTGGTCCAGTATCTGGAGCTGTTCAGGCTTCTGTTGCTGATCCCACTTTAAATATTCCGGATTGGGTAAGTTTATGACCAGCTTACCTCCCTCTACTAATAAAGGGGCATATTGATGCCATAACACAGGATGTTTTTCAAGCGGAATATGTTCAATAACATCTAGAAGAAGTATAAAATCGAAGTTTGATGCTATTGGTTGGTATTCCAGTATATCGGCTGCGGTAAATCTGGCAGAAGCTCCCATTCTGCTTTGTGCCAAGGCTATAGACGCCGGGCTTAAATCAATTGCTT
Organism: Chitinophaga pinensis; assembly: GCA_943373175.1. Classification (GTDB taxonomy): domain Bacteria; phylum Bacteroidota; class Bacteroidia; order UBA7662; family JAIXUI01; genus JAIXUI01. The sequence continues at coordinate 18,028 of CALSBM010000060.1, read as the reverse complement.
CCAGTACTCCAGTTGGCAAATCCTTAATCAGCAAACCAGAAAATGCCCCAACGCCACAGCCCAGTTCCAAGACATGTTTGGCCTCTTTTATACCAAGTTGTTTGATACGCTTGAAACATTCGTAAAGACGTTCATTAACCCCTGTTTCAGATTGTTCAGGAGCAAAATCGTCGTAGTAGCGTTGAATTGCCTCTTGTTCCGGATTCATTGTTCGGTTTTAACAGACCACACCCCGATTTTTTTATCATCACCGGCGGAGAAAAGATAATCGCCTTGCCAACATAACCGATTAATGCTGTGGGTATGAATGCCATAGCGTTCCCAATCTAAGACTTTCAAAAGTTCAAGTTCTTTAGGGTCCCAAATTTTTATGGATTTATCTCTCGAAGCAGTGAACAAAAGTTGGCGGTCAAGGCTAAAAAGCAAATGGTTTAAGGTGTACCAATGAGCTGGTGCAGAGAACAGTGGAGCTTTGGCGCCCGTGAGCGACCATGCCTTTAGGAGAGCATCGCGGCCACCGGAGAGTAGCCTATTTTGCTCAGTTTGTAAAGCAAGGCAGAAAACCGAAAACCGATGAGCTTCCCAGGGACTTTGCCGCTCAATGCCTTTTTCTTTGAGCAGAATTGGGTAAATCATTCCATCACTGGCTCCTGCATACAAGGTTGAAGTGTTAGGATTCCATGCTAATGATCGTATGGCAGCCTGACTTAACGGAATGCTTATAGCAGCCATTAAGTCGTCTAACCGGTTTGTTGGGAGCAATGTTAGCATGCCGTCCCCTCTACCAACCGCCATTAAACCGGCTTCAGGGCAAGAGCATAAAGTCCATAAAGGGGAATCGGACCATTTCAACAGCCGTTTTTCCTTGCGCTCCTTCAGGTCAACTAAATGTAGTCCACCATTCCGGGTTGCGATAAGCAGCAATTGCTGATCAGTAACCAGATTAAACGCATATATCGAAGCAGGAACTCGAACTAAAAGCCGGGCATCTTTCAAATCCCGTACATCCCATTCTGCGATATAGCCGTCTCCTCCACCAGAATACAAACTGTACGGTTCTAATCCTGCGGTAAGAGCATAAAGACTATCAACATGACCTTCTAGCTTAGTGATTCCTTGAACGGTAAGCAACATGATTAACTTCGCACAAAGAAACAGATGAGCAGCGGGATTTTCGAGGAAAACGACTATCGGTTGATATGGTCTTTGCATGAAGCGGCATTAACTCCAACAGAAGCATCATTTCAGGCTCGAAGGTTATTGGAAGAAATGGAACCCGGTTCTTCGGCATTACTCCAAAAAACAGCTACAGGAAAGCCGTTTCTGGCCGACGATCCTCGGTGTATTAGCTTTAGCCATGCTGCCAGAGCGGTAGCCGTTGTTATGGCCAATGTCCCAGTAGGAATGGACATTGAGGCTCCAGAAGCCAGATTACTTCGCGTTAAGGACAGGGTTTTTCGTCCGGAAGAATGCCTTTGGGCGGGGAACGATTTAGTGCGCTTGACCACACTTTGGACCGCCCGTGAAGCCATGTATAAACTGGATGGGGGGCGTGGATTAGATTTTCGAAAGGAATTGTGGGCCGAATGTTCTGAAGCCAGCAATTTCCCTTCTGTAGCCTGGTTTTGCAGAAAGGAACGGGAAGCAGAGTCCGTTAGCTTAAGATACCTCCAGTTGCCTGATCATTTAGTCTGTCTTGCCTTTCGGTCTGAAAAATAAAAAAGCCGCCCATTGGGCGGCTTTTCGTTTAAAGCGATTAACTATTTAGACTCTTTCACAATTTTTTCTTCGAGAATAAACTCATCGCCTTCGACGTAAGAATTATGGCGATAGAGAATCTTTCCGTTTCGGTCAATTAACAAAGTGTAAGGAATCGACTGAAAATTAAGTGCTCGTTTCATGTCTTCGTTGGGATCCAGCAAAATGGTGAATGGCCAGTTTACTCCATTGACATACGATTTAACTCGGTCTTTGTTTCTGGCGTCATCGGTGGAGATGGCGACAACTTCAACACCGTAATCCTGTTTCCAGTTTTTGTACAGTTCGGCAATGTTTGAAAGCTCTTTTTTACATGGAGAGCACCAAGTTGCCCAAAAGCTGATTACAGTGAGCTTGTTTCCTTTGGCCAAGGCAGACAGGTTAACTTCTTCCCCTTTAAGGTTCATCAGTTTAACTTCAGGAAGTGCATCGCCTTTGGTGTCTTGAGCGTTTGCAGTACTGAAAGCCAGCAAAAGAGCCAGAAAAACGTTAAAAAAAACAAATGGTTTCATAATCTTAGTTGTAGCCCGAACTCAAAGACCTTGCCTTTTTTGGGCGGATGGGTCAGATTTTCGTTCTTGCATTCAATAATAACGGAAAAGTAGGATGCGCTTATCTGGACGCCAGTTTTTTTTAATCTTCTTAAGCCTTTTGGCGCCTGTGGTTGCAATTTCGCAGGGTAAAATCAGTGGTGATATAGAAATTTATCAAAATTTCTATCTTCTTGACACTGTCGTTCTTGGCCCCGAAGCCGATGTCCCTCCACAATATAAAAGGCAGTTGTCGTCAACGGAAGGTTGGCTAACAGTGAACTACACAGACAAAGACTTTAGTGCTGGTGTTCGCTTCGACCTTTTCAATAATTCAGGGCTTCGTAATCCCAGAGCCGCATTTTCCGGACAGGGTTTGGGCTTTTGGTTTATTCGCAAGAAGATTGAGAAGCTCGACGTAACGCTGGGCTATTTCTACGACCAAATTGGCTCCGGAATTATCTTTCGTGCTTACGAAGGACGAGGGCAAAACTTAGACTATGCCATGCAAGGCATTCGCCTGAAATATGATCTTTCAGACCAGTGGAGGATTAAAGCTTTTACTGGTAAGCAAAAATTTCAGTTTGGAACCTATTCCGACATCGTCAAAGGGATAAACCTGGAAGGATCAGTAAAACTTGGCGACGATTTTAGCATACAACCTGGATTTGGGGTAGTAAACCGAACGTTAGATGACAACTCGCTCAATACCGTTGTAAACAACATTAACAACCTCCCCGTTGCCGATCGTTTTGTGCCTATGGCCAATACTTGGGCTTATTCTGCTTATGCCGCCATAAACTATAAACGTTTTACCATGAATTTAGAATACGCAGGAAAGACCCGTGAAGCAGGATATGATGCAACAAGCAAATTGGTTAACCGGGAAGGTCAGGTATTGTATGGCGGGTTGTCTTATTCGCAGCCTGGATTCGGGGCCAGCATTCAATACAAAAGCACCGACTTTTTCGATTTTAGGGTTAATCCAAGCGAAGCATTGAATAATGGCCTAATCAACTTTATTCCTCCTTCTGTAAAAATGAATACTTGGAGGCTGACCAGTAGGTATGCTCCTGCAACCCAATTGGTTGGAGAACGCGGCCTTATGGCAGATGTGGTTATGACGGTGGCGAAAAAACACACCATCCAAATAAATTATTCCGACGTAGTGCGCCCTAATGGTGAGCGTTTGTATCAAGAATTCAATATTGAAGCGAAGTTTAAAGTCAGCAAATCGTTTACCGCTACTGCGGGTCTCCAACGTCAGATATACAATCAAACTGTTTACGAAGGCAAGTTCAATTCGATGGTGCATAATTGGACACCGTTCACCGAGTTTGTCTATAAAATCAACAGAAAGAAGTCGTTGCGAATGGAATTCTCTCACATGTCAACGAAAGAAGACCTCGGATCATGGTTATGGGGATTGGTAGAGTACAATGTTGCACCACGTTTTTCCTTATCGGTTATGGATATGTGGAATTATGGAAACAAGGAAGAAGACAGAAGGGTGCATTACTGGACAATATTCGGTGCGGTGAACTTCGGCAAAAGCCGGCTCACAGCCGGGTATGTTCGACAGGTTCAGGGGGTAATTTGTACCGGTGGTGTTTGCCGGGTAGAGCCCGCCTTTAACGGATTCCGTTTCACGTTGGTTTCTACTTTCTAAGGAATACCCGGTTTTGGCTACAATTAGCGCTGCTGAAATATTCCTGCCATTGAGCGTTATTCGTAACAAGCATGCTGATTAAGTCTATTTATTACAAAAAATCGTATTGGAAACTCGCACTGTTGCTTATTGCCATGGTGCTGGGGACTCTTTCGATTTTATATACCCAACGAATTGTTAAAGATATAGAACGGGAAGAGCGCAATAAGATGAACATGTTTGCGCGTGCACTCAAAGAGCTTTCGATGCCAGTTGATGGTGTCATAATCAATCAGACCTTTTTACTCGATTACATCCGAACCATCGATAACATCCCCGTAATTCTTACCGATGATAGTTTAGCCATTATTGAATACAGAAATATTGACGACAAAAAGGCTAAACAAAAAGGATATCTTATCGAGCAACTTCAGGTAATGCGCGAACAACATGAACCCATTACTATGCCTTTGGAAGGTGGATATACCAATTACATCTATTACAGCGACTCCGATTTGCTCTATCAACTCCGCTTTTATCCCTATTTTCAAATCGGAGTTATCGGCTTGTTCTTACTCGTTTCTTACCTCGCTTTTCACATGGCGCGTAATTATGAGCAAGACTTTGTTTGGGTAGGAATGGCGAAAGAAACTGCCCATCAGCTTGGAACACCCATTAGTTCGCTTATGGCTTGGGTTGAATACTTGAAAGTTTTGGATCGGGAAGAAGACCGTGAAATGATTTCGGAAATTGAACGCGACATTCAGCGACTAACTACGATTACTGACCGCTTTGGGAAAATTGGCTCAGTTCCTAAACTGGAAGCCGCCAATTTGGGTGAAGCCATAGAAACGAGCCTGGCGTATATGAGAGCACGGGTGCCGGCTCAAGTCAACGTAGTATTCGACGATCAAGCGGCTGGAATTTCGGTTGCATTGAATAAACCTTTGTTCGATTGGGTAATTGAAAACCTTGCTAAGAATGCGGTTGATGCAATGGACGGCCAAGGAACCATCACCGTAAAGTTGAGTTATAAGGGCACCTCCGCAAACATAGATTTTTCAGATACAGGAAAAGGAATTCATTCTTCTCAGTTTAAAAGCATTTTCAATCCTGGAATTACGACCAAACAACGAGGGTGGGGGTTAGGGCTTACGCTTTCCAAAAGAATTATTGAAAACTACCATCAGGGTAAAATTTTTGTTCGGCAGAGCAAGCCGGGTAAAGGCACAACATTCCGAATTATCTTTCCTGTATATAAATGGAATTAAAAGATATGCAATTCAAACCTGTTTACCCTGTTAACCTTTTGTGGTGGGTTCTGGTGGTAACCGCATCGTTTTGGGCAACTTTATCCAATGCCCAAACGGCGACTTGGATGGCATTCTCTAAAGAAAGCCGACGGTTTAACCAGTACAAAGTTTTTGGTGCAGACAGTAAAAGCTTTTTCGTTTACCTTTCAAACCCAAAAGAAAGAGTTCTAGAAAGATACTCTTACGGGCTTCAACAACTCTTTAGCAAGAAATTGCCTTTCACCGAAAAAGAACTTGAAATAGAGGAAATTACCGTTGAAGGCGACCATGTGAAAGTGTTTTTTTCACTCTTCAATCAAAACAGCAATCGCCACGGCCTATTTAGCATTGAAGTGCCTTTTGACAATAGAGAAATCACCGCAGCACAAACGATTTACGATTGTCAGAATATTCCGGGTAGAGATAACTCCTTGTTTAAGGTAATTCAAAATGATGAGATAGGACTGTATGCAGCAGTTCATTATCAAGAAAGATTACAGGATTCACCTGCTAAAATGACCGTAAAGTTTCTGAGCAGTCAATTGCAACCGGTTCAGCAGGCAGAATTTGCCTTAGAGGATTCCAGGCTCGACTATGATGTTCGAAGCATGGCTTTCGATGAGAATGGCAACCTTATCATGCTAATTCACTCTTTCGACAGAACTTTGCCCAATTCAAGTACAGATCGTTACCGCTATTGGGTGTATAGAATAGATCGATACCAAGGAAGCGTTGATAAGGTGATGATTACTGGATTGCGCGACTTCCTGAATGTGGCCGGTTTAGGCTTGGATAAAAAGAATCACAAATTGTTGCTTACCGGGCTTACCGCCTCTGGAACTCGTTCAAATATTACCGGATCATTTCAAGCAACTATTGGTACTGACACCTTTCAATTAGAAAAAGTTGGGTTTCAACGGTTCGGGCAAGAGTTTGAATCGAAACTCAATAGCTATAAGACTTCGAGGCGTGAAAAGGAAATGGCCGATTATCGGGTAAAGCACGTAATTGCCCGCTCCGATGGTGGCTCTATTCTGATTTTGGAATCCGAGTACCAGCAAACGCAGACTTACATGACCTACTCGCAAGGTTTTCCAGTTCAGCAGTCCATTACCTATTCCTATTTCGATGAGATTGTACTGGTGTCGCTCAATGCAGACGGCACCATCGATTGGAACCTTATTTTGCCGAAATCACAAGTCTCGGTCAACGATCTTTTTCTGAACTCTTTCCTCATGATTCCTCAAAGAGAAAACCTAAGGTTTGTCTTTAATGAGGATGGAAGAAGTAAAACGAGCGTATTGCAATTTACAATAAACAGCTTAGGAGAAATTTCGCCCCGAATTACGCTCAGTCCTGACCTTACCGACGCCGCAATTATTCCTGGTGATGCCTTTCTTTTAAATGAAAAGACTATTCTTCTCCCCGGAATAAAAAGGAAAAAGAGGGGAATCTTCAAGATTCAATACAAGGATTAGTCACTGGGCTTTATCCCCTAATTTTCTATCACAGGATTAATTGCCGTACTTTCCTTTAATGGCCATGAATAAGAGTAATCCTAAAGAATGGTTGTTTACTTGCTGATTCTCTTGTTTATTCTCTTGTTTATTCTTGTAATGATTGGAATAACAGAAATTTATAATCGTTTTCGTTTTTTCAATTAGTCTTTACTTCCGATATTATCGGAATATAAGATGAAGTTATGAGGAATCTTTTTTACGCAGGTTTAATGGGGTTTTACACCTTGTTGTTTGCTTTACCCTTTACGGTTAACGCTCAAATCTGGCCACCCGAAGGGTTGAATATGCCCGGCGATTGGAATGGTTGGGTTAATTACCCCGCTTCCGGATCAATTTTTCGTAGTTCAACACACACACCGGCAGGAAATTTAACCTTAATCTCAGCAGGAGACCGCCGATGGCAAACTGCTATTAACTGCCAAAGCAGCGGAGGAAACGTAACTCCAAACACCACGTATCAGTTTTTGTTTACCAGTGGCCCTTCCAATTCACCTTGGAACAATGCCTGGAGAAACACCACGATACAAATGAATACGTTGCAGAATTACAACTTTACCGGAAGCGGTGCTAATAACAGCATCACTTTCGGAGCCGCTGGGGTTTATACCATGAACTGGAGGGACATCGGGTATGTCAATACCAATGCAATCTTCATGTACACAGCAAATGCCCCGGTAACCCTCTCTGGTTGGAGCCAAAGCCCGGTTTCAGGTGCGGTTGGAGCCAATCAGGCTGTAACGGTCAACATGACTTTTTCGGCTGCTCCATCTCCTCAGGAACTCTTCTATGTTCGCTATACCACCAACGGTTTTACAAATTCCCAAATTGCTCCTGTAACTGTAAATGGCCTTACTGGTAGTGCAACCATTCCCGGACAGGCGTTAAATGCTAACGTTCAGTACTACGTCTTCAGCACAGTTATTAATAACCCTTCCTCCAATTACGATATGTTGACGTTGAGGTTGCTCAATAATGGAGGCCTTAACTATAATTATACCGTTGGAGCAGTGGTCTGGACTTCCGTTAAATCCGGAAACTGGTCCGATCCTACACTTTGGAGTCCGGGGATAATCCCAACAGCGAATGCAACCGTAACTATTGCATCCGATCATTCGGTAACGTTAGATACTAACACCAGTGTTGCTTCCCTGACAATTCAAAACAATGCAACATTAACTACCAGCGATGGAAACACCCGAACCATCACCTTGCCCAACAATGGAACGGTCATCAATAACGGTACGGTTAGCTGTCCGGCAGGTAGTGTATTTAATTTATCCGGTAGAGGTGTTTTTACCGGTAATGTGGTAACGCTTCAAGATGTTTACACAGCAGGAGAGTTGGATGTGCCAACAGGTTCTTCGGTGGCTGGATTATTACGACTTAACTCTGGCGGCTACCTCACCAGAGCAGTAACTTACCTATCAGGTACTACCCTTCAATACACCGCCGACTACGGACGTTTCAATGAATGGTTAACAGGCAACTCAGGCCCTGGCGTACCCTGGAACGTGATTGTTAACAGCGGAATCACCCTTAACATGAATGGAAATACCAGTGAGGCTTTTGTAAGAGGCAATTTAACCTTGAACGGCGTCATCGGGCTTTCGAATCAGTCAGGAGGAAACTTAGTTATTCAGGGAAATTACCTCGCCGGTTCCTCCTCTTCACTTCTTCCCAACAGTCGATCGGTGATTTTTAGAGGAACTACCGCCCAACAAGCTGGGAAAGCAGGCGCCTTTGGGGAGATTTTTGGAACCTTAGTTTTAGATAATGCTGCCGGATTAAGCTTAACCAGTAATGTTCAGATTAATGCTACCCTCAACTTGCTTCAAGGGCAACTGAATAACAACGGCCAGGTTTTAACCTTAGCAGCCGGAACCAACTTAAGAAGGGTAAGTGGTTCGGTAAATCAGACCCCCACTTATACTGATTCTGTTAACCTCGAGTATGCCGGAAGTTTGTCAGCAGGAGTTGAATGGCCGGCCAACTTCAATAAGGTGAGAAACCTTAGCGTAACCGGTGGTAGCGTGTTTTCTGCTACCGACAGCCGCCTGGTGAATAGAAGCATAGACTGTTCTTCCGGAACTGTATCCATAGCATCAGGCGCTACCCTACAATTGAATGGAACTTTAGTTGGTACAGCAGTTACTGGGCAAGAGAACTCCACGTTTGTTATTGGAGGAAGTTCAACAGCCGCAGCTACTTTGGCTCCAGCCGGCCCTTTATGTCACGTAGCCATAAATCGAAATGCTACTATCAGCTTAGGTGGAAACCTAACCATTCAAGGTGATTTATTGCTTAATTCCGGGCAGCTCCGAGTATCAGGAGGACGCACACTTTCTTTCACTGGGCTTTACGGAAGCGATAGCTTAACACGAATTGTGTTTAACGGCGGCGCACTCGAAGGCACCGACCAAGGATCTGGCAACGATTTGTCTGCTACCGTAACTCAGGGAACCTTGCGTATTGAGGGCAATGCATCGAATCAACAAAACGCAGATCACAAAGCATTCGCAATGAATGTTCAGACGAATGGAAGGTTGGAATTGCTTACCGGATTGTTAGTTCGCTATGGCAGTTTTGCCATTAATGGGGAATTGATTATGGGAAATGGGGCTGCAATTGAAACTCAGCCATCGGGAAGTAGTATGCCTACTTATAACGCAAGTACCGGAAGATTGAGGTACTCTGCTTTAACCTTTAATCAAGGTGTGGAATGGCCGCTAAGTAGCGGGCCTGTTCAAGTAAGAGTTGCCAATGCGGCAACTGTTCAGTTAACGCAGTCAAGAACGGTCTCTGTACTACAGATAAATGGAGGTGGCACCATGAATCTGAATGCTCCTTTGTTGGTCACCAATGGTGGTTCCGTTTCGGGTATGTTGAATGTCAATAGCGGACAAAGTTTAAGCGTATCCAATGCTGCGCTCAACCTGGTTTCGGGGGGTGAAGTCCTGCTGCAAGACGGTGCTTCCTTCTTAGATCAGGAAGCAGTAGTTGGAGGAGGAGGAAGTTTAAACGGAAATCTGAAGGCAAAAAGGCAGGGTAGTAGCTCTTCTTTGAAGTATAACTTCTGGAGCAGTCCGGTTGCCGGAAGCACTCTTGGAGTTTTAGGAAGTGCAGATTTACGTCGCTTTGATGCAGCAACTCAAAGTTGGTTTCCTTCTACTTACGGGATCAATCTTCCGACTAACACACCGATGAGTTTCGGTATTGGCTATACTGCTTCAAACTCCGGATTGGTGCAGTTCACAGGAGTTGCCAATAACACCAACACCAATGTAAATCTGATTCAGAATCCCGGTTCTAACGACGATTGGAATTTGCTCGGAAACCCTTATCCAAGTGCCATTCAAGGACAAACGTTTTTAACTGATAACGCAGGAAGAATAAACGGTGCGGTTTATTTCTGGGACAGAAGCTTTGTTTATGGAGCAGCAAATGCTCAAAACAATTTTAGCGGTTCCGATTATGTTGCTAGAAACCTTACCTCCGGAGCATTTGCGATACCATCCTGTCAAGGATTCTTTGTTGAAGCTGTTGGAGCACAGGCGCAATTCAGAAATCAGCAACGTATTTCAAGCGCTGCTGCATTATACCGTCAGCAAAACGATGTGACTGAGAGAGCTTACTTTACCTTGAGAAATTCAAACAGAACTTCTGCTTGTCTCATTGGATTTGATGCCAAAGCAACTAACCAATACGATGCTCTTTGGGATGCTAAAAAGATGTTTGGCCAATCAGAACTCCAAGTGTATTCGTTGCTTGCGGGCGTCCCCATGGACATTCAAGGCATGGGAGAATTAGAGAAGCCCGTTAGCGTAGCACTCGGCGTAATGGCCAAGCAATCTGGAAAAGCACAGTTTAAATTGGAACGGAAGGAGAACTGGCGCAATGCAGAAGTTTGGCTGGAAGACAAGAAAGTAGGTAAATTCTACCAATTAGGCCATCAGGCGGTTGCACTCGATTTATTCTCCGGTACCGAAGAAAGCCGGTTTGTGTTGCACTTCAGACCGCAAGCCTCTATCAGCACTAACCCTACAAGCGTTCAAAACGAGGTTAGCGTCTGGGCTTCTTCAGGATACTTAATCGTAAACACTACTACTCAATCCGAATTACTTACACTCATAGATATGAATGGAAAAAAAGTTTGGGAGGAAGTTCGCCCGAGTGAATCATCCAGGGTTGTTCGTTCACTGAATTTGCCATCTGGAGTGTACTTGTTGCGTGTTCAAACAGCCAATGGCTTAAGTACGCACAAGTTGGCCTGGTAATCCGGAAAAATCCAATGAAAAAAGCCCTTCAATGCAAATTGAAGGGCTTTTTTCATTGCGTCAGGTAGGTGTATCCGCGATAGGGTGGAAGTCCCGAGCGGGAGTTGCAGTACTTGCCGTTAGCCAAGAGCAAGGGTGTCCGTTGTGAAGCGGAATCTGAAGGAAGCTGGCGGCAAACATTCGAGCCTGCGAACAAGAATTTTATAAGAGGCGTGATTTCGAGAGTTTAGAGAAATTGGACTTTAATGACACAAAATAATCTAGGAAAAACGCTGTGTGCCGCGTGTTTGGTACATTGTTATGAGAGGACTGGAAGGCGAAATAATCTTTATACTTAGTCGGTCCTTAAAAACTATTTCTCACCTATATAAAAGCAGAAATAATTCATTTTTAATTGTTCAAAATACACAGTTTTTGTATTTCTAGTAATAAAACCGCGTATTTCCTGTCATGATTCCGAAGAAAACAGCTCACAACCAAATGCCTCTTTTCTCTCTTTATTAGAGACACTTTAGTTCAAAAAGCGTCCCTGCATATCCTTGGTGAGAAGATTGACTGGAAGCACTTTTCACTAAGGTTCTCAACCAAAAACGTAATAGTAAAAATAAGATATACTCGCTTCATGAAACGGAAGTATGTTGTATCTCAAAAGGTAAAGAGCATAAGAAATATGAATTTGGAAACAAGGCATCGTTAGTACGCACCACAACAGGCGTTATAGTTGGCGCACTAAGTTTTAGGAATGATTTTGATGGACATACCCTGCCTGCGGCGCTCGACTAAGTAAAGAAGCTAACAGAAAAAGAACCAGAAACGGCAGCGGTAGATAAAGGATAAAAAGGAATCAAACACCATAACAAAACACTGATAGTGAAACCAGAGCGTTTAAAAAAAGGATCAAGTAGGCGAGAAGTTCAAAAGCATAAAGAAAGATTGAGAAAGCGAGTAGCGATTGAACCCACGATAGGCCATTTAAAGCAAGATCATAGACTTGGAAGGAATTTTCTGAAAGGAGTCATAGGGGATGTAATGAATATAATGTTAGCAGCCGCTGCTTACAACTTCAAGAGGATGATGCGCAAGTGGGCATCCCTTATTTTGTCCTATTTTGAAAGAATTTATTTCTGTATTTCTGAGCTGTTGAAACACCTTTTTTTACGCAAAGCGGCTTTTTAAGGCTCGACTAATTAGCTACTTACAACAATACACCCAGGCCGAATTCGAGGCGAAGGGCATTGGTTGGGCCGCTGGTATAGACTTGTTGGTAAAGCGGGGAGCTGAGTTGCAGGCGGAGGAGGTAACGCTGATAACGAACGTCTGTTCCTACGAATGCCATTAATTTCTGCCCTCCACTTAATGGCTGTGTTTTTCCATACTCTTTGTCTTTACCCCAATATTCAGCGCTCAATCCAAGCTGAGGAGCGAGCTGGACAGTTCTGTTTAATTTCGTATTCCACCATCCACTCCATTGAAGTTGGTAGAAGTTTCCTCGACGATAGTCAACCTCATTGGTAGAGTTAAACCGAACACTGGCTTGTCCTGACCAGCCCCAATTGCCCATCACCCAGCTATTGAACAACAGGAAGTTGAGGGCATAGCTTCCACTTCCGGTTTGAAATGCTTGAGGCCATTGTTGCAAATCTGGCATTCGTTGCATAAATGGGCCGTTAGGTATTTGTATCCCTGCACCAAACCATAAACTTTGCCTGATTTTAGTAGTATCATTAGAGACCCAAATTCTTCTGCTCAATTGTGCATGGGCATCACCCAAGCCTGCTAATTGGATAGTTTCTTTATTCGTATGCCTCCTATTCTGGCGAAATGGTAGAGAAAAAGTCCATTGCCACCGAGCGGAAGGCATGTAGCGGTACCAAAGTTCATATTGTAGATAGGTGTCGTATTCTACTATTGCATCGCCAAGCCGATTAGCAATTAGGGTTGGATGATTAAATCGATTTGATGCGAGCCTTAATCCCAGCATATTGCCACTGCTTAAAGGCCAAATGCCAGGAATTTGTAAAGGAGCTGCACAACCACACGACTCACAGGCTTTTGATTTGGAAATGTTAAGACCGAAGAAAACGATCATCCAAAGCCATATAAGCTTCTGCGTTGGGTTTCCCCAACGCAGAAGTAATGGAATACTCCAAGGCATTTTAGTTGTGGATATGGTCAAAAACAAATGCTGCCTGATAACGGGTTGCCATGTCCATAGCAGCCTGTCCGGGCATGTGAATGTTGTTGACATTCGACATCAATATACCGCCATGCCACAGCCTGGCTACATTCATCATCACATGAAGTTGAGGCGAAGTATTTGGTCTGATGCCCAAAACTGAAATTCCAGTGTTCATGGTCACCTTGCGGATAGCATTATTGACTTCCCTAAAGCCTCCGATGTGGTACCTGAAGTTGCCATTCGGACTTTGTGGGGATGTGCCCTCAGCTTTGAAGAAAATGTATCCGGTATTCCAGCTCCAAAACATGCCATTAGCCGGATCAAGTGCGCCAGTTTGCGCTCCTGATACGTTTTTGGTGCTGTCAACGCCAATGTTGAAGCTTACTTCACTGTAGTTGCCCTCAGGAATACTGTCAATGGTAACAATCATTCCATTGGTTTTAGAAGCATCTAAGAGGTGATAGAGCCCTTCTCGTTTTACTATACTGCCGTCAGTTTTCTTCAGTTCATAGCCTGAAACATAAAACATCAGCTTAGAAAAGTTTATGTTATCTCCGGTACTTGGATGAACAAGTGGCGTGTTCAAATTGAACGCACCATTGGTGGGCCCCCAAACGGGTTCAACTTCTAGTTTAAATTGGCCATTGTTGACCGTTGGATTAGGGGTGGTGTCTTCATCTTTTTTACAAGACGTAAACAGGTTGGTGGAAGCCAAAAGCAGGGCTCCCAAGAGAATTTTTTTCATGTTTTTTTGAATTGGAATTGAGAAAGAAAGTATAAAGCCGGATGTCAGGCGTTTACTTTCGGGGGATTCCAATTCTCCTCCGGATCAAAGTAGCTCAGCAAAGGGCTATAGCCATAGCCGGATGGACGCGTCACACAAAGAGAGGCGATAACTGTTTGAAACGCATTTCCGGGAAGAAATTCCATCAATAGATTAGCGGAATGGTTCTTCTCTTGTATCGGAGCTTCCTCAGGAGTTTGTTTACTTAGGTTTTTCTTGAGTGCGCAGTACCCATCACAGGTTGATTCTACTTCGTCTTTCTTCTCACAAAGCACTTCAGCGTAGTAAGTTTTATTGGCAAGGTAGGATACATAGGTAATCCAGTGGCCGCTACTTGGGACAAGTAGAAGTAAGGTTAAACTGAATACCAAAAAAATCCGCACAACTCAAAGTTAGACATTAACGGCTTAAATGGAAACCATTTTAACAAATGTGGTGGTTAGAAGGTGTGGTTATTGGAGGCTGAAATTTTAAAATCTTAGAATTGATTCATGTTTAAGTTTCTTCGCTGTTAATGGTAATGAAGGGGGCATAATATCGAATACAAGCGATTCACTTTAAGAATTAATGCTTTGTTATATGATGTGGTGGGCGTCTCATTCAAAGAGCCGGGCAACTCGTTCAGAACATTTGGCAACTCATTCAAAGAGCCAGGCAACACGTTCAGAACAGTGGGCATCTCATTCAGAGCAGTGTGCGACTCATTCAGAATAGTGTGCGACTCTATCAAGCAGTATTTTCGGCAACGAAACAAGAAATATATGCACAAGCTAAAGCTAATTGGCGTAATTATCCTTTCAATTTTATTGTTTACTTTCCTCTTTTTTCGCGGATCAGCCGAAAGCCGTATCAAGTGGAAGAAGGCTGAAGTTACCGAGCAGCCTATACTTATAAATCCATCCAAGCCTACTATTAAACTAGAAGGTAATACAGAGGGAGCAAATCGCAGGACACTAAAGTCTTTAATAAAATCGATGGTTTATGTAGAGGGCGGTACTTTCACAATGGGTTGCACTTCAAAGCAGTGTAATGAATGTGATGGAGATGAGGAGCCTGCCCACGAAGTCACGTTAGGCAATTATTCTATCGGGAAATACGAGGTCACTCAAGAGCAGTGGGAGGCAGTGATGGGGGACAATCCTAGCCTTAACGAAAAATGCCCAACCTGTCCGGTAGAAAATGTAAGTTGGGAAGATGTACAAGTTTTTATTAAGAAGCTAAATGCGAAGACAGGAAAGAGTTTCCGTTTACCTACTGAGGCGGAATGGGAATATGCAGCACGAGGAGGTAGGAAGAGCAAGGGATATGAATATTCGGGCGGAAACAACCCTTACCAGATAAGCTGGCTATTGAACCATCCTCGAAAAAGTATATATCCAGTTGGCCAGAAGCTAGCAAATGAATTAGGCTTGTACGACATGAGTGGCAATGTTTGGGAATGGTGTCAGGATTGGTATGTGGATTATAATTCGCAAGAAGAGCAAGATTCACTGGGAGGAGTTTCCATGAAGTATCGGGTCATCCGAGGAGGTAACAATTACGGAAACGTAAATTTTTTACGAGTAAGTTATCGTCACTTTTATTCACCAAATAATAGAGACGATTACATAGGCTTTAGGCTTGTGCTTCAGTCCGATTCTAATGAGACCACACTCAAAAAGTCAATAAGATATATGACTAAACAAGAAAGAAGAACTAAGAGAGCAAATAGCCAGTCGTTAAAGTTGTTATTGAAATCAATGGTTTTTGTAAAAGGTGGCACCTTTATGATGGGATGCAATTCAGAGCAAGGGAGTATTTGTAAAGATGATGAAAAGCCTATCCACCAAGTTACGTTAAGTAATTACCAGATAAATAAATACGAAGTAACACAAACCCAGTGGGAGGCTGTAATGGGATGCAATCCGAGTTTTCATAAAAACTGCCCATCTTGTCCAGTAGAAAATGTAAGCTGGGAGGAGGTCCAAGATTTCATTAGTAAATTAAACTTGATGACCGGAAAAAGTTTTCGTTTACCTACGGAGGCGGAATGGGAGTATGCGGCCCGGGGAGGTAATGCAAACCTCGGAATTATGTATTCTATCGGTAATTATACAATAGGTGAAGAGTTTTATTCAGAAAAATTTATAATATGCACACGACCAGTAGGTAGTTTTTCGCCGAATGAATTAGGCTTATACGACATGAGTGGTAACGTATTAGAATGGTGCCAAGATTGGTATGGTCCTTACAGTGCTCATGCTCAACACAATCCATCTGGGCCATCCTATGGTGAGTACCGAGTTAGCCGAGGTGGTTGCTGTGGCGATGGAGCCGGGAGCTTGCGTGTAAGCAGCCGGGGCAGGAGAACTCCGGCTAGCCCCTACCTAGGCTTCCGCCTCGTTCTCCCTTCAGGTCAAGAGGAATCGGCTAAGGGCAGCAGGGTTGGTAGGAGACATAGGAGCGCATCCGCTAGCCTGATGCAAATCAGCTGCAAGTAGCCCAACAATCAATTAGGCAGTATGGCCAAAAAAAAACTTAAAATCCAGAACAAATAAGCAATGCAAACAAGCTCTTTCATAAGTAAAATTATATTGTTGATAGTGGTGATAACCTCCATAGCCAATGGTCACAGCAAAACCGAGCAGTCAATAATATACACGAGGAATACAGCCATCATCAAGTCAATTGTTAACAACATGGTTTATGTAGAGGGCGGTACATTTACCATGGGCTGCACCTCAGAGCAAGGGAGTGATTGTGATGATAATGAAAAGCCTGCCCACCAGGTTACGTTGAGTAGTTATCAAATAGGGAAATACGAGGTGACGCAAGCACAATGGGAGGCGGTGATGGGGCGCAAGCAGAGTAGTCATGAAAACTGTCCAACATGCCCGGCAGAGGAAATAAATTTAGACGTTGTCCAAGAATTCATCAAGAAGCTCAATGCGAAGACCGGGAAAAGTTTTCGCTTGCCTACGGAGGCGGAATGGGAGTATGCGGCGAGAGGGGGAAAAAGGAGCAAGGGTTATAAATATTCAGGCGGGGACGATCCCTTTGATATCGGGTGGTTTCTGTTTAACTCTAAAGGGACAACTCATCCAGTAGGCAAAAAGTTACCGAATGAATTAGGCTTATACGACATGAGCGGTAATGTATGGGAATGGTGTCAGGATTGGTATGGTGCTTACAGTACACAAGCTCAACGCAATCCCTTTGGCCCATCCTCTGGCGTGTATCGGCTCTTTCGTGGTGGTAGTTGGAACTTCGAGCGTTGGTCCATGCGAGTGAGCCGCCGTTTAAGTTATTCACCGGCTATCCGCGGCCTGGGCTTCCGGCTTGCGCTCCCTTCAGGTCAATAAAGCAAGAGAAAGGAAGCGTCTGTGGGAATTAGGGCAGGTAGGCGAGCAGCGGAGTGCCGCCACCAGCATGTGGCCACATAGTCGCAAGCAGCCAAAAAAACAACTCCGGCCGTAAGGCCGGCAAATAAAATAACAAAGCAAAAAACCAAGCAAAGAGCAAATCAAGGTAGGTTTATCCTGCTGCGCTTTTTAAATTCCAATTCTGTTAACAAATGAGCAAAGTGTAAATAAGTTACCTTATTGCGGGTTTGAAATCGTCTGTGCGTAATGTTTAATCGTCAAAACGAGTTTATATATTAGTTAAGCGTAAATGTGTATCGCCTGTGCGGGTTTGAAATCGACTGTGCGTAATGTTTAATCCTCAAAACGAGTTTATATATTAGTTAAGCGTAAATGTGTATCGCTTGTGCGGGTTTGGTAATCTTCATTGCGTAAGTTTTAATTGTCAAAACGAGTTTATATATTAGTAAAGCGTAAATATGTATCGCTTGTGCGGGTTTGGTAATCTTCATTGCGCAAGTTTTAATCGTCAAAACGAGTTTATATATTAGTAAAGCGTAAATATGTATCGCTTAAGCGGGTTTGGTAATCGTCTGTGCGTAAAGTTTAATCGTCAAAACGGGTTTATATATTAGTTAAGCGTAAATATGTATCGCTTGTGCGGGTTTGGTAATCCTCTAAGCGTAAAGATTGAACGTCAAA
>CALSBM010000059.1:0-19804 GCA_943373175.1 Chitinophaga pinensis | reverse complement strand
ACTACCGTGGCGAATGCTTGGGATACCCTAACGTTCAACTTCGCGAATCAGGCCAGCGGAACTCAAGCCATCAACTACGCCACTGCGTACAACAAACTGAGCCTGTTCCCGAACTTTGGCGTAAGCGGCGCAACCGCCGGTACCCAAACCTACTTCGTAGGCTTTGTAAACCATGCAGCAGGAGGGTCAGGTGGCGGAACTACTAAAGCGCAAATCAGCCTTCCTATAACTTGGCAGGATTCGGCGGCTACCGACTTAACCACCACAGACTTCGGTGGAACAGCTTCCAGCATTGCAGCCGATCCGGTTAGTCCAACCAGAATTGCCCTGAGAATCCTAAAAACCTCAGCAGCGCAAACCTGGGCAGGTACCACCTTCGGAACATCAAACGGATTTGCGGCTAACATTCCATTCACTTCAACCGCCAACCAAATGCAAGTACAAGTGTATGCGCCAGCAGCCGGAATGATTATGCGCCTGAAAGCGGAAGACAAAACCGACCCTACCAAGTCCGTAGAAACCGATGCTACCACTACAATGGCCAACACTTGGCACACCCTAACGTTTAACTTTGCTAACCATGCCAGCGGAACGTCGGCCATTAACTATACCACCAACTACAACAAGCTCAACATCTTCCCGAACTTCGGCGTAGCAGGTGCCACCTCCGGAGCACTCACCTTCTACATCGGACAAGTAGCCTTCGGAACCATCACCGGAACCAATAATCTCTTGCAAACCGGCGAACTCCTCATCCATCCGAACCCAAATTCAGGAACCTTTAATTTGCTTGCACCAGGCATGGAAGGAAAAGAAGTGAATGTTCAGATCTTGGATATTAGCGGTAAAAAAGTGCATGAAGAAACCATTGGAGCTCTTTCAGCCAACCAACCTTTAAGCGTTAACAACCTCCGCGATGGACTCTACCTCTGCCGGATTACTTCTGGCAACCAAGTAGCCATGCAGAAACTCGTTATTCGCAACTAAGCGCACCGCATTAACCTGCCTACCCAAAGGCCTCCCGGAAACAGGAGGCCTTTGTTGGTTTTGGGCGCGTCCCTCCATAAGCATAGGGAACGCCCTATGCTTATGGAGGGTCAGGCTGCCCGCTACAAGTCCTCGTCTGCGGCAACGAAAAAGTGCCTCAAACGAACCGTCGCCCTGCCGCAGCCTGTGGGCTTTCCGCTCGCATCCTTCGCGCAGGCGTGTAGCAACATTTTCCCTTAACATCAAAAAACTCGCTTGCGAAGAAATACGAAAACGTAGTCCTAATGTCTGCTACTCTTAAGCTAACGTTAAGGCATTTGGCTCATTCAAATGAGCCGCTATCTTAGAAGCATGAACACCTTACGTTTCCGTTTACTTGGTTTCTTTCTGCTCTTGGCCACTTGGGGCTTTGCCGGCGATATCAGCCGCACCTACAACCTCAAGCCCTTTCGCTTTCTTCATGCCGAAGGCGTCATTAAAGTAGTGCTCGATCAGGGAAAAAAGGTTGGGATGCGTCTTGAGACTACCACTGATCTGGAAAATGAGTTTGTTTATCGCCAAGAAGGAGAACATCTTTATGTAGGCACCAATAAGGAGACAAACTGGTCTGGGAAAAAAAATCCGGTGCTTTACGTCACCGTTGAAACGTTGGTGGAGTTGTCCTTCGAAGGAGTCGGTAGCTTAGAGTGCAGCCGCCAGCTTATTATGCCTAATCTGAAAGTCAGAGTAGAAGGATTAGGGTCAGTGTCTTTATGGTTAAAAGTGTCAACCCTGAATGCCTCCATGGAAGGGATGGGCAAACTAAAGTTAAAGGGCGAAACCCAAGACGCGGTATTGTCGTTAGAAGGAGCCGGCAAAATAGAGGCTTATGCTTTGAAAGCCCTCAACATGAAAGTGACCTTGGAGGGAATTGGAAAAGCGGAAGTGTTTTGCACCAATAAATTGATTGCCAGCAACGAAGGCATTGGCTCAATCCGCTACCGCGGCAAGCCACGTTCGTTAGAGAAAGTTAATTCAGGAATGGGCAGCATTAAGCCCGATGAAGAGGATTAGCAAGTCCGTTTTTAAGGGCAATAACATAAAGCTCGGATTTAGTGAAATGCGTTAAAAGGCAGCAAGTTATTTTCATGTTTTACTATTGCTAACATATTCTACTATCGTATTGTATCTTTGAACAGTGAGACTGTTGGCTTTTCTCCTTCTTCCTTTGATGTTGCTTCTGTCGGTAATGCCCCGTACAGACGTTCAGGAGTTGAGTAAATTCGGAACGATGGTATCACACTTCAAAATCGAGCATAAAGGGGAGGGCGCAATCGCATTTATTTCCTTTCTGGCTCAACACTATGGCGACGAATTCAATGGAAGTGCCCATGCTAAAGAGCAACACAGCCATCAGGATTTGCCATTACACAATCTTTCTAACAGTGTTTCACCGGTTTTACATGCAGAATTTGTAAAACTAGAAATTGTAGCCACCGAGTTTTTGCAAACTTCCGGGTATCGGGAAACTTCTTTAGTGAGTTTAACTGCCGGCAGCAAGCTTTGGCAACCTCCGAAAAGGGGCTGACGGTCTTTCTTGACTCTCAGTATTCACCTTTTCAATTCTTTTCATGATTCAACACATCATCGCTTTCTCCCTCAGACGGAAAGCAATTGTCTGGATGATCATGGTAGTATGGATTGTAGCCGGTCTTTGGTCGGCCTTCCACCTCCCAGTTGATGCAGTACCAGATATAACCAACAATCAGGTGCAAGTAATCACCACTTCCACCAACTTGGCTGCCCAAGAAATGGAGCTTTTAGTAACTGCTCCACTCGAAATGGCTTTATCCAGTTTGCCTGATAAATTGGAAATCCGCTCAATTTCCCGCTTTGGGCTGAGCGTTATCACCTTAGTATTCAAAGACGAGGTGGATGTTTACAAAGCCCGGCAATGGGTGAGTGAACGACTGGCTACGGTAGCTTCAGAGTTGCCATCCGGTGTAGGCGCACCTGAGTTAGGGCCTCCTTCCACCGGCTTGTCCGAAATCTATCAATATACGCTTGAACCTCAGCCCGGCCATGAACAAGAGTTCAACCTTATCCGCCTTCGCGACCTCCAGGATTGGATAGTAAAACGTCAGCTTCTCGGAACCGAGGGCGTTGCCGATGTCTCCAGTTTTGGTGGATTTGTAAGAGAAGTAGAAGTTGCTGTAAAGTCGGATAGGCTCAAAGCACTTGGACTTACGCTCGCAGATCTAATGCAAGCCCTCGAAGGCGCGAATGCCAATACTGGTTCTGCTTACGTCACCAAAGGCGATTTTGTCTATTTTATCCGAGGCATTGGGATGTTAAAAGACCCCAAAGAATTGGAGCAGGTGGTTATTAGGCTGAAGGATAAAAGTCCAATTATACTGCGCGATCTTGCCACTGTTCAAGAAGGACACAGCGTTCGATACGGCGCGATGACCCGAAATGGGAAAGGCGAAGCAGTAGGAGGGATTGTGCTTATGCTCAAAGGCCGCAATTCCAAAGAAGTTATCGAGGCAGTGAAGGCCAGAATGGAGGAAGTTCAACAGGCGTTGCCCCGGGGGGTGAAAGTAATTCCGTTTATTGACCGGACTAAACTCATTGACAATGCCATCGGCACTGTATTGAAAAACCTCACCGAAGGAGGGCTAATTGTCATTTTCGTTCTGGTACTTATTCTTGGCAATCTTCGAGCTGGGCTGATAGTCGCTTCAGTAATTCCGTTATCCCTGCTTTTCGCCATCACCATGATGCGTTTGACGGGCATAAGCGGCAACCTCATGAGTCTGGGGGCTATCGACTTCGGATTAGTAGTTGACGGAGCCGTCATCATCATCGAATTTGTGCTTCACCAAGCACACTTACGCTTCCACAATCGCCTGCCAGACAAATTAGAAATGCAGCAACTGTCTGAAAAAGCCTCCGGGACGATGATGAACGCCGCTGTATTTGGCCAGCTTATCATAATGATAGTTTACCTGCCGATACTCAGTCTTGGCGGTGTTGAGGGCAAGATGTTCAAGCCTATGGCATGGACGGTAGCCTTTATGCTATTGGGTGCATTGCTACTCTGCCTTACTTGGGTGCCAATGATGGCTTCCCTTCCAGCACTTGCTCGCAAATCTAGACTAAGTCGCCAAGCTGATGCGTTCTTCGACAAACTCGCTGCCGGCTACCGCCGGAAGCTCATGGTTCCAGCTTCTAAGCCTCTCTGGGTAGTATCAGTAGCGCTCCTTCTCTTCACAGTAGCACTCTGGCAATTCAGCAGAAGTGGAGGTGAGTTTATCCCCACGCTCGAAGAAGGGGATTTCGCAGTAGAAACGCGAGTAGTTCTAGGTTCCAGCATCGATAAAACAGCCGCCGTTTGCAACGAATTAGAACTTATTCTGCTCAAACGTTTTTCCGAAGTGAAAAGCGTAGTCAGTAAAATTGGCACTTCCGAGATTCCTACCGACCCTATGCCGATGGAATCTGCCGATATGATCATTGAGCTAAAGGATAAAAGTGAATGGGTGAATGGAAAAACCATCCCTGAATTGGCTGAGAAAATGAAGGAGGCTGTTTCAGAACTACCCGGCGTAGCATTCAGTTTTCAACAGCCCATCCAAATGCGTTTCAATGAGCTGATGACAGGAGTAAAAACAGATGTTGCCGTTAAAATTTACGGAAGCGATATGGGCATTTTGGCCGATAAAGCCGAACAGGTAGGGCAACTTATTTCTGCTGTTCCCGGAGTGAAGGACATCTCGGTAGAGCGGGTAGAAGGACTCCCGCAGCGGGTGTTGCATTACCGATTAGAGCGGCTTGCACAGTACGGCTTGCATGTTAACGATTTGAATAGGGTGTTGGAAGCGGCTTTTGCGGGTGCACGTGTTGGGACATTTTACGAAGAAGACCGTCGCTACGCTATTCGATTAAGGCTTCCCGAAGAACAGCGAGGCCGCTTGAGCAGTGTGGAAGAGCTGATGGTTGATTTACCAAACGGCGGTCAGTTGCCTTTAGCCGAGTTGGCCGACATCCGTACCGAGGAAGGGCCATTGCAGATTTCTCGCGACCAGGCTCGCCGACGCATAACCGTTGGCTTGAATGTACGAGGTAGGGACGTTGCTACTGTGGTCGAAGATATCCGCAAACTGCTCGATCAAAAGCTGCCACTTCCGGCAGGGTATCACTATACCTACGGCGGACAGTTTGAGAACCTGGTTTTAGCGAAGGAGCGCCTTGCTATTGCGGTACCGGTAGCCTTATTGCTAATTCTGGTGCTGCTCTACTTCAGCTTTCAGTCGGTAGGTCTGGCTATGCTCATTTTCACGGCTGTGCCATTGTCCGCTATCGGCGGAATTGGCATGCTGGCTTTGCGTGACATGCCTTTTTCTATCAGTGCCGGCGTCGGGTTTATTGCGCTGTTCGGTGTGGCAGTACTCAACGGCTTGGTGATGGTGAACGCCATCCGGGAACAGGAAAAGGCAGAGGGCGGTTATAACCTAGCAGTACTCTTAGAGGCATGTTCTTCGCGATTACGCCCGGTACTTATGACAGCGCTGGTTGCTTCATTAGGCTTTTTGCCTATGGCTATCAGCACATCAGCCGGTGCAGAAGTGCAAAAACCATTGGCAACGGTGGTCATTGGCGGACTTATCAGCGCAACTTTGCTCACCTTATTCGTTCTACCAACCCTTTACCATTGGATGCGTAGCCGTACCATCCGTATTCATCCCGGAAAAGCGTTGGCGGTTTTTCTTCCAATATTCCTCTTATTATCCGGACATAGTTTCGGACAACAGCCGCTCAGCCTAGTACAAGCACAGGAAAAAGCCCTTAAGCAACATGGGCGCATCGAAGCAGCCAGGCTGCGTATTGGGGAAAGTCGTGCTCAGAGAATTGCCGCAAGGGCTCCCGGGCGTACTTCTTTCGACTTTATGCAGGGACAAATCAACAGTGCCTTGCGCGACCAAGCGTTCCAGATTAATCAGTCCACCCCATTTCCTACGGTTTATGGCGCGTTGAATTCTTACTGGAAGTTTAGAACCCAATCTCAGGAAGTATTTCTAAGCTTGGAAGAGCGCGAGATTAAGCGGGAAGTAAAAAAATCCTACCATTATTGGCAGTTCCACCTACGCAGGCAAGCCATGTTGGATAGTCTGAAGTTTTTGTATCTGCACATGGTGAGTCAGACGGAAAGGGCGCGAGAACTTGGTGAGTTGGCCGGTTGGCAACAAACAGCACTTAATAGCCGGGTATCCGAAATTAACATGGAGCTTAAACAAGCGGCATTGGATGCCCGTCAGTCGCTTAATCAACTCTACTTCTGGATGCAAGAAGAAGGCGAACCTGATTATTCTCCATCAGATTTGTTGGATTCTATTTCCTTAACAAACACAAGCTTAACTTCTATTCAGGCTTCAATGCATCCCCTTGGATTACTGGCTCAATTGCGAGAACAAGAAGCGGAGGCTTGGCTGAAGGTGGAGCGGCGGCGTTTCTGGCCTGAACTCAACATCGGTTACCTGAACCAATCCATCGACAAGCGACCCAATAACCAAGTCGTTTCGTTGGGATTCAGCCTTCCACTTTTGTTTCGCCCGTATCGCCAGCAGATTGTAGCAGCAAGGCTGCAAAAGCAGATTGCTACTACAGAACGTGCTTTGCAGGAATCGCAACTCCGTCGTCAGCGACAAGGACTGCAATGGCGTCAACAACAGGTAAGGGAGAAGCTGAATTTCTACCAGACTGTTGGATTGATTAATGCAAATTCCTTGGAATTTGCCGTCAATACCAGCCGAAGATTGGGCGAAATAACGCCTTTCGAATGGTTGCAAAACATTAACCAGATTGCCCAAATTCGCCTCGGGTATCTGCATAGTCTGTTGGATGTGAGGTTGTTAGAGGCGGACTTACTTTATTACGAATAATCATGGTGGTTAAACCCCTTTCCATTTTTACATTCCTCCTCTTTTCTATCTTTCTGATAAGTTGTGGAGGAAGTCCGGATTCGACTTCTGTAGCGGAAGCCGATAGTACTTTAACCGAGTACCACTTAGACGAAGCCCAGCAGAAACGCATTGGCTTACAAGTGGGCAGTGCCCGCGACACCTTAGTTTCAACATCGTTGGTGTTGACAGGGAGTGTTACGCTTCCACCGAATAACCGAGCCGACATAAGTCCGTTAGTTTCAGGACAAATTCGCACCATAAGCGTTACCGAAGGACGATTTGTAGAGGAAGGAGCTGTAGTTGCTGAATTAAACAGTCCGGAAGCCCTGCGTTTACAGGAGCAGCATTTACGAGCTTGG
Source organism: Chitinophaga pinensis (assembly GCA_943373175.1). Taxonomy (GTDB): domain Bacteria; phylum Bacteroidota; class Bacteroidia; order UBA7662; family JAIXUI01; genus JAIXUI01. Next base: position 12,516 of record CALSBM010000059.1, on the reverse strand, counting down.
AGCCAATGCCAATGGCTGAAGGCAGAAGCTGAACGTCAGGAGGAACTGGTGAAAGCAGATGCCGGAGCGCTGAAATTAGCCCAAAAAGCACGGTCCGATTACCAAATGGCGTTGGCGGAGCTCGAAGGAAGTGGTGCGCAACTTAAACTGATGGGCTACAACCTTCAGTCCATTCGACAAGGCAAGTTTGAGCCGGTACTAAAACTGAAAGCACCTTTGCACGGGCATGTCGCAATGATTGAAGGACGCCCCGGGGAGTTTGTTCAGCCGGGAAAAACCTTGTTGCAAATTGTTAATACCCACCACCTTCATGTTGAGCTGGATGCTTTCGAGAACCAGTTGGCAGCACTTCGTCAAGGCGCCGAGTTAACTATTAGCCCAACTTCGGGCAACTTTAAACCCTTTAAAGCGCACATCTTCGGATTCCCGGGTGCTTTAGACGATAATAGTAGATCGGTGAAAGTGCATGCCGAAATTCAAGATCCTCAGCCTAAGGAACTATTTGCCGGACTTGGAGTAAGGGCAACTTTGCAATCGGTGCCGGTACAAGCCGCTTGGGTGCCTTTGGAAGCAGTGGTGAGACAAGGAGGAAAGTTGTTTGTGTTTGTCCCGGTTGGAAAACATAACAACAAGGCTTACTTCCGAAAGCAGGAAGTCATCCCGATTGTGGAAGGAAGCAACTTCTACGCATTGCGCCTACCCCTGCCACCGCAGATAGTTCTTCGCGGTGCTTATTCCCTCGAAGGCGTTCCCCAAAGCGCAGAGGAGGAGTAGATAAATCCGTTTTTACTTGACTCGTAAAATGAATATCCACAATCGTAAAAGCTTTTTAGATTGGCAAGTTTCCCGCAGATTTACGCAAATTTCAAAATAGCTGTTAAGGTAGTTTCCAACGCAGATTAGCGCAAATCACCGGAAAAAAGTACCATGTAAAAAAGCTCGGAAAGTTGCCATTGAATAGCTTTTTACGATTGTGGATATTCATTTTTTTAATTGTGGATATCCATTTTATAAATTCGATTATTTTGAATTTATTTTAATTGGCTAAAAATCGAAAAAGTTTTCTTTGTTTGTCTTGTGAAGTGTTTTCTCTTCATTCAGGTGAAGTCTAATTTTTAACGAAAGAGGTATAATTACAGCGAGCTGAAGAAACCATCGGAATAATCGATTAATGTTTAACTACAAAATCAATTGAGGAGTAATTCCCTTTAATTTGTGTAAAAGCAAAGCCACACTACACTCACATTTTTTCATGGAAAATCTTAATCGCTTAAACCACTGGGAGCATATTTATCAGACCAAGGCGCTGAATGAAGTGAGTTGGTATCAGCCTAAACCTGAAACTTCCCTGAGTTTCTTTACAGAGCTTCAGGTGTCGCCAGAGGCAAAAATATTGGATGTAGGCGGAGGCGACAGCTTTCTCGTCGATTATCTGCTTGATTTAGGTTATCTCGATCTAACCGTTTTGGATATATCCGCCACGGCGATTGAACGGGCCAAAAGCCGATTGGGAGAACGCGCAAAGCAGGTAAAGTGGATTGTGTCCGATATACTTGATTTTGTGCCACAGGTGCGTTACGACGTATGGCACGACAGGGCAGCATTTCATTTTCTCACAGAAGAAAAGGAAGTGGAACGCTACGTTGAAACCGCAGCTCAGGGAATTGCCGATAATGGCGTACTAATCCTTGGCACTTTTTCAGAAAATGGCCCCAAAAAGTGCAGCGGAATTCTCATCCAATAGTATTCACAATCCTCCATGATTGATGCGCTCCAAACGGCATTCAGCCCCATTCGTTGTATTTCCGTAGAACATCCTACTCCGTTTAATACGGTACAGCAGTTTACGTTCTGTAGTTTCAGAAGAAAGTCATTAGGCTAATTAACTTTAGCAGTTGAAGGGTATCCTAAGAATTCGAAACGAATTTATTCAATGCTATCCTTCAAACTTATTCTATTAACCACAATAAGAAGCTAGAACATTAACTCAGCATTCAGGTGGAATATCGCTGGAGAACGTTTATAGCTCTTCTGCCTTACGGCATTAATACTGTAAATAAGTAATCTATGGTTTTTTGCGTAACAGCATTCTCTTTCAACATTTGTGAAGCGAAAGGTGGAATATTCCGGCTCAGTAATTCAGGCTAAGTTTCGATGGAGTGATGATAGTTTTTATGAATATCCACAAGACGAACCCATGTTGGCTGCTTCGCCGGCTTATATGCCTTTTTAGCTTGATGTTAGTGCTGATTCAGATGGAAAAACTCCTTTCGATTGTTGGCCATTACTTCACTAAGAGTTCTATAATACGCCAGTGAAATCATTGCTCAGGGAACTTTGGAAAATTTGATGGTGGGTTTATACTCGAATAGGTATTTGAAACCAAGAATTGGTTACACACAAAAAAAGGCTGTTACTCATGTAACAGCCTTTTTTCTTTAAGAGATGGAATTAGCTTATGGATTCCAGTGCCTTCAATACATTTTCAACGGTAAAGCCGAATTGTACCGCAAGCACTTCGGCAGGAGCTGATGCGCCAAAGGTATTGATTCCGATGTTTCGTCCATCTAAACCGGTAAAGCGTTCCCAACCTAAAGTAGTACCCGCTTCAATTGAAAGCCTGCGTTTCGCGCTGAAGCTCATCACTTCACGGCGATAAGCCTCGTCTTGTTCAAAGAATAGCTCCCAACAAGGTAAGCTAACTACGCGAACGGAAGTGTTGGCTTTAGAAGCATATTGCTTACCCGCTTCCAGAGCGAGACTAACCTCGGAACCCGTAGCGAATAGCACCGTCTCCGGCTGACTACCCGGATTGCTTTCCCAGCAGATGTATCCACCACGTTTAGCATTATCGGAATAGGGTAGGGTAGGTAAATTCTGACGAGTAAGGGCTAGTAAGGATGGTCGATGAGTTTCAGAAAGGAAAGCTTCCATACAAGCCTTGGTTTCGTTGGCATCAGCAGGGCGGAAGACCAGCAAATCTGGAATTGCTCTAAGGCTCATCACGTGTTCAATAGGCTGGTGCGTTGGGCCATCTTCCCCGAGGAATAACGAATCGTGTGTAAAAACATACAATACCTGCAATTGCTGAATGGCACTCATGCGAATGGCATTCCGGCAATAATCGGCGAACGTGAGGAAGGTAGCTCCGAAAGGAAGCATGCCGCCATGCAGGGCCATGCCATTCATCATAGTCGCCATAGGGAATTCCCGTACACCAAAAGCGAGGTTTCTACCCTGGCGGTTATCACGGTCGAACTCACCTACTTTGGCAGCAAAAGCTGCGGTGTTGTTTGAAGGCTCCAAGTCGGCACTTCCGCCTATTAGACTCGGAATCTGAGTTGCCCACGCTTCGAGTACTTTGCCGAATGCAGCGCGAGTTGCCAGTTTGTCGCCTTCATTAAAGTCGGGTGAAGTAACAGAAGGAAGTTGCTCATAGAGCGAAGTGTACAGCGTGTCGAAATCTGCATCCGAAGCTCTACGGTTGGCCAACTTTTGGTTCCAGGCTTCAGCTTCGTGATTAAATTGGTTTAAACGAGAGCAGAAATCAGCTTTAACTTCATCCGAAACAAAAAACTGCTTCTCAGGATCGAGGCCGAGCTTTGTTTTAGTAGCTGTAATTTCTTCTACCTTCAGCGGTTCACCATGGGTTTTATGACTGCCTTCCATCGAGGCAGTTCCTTTTGCGATTGTTGTATTGCCGATAATCAGCAGCGGTTTTCCGGTATTATTTTGTTGAGCAAAATCGAGGCAACGACGAATTTCCGCGTGGTTATGACCATCAATTTCCATAACCTCCCAACCCAGACCTTGAAACACCACGTTGTAGTTGGTAGAATCGGAGCGGGAAGTTTTCCCTGAAATTTGGATATCGTTTTTGTCGTAGAAGACCACGAGGTTGTCGAGGCCGAGGTGTCCGGCGAGAGCCGAAGTGCCCAAAGCTACGGGCTCCTGAAGGTCGCCATCAGAGGCGATAACATACACCTTGTGGTTGACAAAGCCCTCGCTAAGTTGGCTTTTCAACTGTTTTTCAGCCGCTGCCATACCTACTGCCATAGAAATCCCCTGTCCAAGCGGGCCGGTGGTCGCTTCAACTCCCGGTGTCAGATGGCTTTCAGGATGTCCGGGAGTAAGACTTCCCCACTGTCTGAAGTTTTGAATTTCTTCGATAGGGAGTAAGTCCATAAAGTTTAGCAGGCTATACAGCAACATCGATTCATGTCCGGCAGAAAGCACGAAACGGTCACGATCGGGCCATTGTGGATATGCAGGTGAGAAGCGCAGGTAATCTCGGAAAAGAATTACGGCAAAGTCGGCTGAGGACATGGCGCCTCCCGGATGGCCAGAGTTGGCTTTTCGGGTAGCATCCATTACTAAGCCCTTGAGCTGGGCTAAAATCTGTTCAGTCATGTATGGTTGGAGATTTCAATGATTATATATGAAGTGCCCGATTGGAAGTGGCCGCAAGGCAAGCTTCTTTCAACGCTTCGGTGTAAGTTGGATGTGCGTGACTTATTCGGGCAATGTCTTCGGCAGAAGCTCGAAACTCCATAGCCACTACTGCTTCGGCAATAATATCGGCAGCGCGTGGCCCGATGATGTGTACCCCAAGAATTTCGTCGGTTTCCTTATGTGCATACACCCGAACCTGTCCGTCCATATCCATGGATGCACGCGCACGACCTGAAGCTTTGAACGGAAATGCACCGGCTTTAAACGGAATGGCTTTCGCCTTCAGCTCTTGCTCAGTATAGCCAACACCCGCTACTTCAGGCCAAGTATAAACTACATTTGGAATCAGCAGGTAGTTTATGTGTGGTTTTTGACCGGCAATTTGTTCCGCTACCAAAACGCCTTCTTCTTCGGCCTTGTGGGCTAACATGGCGCCTTTCACAACATCCCCAATTGCATAAACGCCCGGTACAGAAGTTTCAAGATGCTCATTCACGGGAATTCTTCCGCGTTCATCGAGGGTAATTCCCAGGTTTTCAAGCCCAAGACCATCGGTATATGGCTTTCTTCCAACCGAAACGAGGCAGTATTCTGCTTCAATACTAAGTGGATCACCCCCTTTTAGAGGATCTGCTTTTACTACTACGCCTTTTTTTGTTGCCTTTACCTCAGTTACTTTATGACTTAGGTAGAAGCTGAAACCAAGCTTCGCTAATACTTTTTGAAGCTCTTTTCCCATGCTGGTATCCATAGAAGGAATGAGCGAATCGGCATATTCAAGGACCGAAATTTTAGTGCCGAGGCGTCCGAAAACAGAGCCCATTTCCATTCCGATTACTCCCCCTCCGATGACCACCATGCTTTCAGGAACTTTATCTAAGTTGAGCGCTTCGGTAGAAGTAATGATGCGTTGTTTGTCGGGAGTAATACCGGGCAGGCTGGCAGGTTTAGAACCTGTAGCAATTACCACTTTGGAACTTGTGATAGTTTCTTCTTTTTCTCCACTGATTTTGATGGTATTGGCATTAATGAAGCTGCCATGACCATGATAGACATCGATTTTATTCTTCTTCATCAGGAAGCGGATACCGTCAACATTAGCCTGAACCACTTCGTTTTTCCGGCTAATCATCTGTGGCATGTTTACCTTGAGGCTGGCGAGGTCGATGCCGTGGGTTTTGAACGTATGGGCGGCGTTATGGTAATGTTCTGAGGAATCGAGGAGGGCTTTAGAAGGAATACAACCAACATTGAGGCAAGTACCCCCGAGGGTATTGTAACGCTCAATAATGGCAGTTTTCAATCCTAACTGGGCTGCGCGGATTGCAGTCACATATCCGCCGGGCCCGGAGCCGATGACAGTAAGGTCGTATTGCATGGTTCAGTTCCGATTGGGCGCAAAGGTACACGCTTTCCCCGAAACGGTTAAGGTTGATAGTAGGTTAATTCCCTGTAAACAGCCTTGGTTCAGGGGAATAAAGGATAACTTTGCCGCGCTGAAATCATGAACTCAAAACGACTTTATTTTTGTATGCTGCTGGCCTTAGTATTTAGCACGCAAGTGCTAATGGCACAGACAGTTATTACCCGTTGGACCTTCAACTCCAACCCGCCGGACAACGACACCAGCACGGGCGACTCTATCCCTGCAATGGGCAATGGAACTATTCTCCCTATCGGAGGCATAAACAATCTTTTTGCTTCTGGGGGTGGAGAAGACAGCAGTGCTGCTGATAACTCAGGATACCAAACTACCGGTTATCCAGCTCAAGGAATCGCGAATAAGTCTGCCGGTATCCAATTAAACATCAGTACCGTTGGCTTTCAAGACATCAAACTAAGCTGGAGTCAGCGTCATAGCAATACTTCTGGTAACACCACCGTGTTGCAGTATTGTGTTGATGTTTCAGCAACCAACCCGGTCTGGGTAGATCACAGCACTTACCGAATAATTCCGGATGTAAATACTGGCGATAAATGGTACGTAAGATCCGCTAATTTGAACGCTATTTCAGCGCTAAATAACAATCCTAATGCAGGTTTTAGGATTGTTTTGGCGTATGATTCGAGCGGACAATACACGGCTACCCGTAGCACTTCAACGTATGGTACAGCCGGAACCTGGCGTTTTGATTTTATCCGCTTGGCGTCCGACACTTCTGCCGGAAACGGTGGCAGCACTGGCGGCGGCGGTGGAAACCCTGTTACTACTACTGTTCCGCTTTATACTCCCGGTTTAATTCGTGGTGCTAACACCAACGGTGGTCCAGACTCTCTTGGCGTTTACTGCCGCGTTCGCGGCGTTGTTCATGGCATCAACTTCCGTCCGGCAGGTCTTCAGTTCACCATCATCGACCCAACGGGTGGTATCGGAGTATTCCGTAACACAGGAACTGTTAATAACTATACTGTTACTGAAGGTGATCAAGTAGAAGTTTATGGTGAAGTGGCGGTTTTTCGCGGCCTTTCTCAAATTAATGTTGATTCTATCTTTATTATCGGCACCGGCAGTGCGCTCAACACACCAACGGTTGTTCCCGCTGCTGACACCCTCAACGAAAGCCACGAATCACAACTCATTCGCCTTAACGGACTCACCATCACGGGTGGAACTTGGCCTGCAAGCGGCTCTTCTGCCAACATCACGGTTTCCAATGGAACTGCTTCCTACCTCCTTCGAGTAGTAAATTCAACCGACATCGATGGTAGCCCGGCCCCAACCGGTACTTTCGACCTTATTGGCTTAGGAAGCCAGTTTGCTGGAAGCACTTCTCCATTCGTAGGAGGATATCAGATTCAACCCAGCAGCCTGGCCGATATTCTCCCTGCCGGCGGTGTTCAAACTTCTTCCGTTCGTTTTAATCAGTCCAGCAGCAGTGTTCTCGCTTCTGCCGGAACTCACAACATTAACCTCCGCATTGCTCCTTCCGCTACCGTTGCAGGGTTTGTAAAAGTTGCATTGAGTAATAGCGTTGGTACTGTCTATGGAACAGATTACACCAGCACTCCTGCAGCCATTGGCGACACCATTACCCTTGCAGTTGCGGCGGGCGATACCAGTGCTCGTATCAGCCTGAACATCGTTAATAACAACATCGCTGGCCAAAACGACACCGTTCGTTTCCAGATTGCAGCAGTAGATACCGCCCTTAGCATTGGCGCTACTAGCCTCCACACCTTCATTATTCAAGGCTCAAATCCAACAACTGGTGGTGTGCCCCTTTACACAGTTGCTCAGGTAAGAGGCAACAACTCGAACGGTGGTCCTGACTCCCTAAATACTTACTGCCGCATTCGTGGAGTAGTGTATGGCATCAACTTCCGCCCGGCAGGCTTGCAATTCACTATTATAGATGCAACCGGTGGTATTGGCGTTTTCCGTAATACCGGAACAGTAAACAACTACACTGTTACCGAAGGAGACGAAGTCGAAGTTTTTGGAACAGTTGCTACCTTCCGTGGTCTTGCACAGGTTAATGTAGATACCATTCGTGTATTGAGTTCTGGCAATCCGCTTCTTGCGCCACAAGTGCTTGCTGCCGCTGATACCTTGAACGAAAACACCGAATCGAAATTAGTCCGCATCAACGGACTGACCATCGTCAGCGGAACTTGGCCGGCTGCAAACGCTTCTGCTAACATTACCCTAAGCAACGGTGTCAACACTTACGCGCTTCGTGTGGTAAATGCTACCAACATTGATGGAACTCCGGCACCAACCGGAACCTTCGACCTAATCGGTCTTGGAAGCCAGTTTGCCGGAAGTGCTGCTCCATTCGTTGGAGGTTATCAAATTCAACCAAGAAGTACCAGCGATATCCTTCCAACTTCAACACCAACCACCGGCACAGTACGCTTCTTCTCCAATGGACAAGCGGTTGCTCAAACCCAAGCAACCCGTACCGTTGACCTGAGGCTTGTTCCTGCTTCAACCACTCCAGTAACCGTTGTGGTTAAAGCGCAAAACCTTGGTTCTGTAACTTATGGTACAGATTATACTACTGTTCCAGCTCTGCAAGGCGATTCACTGAGCGTAACATTTGCTGCCGGAGATACTTCCGCCAACTTTACGGTAAACATCGTTGCCAATAACGGCCCTAACCAAACCGATTCTATCCGATTCAACCTCAGCAGCTTGACCAGCGGCGTTACTGTTGGAACTCCTGCTTCGCATTTATTCCGCATCACCAATCCAGTGGCGGTAGCTATTCCTACTTATTCCATTGCTACCCTACGTGGAAACAATGCTAACGGTGGCCCAGACTCTCTGGGTGTAGTTTGTAAAATTCGCGGGGTTGTTTACGGAATTAATTTCCGTCCTGCTGGTTTGCAATTCACCGTTCGAGATAACACCGGAGGAATGGGAACCTTTCGTTCTACCGGAACAGTGAATGGGTATAACGTAAATGAAGGAGACTCTGTTGAAGTAGCCGGAACTGTTGCAGTATTCCGTGGTCTTGCTCAAATAAACATCGACTCCATCTTAGTTCTTGGAAACAATCGCCCATTGAAAGTGCCTACAGTTTTGGGTGCTAATGATACCCTGGGCGAAGTACATGAGTCTGATTTGGTTCGTATCAACGGCCTCACCATCGTTAGCGGAACCTGGCCTGCTGCTGGCGCTTCTGCCAACATCACCGTTACTAATGGAACTAATAACTATGTACTGCGTGTCTCAAGCGCTACTAACATCGGTGGAACTCCTGCGCCATCAGGAAGCTTTGACCTGATAGGCATTGGAAGTCAATTTAGTTCTACTACGGCTGCTCCTTTTGCGGGTGGTTTCCAGATTCAACCTCGAAGCACCGTTGATATCATTAGCAATAGCGTAACGCTTTCAGCCTTCACCTTGCTAACTCCTTCTAATAACTCAGCGTTTACTATTAGTGGAAGCCCTACTTCCAGCCTGAATGCTACTTGGAATGCATCAGTAGCCAGCAACAGCGGAGCAGTAACGTATCAATTCCTTTTAGATAATGCGTCGGGCAACTTCACACCACCATCGGTAGTGGTACTTCCTTCCAACAACAGCGGTTCCGCTACTGCCATTACGTTGAATTACGGTCAAATCAATACTGTTTTGATTGGTGCTGGTGCACAGATTGGCACTCCAGTTCCCATGAAGTGGACTGTACGCGCTACCACAGGCTCTACCAGCTTGTTAGCAACTACTCCATTTAACATCACCCTAACCCGTGGGGTGTTTACCGGAGTTAACGAGAAAGCGTTAAGCCAGTCGGTAGTTATGTTTCCTAACCCTACCACTTCTTCCACCCAACTGATGTTCGGATTCGATCAACCAGAAGACCTAAACATCAGCGTTGTTGATCTTCATGGACGTACCATCAGCCGCCAAGCGGTGAATGGGGTGAACAATCAGTCGGTTAATCTGAATGTAGAAAACCTGAAAAGCGGTCTTTACCTGATTCGCCTTGAAACCGCTAACGGCGACCAGGCCACTCTCCGCCTGATTCGCAACTAAGCTGGTTTTTTCAACCATAATAAAGCCCCTGTCAGCTATGGCAGGGGCTTTTAGTTTATATGGTTTGAAGGAAAAAACTATAATTCTCTTTGAAGAGGATGGGTTAAGTTTGAATGGCGTGGCAACGGAGTCTTTTTACAAGCCATTAATTTTTCTGCGGAATTATAAAATGAATATCCACAATGGTAAAAGCCCTTTAGATTGATAAGTTTCCCGAAGTTTTACCCACAATCTTAAAAGCCCTTTAGATTCACAAGTTTCCCGCAGATTAGCGCAAATTTCAAGATAGCTGTTAGGGTAGATTCCAACGCAGATCAGCGGAAAAAGTGCCATGTAAAAAAGCTCGGAACGTTGCAATTGAATAGCTTTTTACGATAGTGCATATTCGTTAATTTAATCCCATTTTTCTCCTGATGTACTATTCGCTATTATTTCATCATAATATTTTTTATTACTCAAATAATGAAGGGACAATAAAAATTCCTGATAACGTGGTTTAACCTTTTCTTTCGCTAGTTGAAGCAGTTCATGGTTATTGATACGCTTGAAGCGTTCAAAATTATCTGTTCCATTATTGTCTTGATTTGAGATTAACAGATTTTCCAGCTTTATATCTGAAGTTTCATTAAGAAAGAGTGCTTTCCGCGCCGCAATGCAATTTTCCATTGCGCCTTTGGAATTTTCAATAATTACTTGAATTCTTTTTTCAGCTTTTTTCATTCTTCTTATGAAAGAGGTTTTCAACTTTCCTTTCGGAAATTGTATGTTCTTCCATTTTTCGTCCCACCGATAATTCGTGGCATCTATAAACACACTGTCCAATCCGCTGACATTATTGGGCTGCCAATGGGAAAGAGTGGCTTGCTGAAAAACTGCCCCTGCAACTGACGACTTTCCCAATTCAATTCCCTGGAGATTGGCCTTACTGAAATTCACTCCGTCAAGTTGAGAATTGTTCATTATGGTGCCTTCTAATCCGGCGGAGCTAAAATCCACGCCTTGTAATGCCACATTAGCGAAAGCTGCTCCTTGCAATTGAGCACCTTGCAAATCCCCTCCTTGTATGGTTGATTCATAAAAATGAGTACCCCGCATTACTACATTGCGCCAATCTGACTTCGATAAATTGGAATACATAAAGAAGGCTTTGTTGAACTGGGCTTTTTCACCCACTTTCTCCGGATGTTCCACCACTGATCCTGAAAAATCGGTCCGGTAGGCATCCGTATAGGAGAAATTCGCGTTGTCTAATTTAGCATGAGCAAGTACCATTTCTCGCAGCTTGCTTTTTTCTGCATGAACTCCTTGAAGTTCGGCGTAATTTAATTTTGAATAACTCAGGTTGCAATACCTTAAATAGCGTCCTTGAAGATTCAAGCCTTTGGTCTGGTTTAACGCCCCATTGTTAGGTGCATTTTTCTTCTCCGTTATAACTTCCCCTCTTACTTCAAGTATAGGAAGGTGAACCAAGAGATAGTTCTTGTTGATCCATTCTTCCGCAGCAAGAAAATCGTCTCCGGTGATTTTATGCACTAAATAAACAGTTAACCCTGCTTCGGCCAGAATTCCCACCACGATTAGGTTGAGAATTAGCCCTCCGAAAAGTCGGCTTCGTCTATTTTGATTCGCCTGGGAAATCGGATTTTTTTGTTGATGCCTAATCCTCAAAAACCGCTTAAAACTCAGGAATCTGGTGGTGTGATTCGGGTAAATAACCTTCGCGTGGGTCTGATTAATCGGTTCTTTCAGATTTACATTGAATTTCTGACTTTCCGCAACAAGTGCATCATTCCTCAAAAAGATTTTCGGGCGGAAGTAAAAAACCAACCCTGCATCTAAGATTAATATGAATGCATGAAAAGCGGTTACATTAAAATTCTGATAATCGGAAAAGCGAAGCTGAATGCTGACCAAAAGGAGGAGAGGCATGAAAAACGCCAATGCTTCAACTATTACCCGCTTAAGCATATTAATAGAATTCAACCCTAAGGATGGGATTAAGACACTATCCGCAAGTAAAGAGGTGGGTTGAATGGCATAAAGACTTCTCTCTTCAACCTCTAACCTTGCAAACCAATGATTGAGGCGTTTGGTGTGTTGGCGAAGTCTAAGTAGTAACCACAAGTGAAAACCCAGAAAAAATACCGGAATCACAAGGAAGTAGGTCACTAATGGGATCTTCAGTAACTCGCCGTTAAGCAAAAGAGTTTTGTCTGAGACCATAAACACACTTTGGATTATGATGAACAGCATCATCAGAAAGCTCATCCAGAGTATGCGGTTCACCAAAACAGGCGGGTTCAGGGTAGTTAGTAACGGTTGCTTTTCTTCCATTAGCGTGCAAACTCGAGCCTAAACTAAGTACTAAACAGCCAATTCAGGTAAAAGTATCTGGTCTTACCAGCTAACCAGACTTGACAGAACTTGTACGTATAACGATAACTCAAGCAGAGATTATTACGATGTCCTATTGAAAACTTAAACAAGAAACTTCTCACTAACGTGTTTGAAAAGGGTAAAAAGCTGGATTTTCTCTTTAAGAAAGGAAGTCAGATAATTTGAAAAGCACAAATAGCCCCCCC
>CALSBM010000058.1:0-20908 GCA_943373175.1 Chitinophaga pinensis | reverse complement strand
GGAACTGGATTGACAACCTCATGAACTTTTGGTGCTGGTTCTTCTTTAGGAGGAGTTACTACTATCTCCGCAACAGGTTCCAAAATTGGTTCAGGCTTAGGAGCGGCTACAGGAGCCTCACGAGGTTCTTCTTTTTTAACAATAGGGGCTGCAGCGGCTTGAGCAGCGGCGGCTTCACGGGCTTCGGTTTTAATCCGGCCAATAGTAATCTGCTCCGCTTGCTGGCGAACCTTCAGATCCTGTTTAAATTCCTGCAAAAGCAGGACATGCATCTCCTCGGTAAGCTTGGTATTGAGGCTGTTCTCTACTTTGTGGCCCTTGCGGGAGAGAAATTCCACGATGGTATCGCGAGAGATATTAAACTCTTTCGCGGCTTTTCCGAGGCTGATTGTGCCGATGGTGTCTGACATCCAGATAGTAACAAATAGTTGAGGCGGGGCAAAGGTAGTGTTTATATCGATAAAAGGCGAAACTATCCGCTAGATACAGCAACGGCCGCAGAAGTAGGATACTCGCTGCGGCCGTTTTGATTAAAGTATAAGGATTGTTTACTCGAATTCTGACTTCAGGATACGGAAAACTTCTTTTACTGTTTCTTCTTCCAGCTCAGTTCTGCGTACCAATTCAGCCTGATCCGTCTCGAGAACCGCTTTAGCAGTATCGAGTCCTATGTTTTTGAGTTCATCGATTATCCACTCATCAATTTCGTCCAAGAATTCATCAAGATCAATGTCGAAGTCGCCACCATTATCCTCGATATCGCGGAACACATCAATTTCGTAACCGGTGAGTCTTGCTGCAAGCTTAATGTTGTGCCCTCCTTTACCAATAGCTAAGGAAACTTGGTCAGGGCTTAAATAAACACTGGCTTTGTTGTTTTCAGGATCAAGGTTAATGGTCTTTATCTTGGCAGGGCTGAGTGAGCGGGTAATGTATAAATGAAGGTTGTTCGTGTGGTTAATAACATCAATGCTTTCTCCTCGAAGTTCTTTCACAATGCCATGAATACGAGAACCCTTCATTCCTACGCAAGCTCCAACAGGATCTATGCGATCGTCGTAGCTTTCAACAGCCACTTTTGCCCTTTCACCCGGTTCACGAACAATCTTACGGATGGTGATAAGACCATCGAAAATCTCTGGAACTTCGTTCTCGAGTAATTTGGCTAAAAATTCAGGAGCACAACGGGAGATAATGATTTTCGGATTATTGTTCATGGTATCAACCCGTTGAACAATCGCTTTTACGGTATCGCCCTTCTTAAAGAAATCAGCAGGAATTTGCTCTGTTTTGGGCAGAATTAATTCATTTTGTTCATCATCTAATACAAGGATTTCTTTTTTCCAAGTTTGATGAACTTCGCCGGTGATAATTTCACCAATACGATCTTTGTATTTCTTGTAGAGGTTATCTTTTTCAAGCTCCATGATTTTCTGCACCAGGGTCTGGCGGGCAGAAAGAACGGCTCTTCGTCCGAAGTCTTCAAGTCCAATTTCGTCGTAATATTCATCACCGACCTCAAGATCCGGCTCCAGTTTCTTGGCATCGGCGAGTGGGATTTTATCTGGATCCCAGATATCTTCGGAGTTGTCGTCCACTACTTCGCGGGTTCGGATTATCTCAACATCTCCTCGGTCCACGTTGACAACCACACTAAAGTATTCATCGGAGCCAAATCTTTTACGCAACATTGCGCGGAAGACCTCTTCCAGGACTCGTTGCATGGTAGCACGGTCCACACTTTTGAATTCCTTGAATTCCGAAAAGGATTCAATCAGATTCAGGTTCTTCATATCAAAATGCGATTTGTATTCTTGCTTCTTTTAAATCAGGATAAGCCAAAGTTCGGCTCATTTCTATTGCTTTTTTTCCTTTTTCCTTGTACTTAAATGTCAGTGTAAAGGAAGTTTCATTCACTTCTGTCAGAGTTCCGAGCACTTTCTCTCCATCGTTAGTAGTCACTTCGAGTGTTCGCCCAAGATGCTGGGGATATTGACGAGCAAACTGTAGTGGTTTATCAGCGCCAGGAGAAGAAACGGACAGGTTATAGGCGAAATCATCGGGAGTAATCGCATCGATTTTCTCTCCGAGGTTCCGGCTTAACCAGCCGCAATAATCGATATCAACACCATGGTCACCGTCAATGTAAACCGTTATCTGACGCTTGTTTTGGGTCAGACTGAGGTCAACCAGAAAGTAATCACTTCCTTCGGTAAGCTCGTGGGTAAATACGCTTATTTGCTCTTTCAGATCCATGACAGTAGTGGGTGGAAAAAACAAAGAGGGGACTTCCGGTCCCCTCTCTTCACCCCACAAAAGTAGGGCGACATGAAGAATAATCCAAACTATTTTCCTAACAGGGGGGTCAAGCCTCGTATTATAGCTCCTAAACGAATTGCATCATAGACTTGTTCTTGGGTTGCTCCAAGCTTTATGACAGATTCTTCGTGCGCGTTTACGCACAACTCGCAACCGTTAAGCGCTGATATCACGAGGCTCATCAATTCAAAAAACTGCTTGCCCAACACTGGCTTTATCATGATGCTCATCTTGATGCCCGCCGGAGTTTGCTCGTAGTACGGCTGTTTGGTAAAATGCCTGAATCGATAAAATACATTGTTGATATTCATTAAAGAAACACAAGCAATAGTTTCAGATAGTTCTTCGTCTTTTGCTCCTGCTAAAATGGAAAGCCTTCGAAATCCTTCTTCTAAAGTAGATACTTTATCATTGACTGCTACTGCAAAAGCAAGCAGGTAGCGCTCTTTCTCTGTAAGGCTGTTGTATTGAAACGCGTTGGATAAGTTGATTCTTAAATCCTTCAAATAGCTACTTTCAGCTTTACCGAGTTCCTGAAAATGCAATCCTAGGGTTTCAGTAGGAATGTTGAGCATATCCGCAACCCGGCTTAACCCTTCGTTATTGAAAAATGCCTCCATCCCTTATGCAGTGAGCGTTGCTTCGCCTTTTTTCCAGTTACAAGGACAGAGTTCGTCGGTTTGCAAAGCGTCGAGTACACGGAGGACTTCATCTACATTGCGTCCTACATTCAGATCATAAACTGAGACCCAGCGGATAATCCCATCTGGATCGATGATAAACGTAGCGCGGTAGGCAACTTTTTCTTCCTCTGTAAGAATTCCAAGTGCTTCTGCTAACGATTTAGAAGTGTCCGCTAGCATAGCAAAACGTAAATCCCGGAGGTCTTCATGGCTTTTTCTCCAAGAAAGGTGTACAAACTCACTATCAGTTGATGCGCCTATTAGGAGAGTATCACGGTCATCAAAATCAGGCTGGCGGCGATTGAATGCCGCTATTTCAGTGGGGCAAACGAAGGTAAAATCTTTTGGCCACCAAAAAAGTACGGCCCACTTGCCACGTAGATCCTCATGACTTAGGCTGCTAAATGCTTGTTCTTCGTTGATGGAAACAACGGTTTTTTTGTTGAATTCGGGCAGATGACTGCCTACAGAAAGTACTGACATAGTTAATTATGGTTAGTGTTTTCGGGGCTAGAAGCTTTCAGGTACCAGAGGTCTTTTTGGAACACTCTCAAAGCAACTGTGAGCATATCGGTCGTTCCGTAATCCTTATGCGCTGTTGCTGAATCAAGAGCATTTTCAACAGCATAGATTAATAGCTGGTAATCTTGTTTTAGTTGAGCGATTACTAAGGATTCTTCTCGATTCAGACTTCCTTCTAAAAACCGGTTATGGCTTCGAAGACTTTCCATGCTTCCTTTCGGCGTAGCACCTTGCATTCTGATTCTTTCAGCGAGAGAATCCGCTTCTTCATGCAGTCTTGTGGTAGCTTCATCCAGCCAAACATGCCATGGAATGAATGCGAGACCTTCAAGATTCCAATGGTAGTTTTTTGCCTTCAGGGATAAGGCAATGACATCAGCCAACAATTCATTCAGTTGATGAATCAGTGAAGAATTTTTATTCTGATGATTTTCGGTGTCTTTTGCTTCCATAACTCAAAGGTCAGGAAGATTAGGCTATAGATAAAACCGATATTTTCTATATCGTGATAGCTTCTATCTATATATAGTGAACAGACTATGCAATGAGTATTATCACGTACAACTTTAGCAGAATGCTGGCCAATATTTTAAAAAACAAGGCGTAATAAGAGAAAATAGGAGCGAAATGCTTCAATTTTGAAACATGAAAACACTGCCGATTTACCCGTTTCCAGAATTATGGCCACCAGGGTTTCGGTTAGATAAACTTCAGATGTCGGACCTTGAAGAAGTGTTCGAAATGCGTTCAGATCCTCATCAATTAAAATACATTCAGCGACCGGTTCATCAGAATATCGAAGAGACCTCTCAATGGTTGGCAGGGGTGATTCATGGTGAAGAACAAGGCGAAGGAATAAGTTGGGCAATCCGTCCGGTGGAAGAAACAATCATGTTAGGTATTGTCGGATTTTATCGAACCCAATGGGAGCACGACCGAACGGAAATCGGCTACATGCTCAGAAAAGGGTATCAGGGAAGGGGTATTATGCGGGCATGTATTCCCACTGTTTGCCAATGGGCTTTTACAGAATGGGGAGTTCATAGCATAATGGCCAATATCCATCCTGAAAATGAAGCCAGCCGTAAAGTGTTGTTGAGTACCGGATTCATAAAAGAAGCATACTTCAGAGAAAATTATCTATTTGATGGCTGGTATTTCGATTCTGAAATTTATGGTTTACTAAAAAGGGATTTACCCGTATCGCTAATTTAACCACAGAAAAGCAGGCATCATGGCGAACGAAGTTCAAGGCACGTCGAACAAAGCGAAATTATGGCTCAAGCGCGTTGGCTGGTTCGGCTTTTTGTTCTTTCTATTGAAAGGGCTTGTTTGGCTCTATTTGATTTATTGGGCAGGAAAGCAATTTTAAGCTTTGAGGGACAGTTGTTTATTCTGGAATAATATGTTTAAAGAAAAATTCAGAGGTTTCTAATTGAAGAAATAAAGGCGAAACAAGGATTACATTCCAATGAAACACAAACGCCCGACCAATTGGCCGGGCGTTGCTCTGTTGTGGCAATCAACAGATTTGGATCAATGGGCAATTTTCATAGTATGGATAGCGCGACTGTTTTCGCGAATCTGAAAGAGGTAGAGTCCTGGAATCAGACTGCCGGTTTCAATGCGGAGCGATTGCTGCCCTTCGCCGAGCTGGTGTGCTTCGGCCTGAACTAAGCGTCCGCTGAGGTCGCGCCATTCGAACTGATACGTTGCAGCCATTGGCACTTTTAGATTAAGATTCAAGGCTTCTTTTACCGGATTCGGGAATGCAGCCTCAACATTCAAGGTTTCTTCAACCACACTGGTGGTGATGCCGTTGTTGTTAACTACGAAGTTAACTCCTGTAACCTGCGATGTATTTGTAGCAAGGTTTATGGTGTAGGCAGGTTGAGCCTTTCCTGACCATTCTACGTGTACACGGTAAGTTCCGGCAGGAAGACCACTGAATGAGTATGACCCATTGGCATCGGAGTATTTCCAAGCATGGATGGTAGTTCCATTAGCACTTATCAGGTAAACTTTGGCTTTGGCAAGCATACCGGAGGTAGTACGAAGGTTTCCGCGAATGATGTTACCGGATACTGAACCACTTCCACCTGCTGGAAGAGCAACGATTTGTTGAAGGGTGATGTCGTAAGAAGTTGGTGCCATTGGTCCGCCTACAATTAGGTCATTGGCCAACTGCCAAGCGGTAGCCGTTTGGTAATAAGTAGGAAGAAAAACATTCGCCGTTGTGGAAGTTCCCAACAATTGCGCTAATGCTTTATAAACGCCTGGTTGACGCTGAGGGAACGAATAGAAGTACATTCCGTTGGAATCAGGCATTGCCATTACTGTATCCAGGCCGTTCCAATTGGTATCAAAAAGCATTACTTCAACTTGATTAGCAGTACTTCCCGGAACCGATGGGGGGCCGATTACAAATCCATACACATTACGCAAAGCAGTTGCCGTTTGAACTACGACTGTATCGCAGAACGTTGAAGTACAACCACCAACCGTTAGAGTGAGGCAAACACTAAATAATCCATTAGAGGTGTAAGTATGAGTGGGGCTGGGTGAAGTAGAAGAAGTTCCGTCACCGAATGACCACGTAAACACTGGAGGTGGGCCAGCAATAGTACTGGAAGTGTTCGTGAAATAAACCATACCATTTGAACCAGCATTCCAAGTGTAAGACGCTTGGCATGCTGTAGGTGCTCCACAATAATTGAAATTCGCGACAAAAATATTGGTAGCTGGCATTAAGCTGACCAATTGATGAACCGATTGACCGATGCAGTTAGTAATCCAGACATCAAGCGAACCTTGATTTCCATTGATTAATATGGTGTCAATGTAAAAACCATTGGCATTTGTATAGGAAACACTGCTTGTAAAGCCAAGGCTGCCCGAGGAATCTGAAATGGTAACCGGAATGCTTGCTACACCGACACTGGGGTTGGAACTGGTAAGAGTTCCCTGAACCACAATTCCTCTTTGCTGAGCCCAGGCTGTGGCACTGATCAGCATGGCGAAGAGTAAAGTTTTTAGTTTCATGATTAATTGATTTTGGTTTCTAATAGCATGACGTGCTTTACACAAATGAAGGTTGGATAAAGCAGCCAAAATCTAATGTTAATATACCTATAAATAAGATTATCAAATACTTATGCAATGTTAAAGTAGGAAATAAAAAAAACCGCAGGGTTACTGCGGTTCCTTAAGCTAAGGGAAAAATCCCCTCAGATAACGCATTGAAAACGTGTTTAATCTTTTAATGGATTATACTTCCGGAACATAAGTAAGGAAAGAAATCCAAGTGTACCAAACAAGGTAATTCCGGAAATGAGCAATTCTAACGATTGTCGAGAAGTTCGGGAAGGAAACTCTGAATATTCCGAAATAACAGCACCGCTCATCCAAATGGCGGTAATCGCCAAAACACTGGCGACAAATAATCCAAGCAGTTTGTTTTGGCTGTACCAAAGAATAATCAGTACTGCCAAAGTGCCAAGCAAATAGAAGTTGAAACGGCCTTCTCCCATCATTGAAATGGTAGTTGCCAGGATCAATACAAGTTCTGCGGCATTTTGTCGGGTTTTTAAAAGGAGTTCCATATTAATTTAACGTAAACATAACATGCTTATTTTTGACTTTTTCTATGTAGTATGTTAAAGTCCCCAATCATTAACACTGAAACGCCTCCCGACAAAATGTTCTATTTTCGCGGCGTTCTATGAGTCAATATCCGGAGTACAAAAACCTCGACCTGGTACGCATTAACCGGGAAATCGCCCAATGGTGGGAAGACCAGCAAACTTTTAAGCTTAGCCTGAGCACTCGCCCGGCAGATAACGCTTATGTTTTTTACGAAGGGCCTCCTTCGGCCAACGGCCGTCCTGGCATTCACCATGTGATGGCACGAACCATTAAGGATATCTTCTGCCGTTATAAAACGCAACAAGGGTTTCGTGTTGAACGGAAATCGGGGTGGGATACGCATGGTTTGCCTATAGAACTTCAAGTTGAAAAAACTCTTGGCATAACTAAAGAAGACATCGGGAAAACCATTTCCGTGGCAGATTACAACGCCGCCTGCCGTAAAGATGTGATGGCGTTTACGCATCTCTGGGAAGAGCTAACCCGCAAAATGGGCTATTGGGTGGACTTAGAAAATCCTTATGTCACTTATGAAAAAGATTACATAGAATCGGTTTGGGCTTTATTGAAAAGGCTTTACGACAAAGATTTTCTTTATAAAGGCTATACCATTCAGCCCTACTCCCCTGCTGCCGGAACCGGACTCAGCTCTCATGAGCTTAATCAACCTGGTACTTATAAGCCGGTGAAAGACACCACCGTGGTGGCTCTGTTCCGTATAAATGCGGACAATGAAAAAAGGATTCTTTCCCAATATGGAAGCTTGAATAGCCCATTGCATGCGTTGGCATGGACTACTACACCCTGGACCTTGCCTTCAAATACTGCTCTGGCAGTTGGTAAGTACATCGAATATGCCATTGTAGAAAGTCGAAACCCCTATACCGGCGATACTCAGCGGATGATTCTAGCTGAAGCCTTGCTTTCGCGCTACTTCAAACCTGAACTTGAGCTTCAGACTGAGGAAGCGTTTCCAGACTTCGACCCGAAAAACTTACACTGGAAACGCTTAAGTACTATTAAAGGTGAGCAGCTTGCAGGACTGAGGTATGAGCAATTGCTGCCGTTCGCAAAACCGGAGGAAGGCGATGCCTTCCGGGTGATTGTCGGAGATTTTGTTACCACGGAAGACGGAACCGGAATTGTCCATATTGCCCCAAGTTTTGGAGCAGATGACTTCCGAGTAGCGAGACAAAACGGAATAGGAGCACTTACGTTGGTGGACAAAGCCGGACGGTTTACCCCAGAGTTGAGTGATGCGGATGATGATTTTGCAGGAGAGTATGTAAAGGAGAGTTATTTGTCTGACGAGGAGAAAAAAGCCTGGTGTGAAAAACATGGCCGCGACAAATACCTCAGCGTAGATGAGCGAATTGCAATACGCTTGAAGAAAAAAGGGTTAGCATTCAGGGTAGAGAAATACGAGCATAACTACCCGCATTGCTGGCGTACCGACAAGCCAATTTTGTACTATCCACTGGATTCTTGGTTTATCCGTACTACTGCGGTGAAAGACCGAATGGTGGAGCTGAATAAAACTATTCGCTGGAAGCCTGAAAGTACCGGCACCGGACGTTTCGGCAACTGGTTAGAAAACCTTGTGGACTGGAACCTCAGCCGTTCGCGTTACTGGGGTACACCATTGCCAATTTGGCGTACTGCGGATGGAAGTGAAAGCAGATGTATTGGCTCTATTGCGGAGTTAGAAGCGGGCATTTCGGAGGCTATTGCTCGTGGATTAATGGAAAAATCGCCGTTTGAAGGCAAAGAAGTTGATTTGCACCGCCCTTTTGTGGATGAGATTGTGCTGGTTTCGGCTACTGGCAACCCAATGTACCGCGAACCAGATCTTATAGATGTTTGGTTCGACTCTGGTGCGATGCCGTATGCTCAAAATCACTGGCCTTTTGAACATGATGGCAGCAGCAGTCCACGCCAATTCCCTGCTGATTTTATTGCAGAAGGTGTGGATCAGACTCGCGGATGGTTCTTCACGCTCCACGCCATTGCAGTAATGTTGTTCGACAGCGTGGCATTTAAAAATGTGGTATCCAACGGATTAGTGCTTGACAAATTCGGCAATAAGATGTCGAAACGATTGGGCAATGGCATTGACCCATTCAATACATTGGATCAATACGGCGCCGATGCTACCCGTTGGTATATGGTGGCCAATGCTGCTCCGTGGGACAACCTGAAATTCGATATGGAAGGAGTGAAAGAGGCGCAGCGTAAGTTCTTTGGGACACTTTACAACACTTACGCCTTTTTCTCTCTGTATGCTAATATTGACGGCTTCAAATTCGAAGGCAGTTCTGTTCCTTTGAATGAACGTCCAGAGATTGACCGGTGGGTAATTTCATTACTGAATAGTTTGGTACGCAAAGTCACTGAGGCTTATGAAGATTACGAACCTCAACGTGCTGCACGTGCGATTCAAGAATTTGTGGACGAACACCTTAGCAACTGGTATGTGCGGCTTTGTCGCCGCCGGTACTGGAAGAGTGATGATAGTTCTGATAAAGCTGCTGCCTACCAAACCTTGTTTGAGTGTTTGAAAACACTTAGTGGCTTGATGGCGCCAATCTCGCCTTTCTTTGCAGAGCGTTTATATTTAGATTTAAAGTCGGGTGCGCCATCTCAATTCAAGGTTGAGTCTGTGCACTTAGCTGACTTTCCAAAAGTAGAGGAGGCCGCCTTAGACTTTGCACTGGAAGAACGCATGGCACTGGCACAATCTGCCACTTCGTTGGTGCTTTCATTGCGTAAGAGAGAAAACATCCGGGTTCGTCAGCCGCTTTCACGAATTCTAATTCCGGTGCTCGACAGCAAAATGCAGGAGCAATTGGAAGCGATGAAAGAATTGGTGCTTAGCGAAGTTAATGTGAAAGAAATGGCTTTCATCACGGATACTCATGGCCTCGTTAACAAAAAGATTAAACCGCTTTTCCCTGTACTTGGAAAAAAGGTAGGTGGCTTAATGAAAGAAGTTGCTGCGTTGATTCAGGCACTTGGTCAAGAAGATATATATCAAATGGAGCGTGAAGGCAAACTGATACTCACACATTCTGCCGGCATCCATGAACTGATGCCAGATGAAGTTGAAATCATTTCCGAAGATATTCCCGGCTGGATGGTTGCGAGTGAGGGCCGCTTGACGGTTGCATTAGACGTTAGTTTGGATGAAGCGTTGCTCAGTGAAGGACTGGCTCGGGAGGTTGTGAACAGGATTCAAAAAATCCGTAAAGACAGTGATTTTGAAGTAACCGACCGGATTCGGGTTCATATCACCAGCAGCAACCTATCGGCTTTAGAACTCTTGTTAGCGCAACATGGCTCATATATCGCGGCAGAAGTTCTGGCGGAAGAGTTAAGCTTAGTTCCTCACTTGTCCGATGGCATTTCGCTCGATATCGAAGGCGAGAGCCTCCATGCAACGGTAAGTGTAGCAAATTAAACCAAACAGCTTCTTGCCTTCTGCCACCAACACAAATAGTGTTAGGCAGTAAGTTGATTAACGGTTCACAATATTTTCTGCTCTCAAAGCATTTCGCTCTACCATTTAAGCGAAGGATTAGGCTTTTGAAATCTCGCCCATCTTTTCGTCAGAGTTAAGGAGTGAAGGATATGTACTTCTCAAACTCAGGTAAACAGCCTTTAATGAGTTAAGCAGCGCATAAGTAAACTCAACTTCATTATAAAAAGCAAAAAAGCCGACTCCTTGCGGAGCCGGCTTTCAACCAAACCAATAAACTTAAACTATCGATAAATGTTTGCCGCGTTGCGATATCCGCTGTTATTCAGATACCAGTCGCGGAACTGAGTGCCCCCGCTCTGAGCCCATTCTGCAAACTTGCTGTGAGCGTTGATTATCGCTACTTTTTCAACCGGATAAGCAAAGTCGCCGGCAATATCTATTGCCCAAGGAAGGCGGTTAGAGGTGCGGTAGTAAACATTGCTTGCAGGCACCGACTTGTCGGCGTTGGTTCCGAGAAGATTCTGGTTAGCCAACGAGGTAGGAGCTTTGTCTGGGAGGTGTATTTCTACGCTGCGATTTCCATTCTGAATTAGGAAAGGGTTGAATGGAGCAGTTCCCAATGTGCTTTGTGATACAGGGTTAGTAAAGCGCACTACAAAATCGATAGTGTCGCTATTAGATTTTGCTCTGCCAATTTCGGTGTTCACAAAGCCTGCGCCTACTGGGCGAAGCACTGAGAATGCATTGTCGAATACTACTATGGTAGCTTTGCTTTGTCCTTGTTCAAGGCCATTCGCTGCATCATTAATGTAGTTTTCACTTCTGCGAAGACCGGTTACACTGGCTACTTGATTAGGGGCAACATTTCCGAGTTCAATCCCAAAACCGTTTTTAAAGCTTGCACCAATGGCTTTCAACCATACTTTACCCTGAAGTTCTACAACATTGTTCTGAGCGTTGGTTACGCGGTTGAAGCGGTAAGCTACTACAAGGTCGTTGAAATCGTAGTCGCCTTGGCTTGGCCACAAATCTTCGAAAGCAAGTGTTGAATTTCCGTTGATGGATGGGCTGTAATTATTGTATGCTCTTGTTGGGTCGGTTGGATACTCATCGAACGTATCAAATACGCCATCATTATCGGTATCAACTGCTGGACGAGTTACAATAACATTGGTAGTGTCGATTGCACGAACTGGGTTAGAGGTTACAAAGAACACACAATCGTTGAAGTCTTGATCGGAGCTTCCGTTGCGAAGTATGTCTTCCATTCCATAGATGAAACGCTGAGTTTGAGCATCGTACAACATTACGGTTTGCTGACGATTCGCAGGGTTGTTAACGGCAGTGTTGAAATTCTTGTTAGAATAAACTATCCAGTTTCCGGCAGTAACCAGTGGGCCACCTTTCCAGCCGTCTGCAATTAGTGCAAATCCGATGGTTTTATCTGCAGGAAAACGACCGATTTTCACCTTGTTTCCGGATTGCATGGTTCCACCTGAACCGGATAATGATGCGTTAGGGAAGACTGCAATTAGGGAATCAATATCATTAGCAGTTGCGGGCGGTGCATTTTTATCAAATACATAATAGAATAAAGCGTTGCGGTATCCAGCACCTTCAGTAACAAAGGTTACAAATACATCAGACAACTCATTGATATTGATGTTACGCTCGTAGCGGTCGTCAAGGTATTCTGGATTGAATAATGGCACCGGGCGTGATTCAGGCAAGTTGGTGTTAATGTTGTTGAGGAACTGCTGTGGCATTGGATCGTTGATAGTCTCCAAATAGTTTGGACGTCCATCGTTGTTATAAGTACCTAAGCGGTAAGAGACTTTAGGTAAATAGGTGTTTTCGGTACGAGCACCGGCAAGAATGCGAAGGCTGTTGTATGCAGTTGGATAAGCAACTTCATAGCTTACTAAGCTGGATGGTGAAGAACCCCCAACGGTAAAGTTCAAGTTAGTGTTGGTTACCGGCATTACCAGATTCGCAGGAACACTAGCTCCATAAACTTGTAAAACAACTTCATCGTAAAAAGTAGGAAGTGCAATGGTGCCATTGAAACGACCATTCATATCAGCACGTCCGGAGGCAAGTACCACTCCACCTAAATCAAGTGGTTTTGATAAAATATCAAATGCAACCCCTTTATAAGGATCGTTGGCAACGTCTTTAATTTGAAGATCAAGGTTGACCTCGCGTTGAGTGTTGAATCTGAATCCTTGCGGAATGTTTAGTTCCTGCATACTGCCCGGCTGGCCAGGAGTCAAGGTGTTGTCATCCTTCTGGCAGGAAGTCATTATTGCACCGGCGCCGAACGCCATCAATAATGTTTTTATAGTCTTTTTCATTGTTGGTTGAGTTTTTCTTGATTTCTGAAACAAATGTAGAGTGCCATCCTTTGCCTGCAATGCGTCATCAACACGGTTTAGATTAGTACATAAAGGTATTCTGTAAGCGGCCATTTGTACCCGACGAATACGAGATTAGAGCATTTTTAATGGCCGAATTGGCTTGTTTTCCAGTATGAATTAGCAAAAAAGACACATTCGTCGAAAGACGGATGAATGCAAGTACGATGAATTGAGAAACTAAGGCCATAAATGCTGTTAAACAGGTTAAACATAGTTCCTCTAAGTAGAAAGTATGGGTAATAACAAACATTTTATCGTTCAACTGTTTAAGACAAGTACCTTATACATTAAACTGCATTCACTTAAATGGGGCTTGGCATTCTCGAATACTAAGTTGTTGGTTTGAATCGTATTAGAAGATGTTTGATGGATTCGAATTGCCGTTTTGCAGCCTCACGCCCTCAAAAATTGGTAAGCAGTCTAACTAGAATGGTTAATGGCAAGTTTAACAACACTACAACTGAGAGAAAAAATCTATTTCCGCATAGAATAAGCCTGGTTGCTGTTTTTCTATATTTGCGCCCGCAGCATCATAAAGACTGCTGGCCTCATAGTTCAACGGATAGAATAGAAGTTTCCTAAACTTTAGATGTGGGTTCGATTCCCGCTGAGGCTACCAAAACCGCCTTTTAGAGAAATCTGAGGCGGTTTTTTTTATTTTAATTATTGTGCTAATCGAGATTAGTTAAAAAAAATGAGGGCTCATGCCCTCATTTTTAAAATCATATTCGAATGCTTTTCAACACCACTATTCGTTCCAAAGCGTTGTTAATACCGTTTGCCCTACTGCTTTAAGGGATGGTTTTGAAACATTTTCCATGTTATCCTTGTGGGTGTGCCAATAAGGTGCGAAACCGGAAGGTGACTTTCCGTCGCGTTGAATGATATCGAAGGTGGGAATCTTCGTAATCATGTTGATGTAGTAGTGATCGTCGATAATCGGACTTCCCTGCACATTAAGAAAGTAGTTTTTATACCCGATTTGTTGGGCTATTCCCCACAATCTGGCCATTTGATTTCCTGCATATCGAACACTAACTTCTTCCAAAACAAATTCGGCACCGGGCCCTCCTACCATATCAAGCAAAATCCCGTAGGCAGCAGTATATCCGGGCTTATGTGGCTTTTTCGCCCAGAACTGGGAGCCTAAGCAATACGTATCTTCTTTTTCAGGGAAACCGCTGTTTTCAGGTTGGCCGTAATCTTCTAAATCCCAAAGAAAAATGTCAACTCCAACATCCTCAGGAAGTTTTATGCTGCATTGGCGTGCTAGTTCGAGTAAAACACCAACTCCACTGGCGCCATCGTTAGCGCCATCAATAGGTTTATCCTTGTTTTTAGCATCCTGATCTGCAAAAGGCCGTGTATCCCAATGCGCTGATAACATGATTCGCCTGCTTGCTTTTGGATTGAAATGGGCAATAATGTTTTTAAGCTTAAAGGTTTTGCCATCAAAGGTTGTAACGTCACCATTCTGAACCATCACATCCGGACTAAAGCGTTTTAAGGTTCGAACCAACCAATCGGCGCAGTTGGCATGAGCTTTAGTTCCGGGAACACGAGGCCCAAAAGCTACTTGACTGGCGGTAAAAGCATAAGCAGAATCTTCATTGAAAACAGGTGCGTCGGCAAGAACGCTTGCAATAGGCTCATCCTGAGTTGGAGGCTGCTCTGTTTTGTCTTCTTCTCCCTGACATGCGCCCATAAACAAGACAACACCGGCCATTAACAACGTTTTTCTAATACAGGCAACAGTCTTCATCCTTAGTTGATAGAAGTGCCAAGCGTACGCAATACAAGCGACATATCGGTTTTCTCTCTCACTAAATCCGACAGTTTGTTGATTGAAACTCGCTCCTGCTCCATACTATCACGGTGACGAACCGTAACGCAATGGTCGTTCAAACTTTCGTGGTCGATAGTTATACAGAATGGTGTTCCTAAAGCATCTTGTCGCCGATAGCGCTTACCAATACTGTCTTTTTCATCGTACTGGCAGGCGAAATCGAATTTCAAATCACTCATAATAGTGCGAGCAAGCTCAGGCAAACCATCCTTCTTCACCAACGGCAGTATGGCCGCTTTCACAGGAGCCAACATCGGAGGAATTCTTAACACAACGCGCTCACTTCCATCTTCCAGCTTTTCTTCCTGATAAGCATGGCTGAGGACAGCCAAGAACAATCGGTCAAGCCCGATAGAAGTCTCCACTACATAAGGTACATAACTCAAGTTTTTCTCGGTATCGAAGTACTGAAGTTTCTTCTTCGCGAACGTCTCATGCGCCTTCAGGTCGAAGTCGGTTCGGGAGTGAATGCCCTCTAATTCTTTGAAGCCAAATGGAAACTTAAACTCGATATCACAGGCAGCATTGGCATAATGAGCAAGCTTTTCGTGATCGTGGTAGCGGTAGCTCTCTATCGGAAGTCCCAATGCTTGATGCCAACGCAAACGCCACGCTTTCCAGTATTGGTACCATTCCATTTCAGTTCCTGGCGCACAGAAAAACTGCATTTCCATCTGCTCAAACTCACGCATACGGAAGATAAACTGCCTTGCAATGATTTCATTTCGAAATGCTTTTCCAACTTGAGCAATTCCAAAAGGAATTTTCATTCTTCCACTTTTTTGAACATTGAGAAAGTTGACAAAAATGCCCTGTGCTGTTTCCGGACGCAGATAAATCTTACTGGCTTCGGCACTAACAGAACCCATTTCTGTGGAAAACATCAGGTTAAACTGGCGCACCTCAGTCCAATTTCTTGTGCCGCTAATAGGGCAAACAATTTCTGCATCGAGAATAACCTGACGGACTTCCTCCAGATTTTCGGCTTCCATAGCTGCAACAAACCGCTGCATCATGGTGTCAATTTCAGTTTGATAGCCAACCACTCGTGGGTTGGTGGAAACAAACTGAGCTTTGTCGAAATCATCTCCAAATCTTTTGGCAGCTTTCTCAACTTCCTTCTCAATTTTCTGCCGAAGCTTTTCCGCATGTTCCTCAATTAATACATCAGCACGGTAACGCTTTTTGCTGTCTTTATTATCAATCAATGGATCATTGAAAGCATCAACATGTCCCGATGCTTTCCAAATAGTAGGATGCATGAAAATAGCGGAATCAATCCCTACAATGTTTTCATGAAGCTGGGTCATTGCTTTCCACCAAAACTGACGAAGATTATTTTTCAGTTCAACTCCAAGCTGTCCATAATCATAAACCGCAGCGAGTCCATCGTATATTTCGCTGGAGGGAAAAATGAAGCCATATTCTTTGCAATGTGATACTACATTCTTAAAAACATCTTCCTGTGTCATGCCTGCAAAGATAGAATTCCCAAGACGAAGAGTAACTTTAACCATGCGGACATTCGCTGCTTGCCTCTCTCTTTTCTTGTTATTGGTATTCAGTAGCAAAATTTCGGCTCAAGACTTCCTCTCGATAAAAGACCAAAATGGCTTGGGTGTCATGCGGATTTACACCGGAAATTCCTTTTTAGTGAAGCTCAACGGTGAGGATAGCTGGCAGGAAGCAGAGCTCAATGCCCTTCTTCCACCTGACACCATCATCTTGGAAGGGCGAAAGCTTTCTTTAAATTCAATCAAAGCCATACGCTCAGACCGAGCATTTCCGGCACATGCAGGCAGCATGCTTGCGGTTGCTGGTCTAGGCTATGCTGGCATTTACGCAGTCAACGGATTATTGAGCGATTCAAGGCCGCTTTTATCAAATTCAGCATTAATAACTAGTTCTTCTTTATTTTTGGGCGGCAGTCTTATTAGGATGACAAGTAAGCGGGTCTTTCGCTTTGGGCGTAAGTATCAACTTTCTATAATCCATTTCAACTTTAATCCATGAACAATCAGGATTTACAACCCATTAAAGACGCCAATGGCGCAAATGCAAGCCCGGTACTTCCGGAAGACAAAAAGAATTACCTCATTGATATTGACGGAACTGTTTGCGACGATATTCCTAACGAAGAACCTGAGCGCATGCCACATGCTGCAGTTTATCCTGATGCCCTGGAAATTGTTAATAAATGGTTCGAAGAGGGACATATCATCTATTTCTTTACTTCCAGAACTGAGGATATGAGAGAAGTTACAGAGGAGTGGCTCAACAGAAACGGATTCAAGTACCACGGTTTGATTATGGGCAAACCTAGAGGTGGGAATTATCACTGGATTGACAATCATATCGTAAGAGCTACACGCTTTGTAGGAAAATTCACCGATATGGTGAAAGTCACAAAAGAAATCGAAGTGTTTAAAGACTAATTTTTCCGACCTTTCGTTTCTCTGAGCAAAAAAAAATTATGTCGAAAGTTACGTCCGGTTACAAACTATTGATGATTCTTTCCTTAGTGGATGGGCACCAGATGCCGGAAGAAGAAGTGTTTGTCCGAGATTTTTTGAATGGAATTGTGGACGACGAACTCGCCGGAACGTTCATTGAAACCGAAAAAGAACGGTTGCAACTGCTCGATCCTCAAACCCTGGAAGCAGAATTTGAAGTGTCTATGAATCACTTTTTCAGCAGCACCTCCCCGGCAGAACGTACTTTATTCTTAGATAAAGCTATGAAGCTGATTAAGTCCGATGATCAGATAACCAGAGAAGAAAACAAGTTCATCGACAAACTCTTTGAAGCCTGGGACATCTATTAACAACCCATTCAGCCCATAATTACTCTACTGCTACGATAATAAGCCGGTTGTTTCCCCTCTATTTTTGCAGGATGAATTACCGGCCTATTGGCATATTCTTTCTTCTATTCTTCCTCGGGGTCAATTCAAGGCTTTTCGCGCAAAACGACGATGTTTATACTGCCGTTGGCCTTGACTTTAGCCTTCCAGTTCAGGACTTTGGTGAAGTATCAGGATTTGGCATCGGAGTTAATGCCCGTTTCGACCAGCGGTTCTACAAACAATTCAGCGCTACTATTGGAGCAGGTTATACCTATTTTTTAGCTAACTCCAGACTCGATGGCAGTGCAGGTGATAGCCTTAGCACTCCTTTTATTAATTACATCCCCATTAAAGCCGGACTAAAGTACAATCTAAGCAAGGCACTGTATGTACTTGTTGAAGCCGGAGTAGCCAGAACTTGGACCAGTAACGATGGGGTTGATGAGGTAAAACGATTGAGGTTCTGTTTTGCTCCAGGTTTTGGCATTTACACACAAACCCCATTGGGAAGATTTGATATTCACGCACGGGTTGAAGGCTTTTTACTTGGAACCCGTAGTGATGTCAGAGCTTCTACTTACTTTTTTCCCTCACTAAGAGTAGCCTACTGCTTTCAATAATGACATTACAGCCTCATAACGGAATACTAATAACCGGCGCATGCGGAATGGTCGGTTCTCACCTCATCGACTTTTACTTCAGCCGAAATGAATCGGTAGTAGGAACATTTTTTCGGCCTACTATTATTTTTGATGAAATGGTTGGAAGAGCCCAGATGGTAAAGCTGGATGTTCGGGATGCCTTACCGCTTGCAGAGCTAATTGAAAGCATGAGGCCGCACACTATCTTTCACCTTGCTGCACAAAGCTATCCGACAGTTTCTTGGGAACAGCCTATCGCTACTTTCGATGCTAATGTCAATGGCACTATTCATCTTTTCGAAGCTATAAGGGCTATTCGAGCGGTGGATTCAGCCTATAATCCAATGGTAGTAGTTGCGTGTTCTAGCGCAGAATACGGCGCCTCTCTTAGGCCTGAAAATGTCCCCATCAGCGAACAAGCCGAACTTCTTCCCTTGCATCC
The DNA here is from genome assembly GCA_943373175.1 of Chitinophaga pinensis. Lineage (GTDB taxonomy): Bacteria > Bacteroidota > Bacteroidia > UBA7662 > JAIXUI01 > JAIXUI01. The sequence goes on along the minus strand of CALSBM010000058.1, from coordinate 2,070 downwards.
TTATGGGGTGAGCAAAGTTGCTCAAGATTTACTGGCCTATCAGTATTGGGCAGGCTTTGGAATCAGAAGCATCAGAGCCAGAATTTTCAACACCACCGGCCCACGAAAACAAAACGATGCTGCCGGCGACTTCACCAAGCGAGCCATCGAAATAGAAAAAGGGCTTTCTAACCGATTACGAGTTGGAAACCTTACTGCCGAACGAGCTATTACCGATGTTCGGGATATGGCTCATGCGTTGCGGCTTCTCGCAGAGAAGGGCAAGCCTGGAGAGGCCTATAACATCTGTGGTGAAAACGCCTATCCCATGTCTGCAATAGTTGAAATTATTCGGAAAGAAGTAAAAGTGCCTTTTGAAATCTGGCAAGACCCATCCTTGATGCGCCCTACGGATGAAGCCATCATCTGGGGCGATAACCGCAAGCTGAAGGCAGACACAGGCTGGGAGCAAACTTACACTTTAGACCAAACCATCTCTGATATGCTCAATTACTGGAGGGCGAATTTGTGATTTACCGTTCAAAAGCACCTCTTCGCATCGGGTTCGCCGGTGGAGGTACAGACGTTAGCCCATTTTGCGATTTGCATGGAGGATTAATCCTGAATGCCTGCATCAGTATGTATGCTTATGCGACTATAGAGCTTATCGAAGAACCAGTTATTGTACTTCATGCAATCGATAAAAAAGAATTGCTGGAATTCCCCATGAGTGATTCACTTCCTATTGATGGACAATTAGATTTACTCAAAGGGGTTTACAATCATTTACGAAATCGATATCCCGAAAATCAATGGCGAGGGTTTAAACTTTCTACTTATGTAGATGCCGAAGCAGGCAGTGGATTAGGCTCTTCCTCAACGTTGGTAGTTGCTATCCTTGGTGCTTTCATGGAATGGCAGAAGCTTCCGCTTGGAGAGTACGACATAGCGCATCTTGCTTACCACATTGAAAGGACGGAGCTAGGAATGGCTGGTGGAAGACAAGACCAGTATGCTGCAGCTTTTGGAGGGTTTAACTATATGGAGTTTTACGATGGAGACCAGGTTATTGTGAATCCTTTAAGGATTAAACCTCCTGTAGTTGCTGAATTAGAAACTAACTTAGTGCTTTATTTTACAGGAACCAGCCGCCTTTCCAGCCGGATTATAGAAGCTCAATCGAAAAATATTGCCGGAAAGAAAGATAGTTCGTTGGATGCAATGTTTCAATTAAAAGAACAAGCCAGACAGATGAAAGAAGCCGTCCTAAAAGGCAGACTCTCCGAAATGGGAAGAATTCTAGATTTTGGATGGCAGCACAAAAAACGTACTGCCGAAGGCATAAGTAATGCATTGATTGACGAAATCTACGCTGCTGCGATAGAAGCGGGAGCTACAGGAGGAAAAATATCTGGAGCAGGTGGTGGTGGTTACATGTTCTTCTTTTGTCCTGGGAACACTCGGTTTGCAGTTGCTGAACGGCTTCAACAATTCGGAGGGCAAGTTCGAAAAATTGCCTTCTCCCAGGATGGCCTCACTACCTGGACATATACAGAAAAGTAGGCCTTGTGAAAGGTTACGATTTTCTTACTTTTGCACCGCTTCGAGCAAGGTTCTCATAGCTCAACTGGATAGAGCAATTGCCTTCTAAGCAATAGGTTTCAGGTTCGAGCCCTGATGGGAACGCAAAAACCGCCTTTCAGACTGTTCTGAGGCGGTTTTTTGTTTTAGTGGTTTAAAGCAGAACACCCCTGTTTACTATAAGGTGTTCAATCCCTTACAAACCAAACCGATAGCCTATTCTAAGCTGACCAATTGGGTTCTCACTTTTAACATTCCAATCAAACCGTAGCCCTAAAACTAACCCACTGTTTGGCCAGAATTTGACCAAATAACCTATGCCATGCGATATGCTGAAGTCATAAACTTTGGAACTGAAATCTCCCGACTTGTCCCCTTAAAATTTAGTGCGGAGCTAACACATTGATAATCTGTATTATGCAAGTCTAAAGTTGTATTTTTACCGCACTAAGGGGTATTTGGGCATGAAAGTAAGGGTTGTAAAAACAGCATCAGGAGCCAAAGCAGTTC
>CALSBM010000057.1:0-21225 GCA_943373175.1 Chitinophaga pinensis | reverse complement strand
CTTCTTCTATGTTGATCAAAAGTACCTTCAAAACTACCTTGATGAATTCACCTTTAAGTTCAACCTGAGATATCAACCAGCTCAAGTTTTACCTAAGTTGCTGAATTTGGCTGTATTAACCTCCCTTTTATGATTGCGTATATTCATTTGTGCAATGAATGCACTAAGTTGTTTAAGATTAAATTTAATCTCAAAAACTCTGATGATTTTTGCGAAATATCTTGTGTGTAGATGCTGCATTTGTCTTCACCAATTTGATGAGCCAATGCTAAAACTAAGCTGCCAGAACCTGATGATGGGTCGTTAAGCGTAACGCTTTTTACCGGTTCGGGTGCAAGTATGCGGGCCATGATTTTGGCAACGGTTGGCGGTGTGTAATACTCTGCATACTTTCCACTGTCTTTGTTGTAGTCCTTAATCAGGTATTCAAAAATGGTAGAAAAGAAATCATATTTTTCTTCAAAAATAGGTTCAAAACTGAACGCAACTAATTTGTTGATAACAGCTTTGCAGAATGGCGATTTCTGATTGCTCTCAATGATGTAAGGGGAGAGTTTATCAAACAGTCGTATGCGTTCTTTGTCAATGGTAGCAACCGAAAATAGCTTGATATTAAGGTCTGCAATTTCAATTAGTGTTCTGTCAAACCTATCGTGAAATTTTTCTTCGTTCTCCTCATTCTGTTTATTGAAAAGCGAACTTATAAAATGTGTCTTTCCAAACTTTGCACTTCGCTCACCAATTTTCTCTAGCATGTATTCATAGTCAGCATCTTTCATGCTCTGAATGTCGGCTTCAATATTTTGGCTGTTCTTTAATTCTTTGTTTGCGTTTCTTGCTTCATGCAAAAATTTATCGTTCAAAAATTTGTAGAGGAAAACTTCTGTAATGATTTTGTATTCGCTTCCTGCATTGCCCAATCCGTAATTGCTGCAAATGGTTTTCAAGCCGTCTATCAGTTCCTTTGTTTTCTGTGTATGTTCTAAGTGCTTTGTCATTTATGCTGCTTTCCTTTGGTAAAAATATTCGGTTACTAATGTGTGATTGATAAAACGCACCAAATCTAAATTTCTGATTCCTCTTTCTTCCAATGTTTCAATAATGGTTCGCTTGGTTGCTTCCGAAAAATAATCTTCGTTGTTTAACAATGCCTGATTGTTGATTATCGTTTCATCCGTTTTGTGTTTAATGATTAGCAACACTTCATGCAAAGCAATGTCGGTGTCCAACACAGTAAGTTTGTTTTCTCTAATTCGTTTGTGTATTCGTGCAAACTTTGCATCGTTATCATACTTGGCTGCAAGCTGTGCATCTTTATTGTTCAATGCGTTTGCCTGTGCATATATTTCTTTCAAAGTTTTAATTGCTTCTGCCATTTCATCGCCTGTGTATTCTTCAATGTTTTTCTTTTTGAAATGTCTTAACAGTTCTTCAAACAACGATAAATATTTCGGGTCTTTCTTGTCAAAGTTTCTTTCTACTAATTCAACTCTTGTCCGTTCTAATTCGTTTCTAAATTTGTCGGCAATCTGCAATTCATGTTCTCCGATTTTACGAAATTGAAAATTGAAATTCTCCAACGCAATATTCAGCAAGTTGGCGTTGTCGGTTGCGTTCTCTAAATTTTCTTTCAGGTTAATAATGTCAATGCGATTTGCAACTTCATGATACAACTTGTTCACTTTGTCAAAAGTGAATTTGTCTAAGAGTTCGGTGTAGCCTAAAATCTTTATGATGTTGTATAAACTCTTTAAGTTCTCCAAGCATTTTTTGAGTTCAGTAATTTCTTTCTTGTCGGTAATCTTGCTTACGATTTTTTGAAACTCTTCTAAGTTGGTGAAATCATAGAGAAACAATTTTTCTTTTATCTCTGCAATCTCTGCTTCAATTTCTTCGTTTGATTTAAATAAGTTTGAATATTCTTTTGCTACATCGCCTAACTCTGCTTGCAGTTCCTTAAAATATTCCTTATTGGTTTTGTCAAACTCTGCTCTGATGTCGGCAAAGTCAACCACAAAGCCATACTTGAAATTTTTGTAAGGTCGGTTTACTCTTGTTAGTGTTTGCAAAAGGTTATGTTCTCTTACAACTCTTGTCAAATACATTTTCTTTAAACGCTTTGCATCAAAGCCCGTCAGAAGCATATTATAAACAATCAATAAGTCAATTTTTCCTTGTTTGAAATCTGTTTGATTGTCTTTCCTAATTTGCTTCGTGTCCACGTCATGCAGAATTAATGCCGCAGTTATCGGTGCATCTTCTGGTTTCAGATATTCTTCTGTTGGTTCGGCAGCAATTCCATATTCTGAATTAGGTTCTGTTATTTTACGAATGATGGTTTGCTTTTCATTGTATTTTTGAACATAGTCAAAAATCATTTTTGCTTGGTCAGATGAATCGCAAACAATCATACCGCCAATGGAATGGTCGTTATGAATTACTCGGCTTTTCTTAAAATCTGTAATGATGTATTCAACCAACGGCTCAACAAATTTCTTGTGTGCAAATACTTCACTTTTTGTGAGTGTGCCTTGTTCGGTTTCTATCGCTTCCAAAATTCCTTTCACTTGATTTCTGAAAGTTGTTTCAATGGCTTCACGAAGTAACTTTAAAGTATAGCCGTCTGCAATGGATTTGTTGTAATAGTATTTGTGGAAGTAGTCGCCAAAAATTTGTTTACTCTTTACATCTCCTGTAATCAGCGGTGTTCCTGTAAGTCCAATCAATACTGCATCACGGTCTGATGTAACTAAGTTTGAAAGAAAGGAACCATTGGGATTGTAGCTTCGGTGAACTTCATCTAAAAAATAAATGCGTTGCACATTCAAGTTGTAGTCTGCAACTTGCGAAATAGATTCGGTAGAAAATTTCTGAATGTTTACAACAGTTATAGTTTGCTCTCCAATACCGCTTGCCGTTGCACCAGCCGTTTTGATGTTCTTAACGAAATCATCTTTTGAACTAATCATTTCAACTTTCAATCCTCTTGCTTCAAATTCGTTTTTGGCTTGCGTTGCCAAGTCCAAACGGTCAACAATGAAATAGAATTTTGCTATGATGTTTTGCTTCTGATAATAATCTTTTAAGTAGGAAACATTGTAAAATGCCAAAGCGGTTTTACCGCTTCCTTGGGTATGCCAAATGATTCCTTTTTTTATTTTCTCATTTAGTTTTTTCTCAATCGCCAATGTCGCAAACAATTGAGGGTAACGCATGATGTGTTTCTCAATTCGGTTTCCGATTTTATCGGAACTGTTCACATAAGCAAAACCATATTTCAAAATTGTTTTGAAACGCTGTTTGCTGAATATTGAAGTCAGCACACGATTGGTTGGGGAATTTAATTCTTTTGCAGTGTTGTATTCAGAAGTGCCAAGAATGGAAACAATATTGTTGTCCAACAATATTTGTTTTTCAATTTCTGTTTCTTCGGCTTTTACATTTTGAACAATGCTTGTGTCTTCCTCTCTGAAACAATTAAACATTACTTGTTCAGGGTCAGGCGTTGCGTAGAATGCACCTTGAATAGGTGTGATGCTTTCCTCGTCATACTCTTGATTGTTAGAGAAAACAAGCAACTGCGTTATGTTCATGAACTTTTTGAACTTCGGATTTTTGAAACGAACATTTATTCTGTTTCGTTCGGCTAAAATTCCTTCCCTGTTGTTCGGCTTCTTCACTTCAATGAATGCCAAAGGCATTCCGTTAATCAGCAAAGTAATATCTGGTCTGAATTCTTCTTCTTCGTTTTTGTATGTGAGTTCGGTTACAACACTAAAAATGTTGCTTGCGAAATTGTCAAGGTCAATCAGCTTAACTGGAAAATCACCTGTCAAACTTTTGTAGAATCGTTTACCAAGGTCACTGTTTTCAAGTTGAATGTTGAGTTCCGAAAGAAAGGAATCAATTTCGGTGTCTATAAATTCTTTGTCATTGATTTTAGAAAGTCCTGCCTTGAACTGGTCTTTGAAAATGTTTATGTCAGGGTGAAGATTAGTGAAACTTGTCTTAGGTAGATAGGTGTAACCTAACCGTGTCAGATGCACGATTGCAGGTATTTTTACTCTTGAATCTTCATTAAATGTCATTTTTAAGTTCTATCAATTAAAACAGTGTCCAAAATACGGTTATTTATCGGTGCGTTGGCAAAAAATGGCTCTTTTGCATTTGCCGAAGGGTTGGCTTTGAGTGTCGGGGCAAATGCAAATGTGCCATTTGTGCGGCTGCCAAAGAATTTCAAAATATTTTGTGCGGTGGGAAAAAAAATAAAACACAGAAGGGTCGGCAAGGAGTGTCGGCTTGCTCGCTGTCCAAATGTTGTATCGTTTCTATGTCGTTGGTCACCTGTCAAAATGGTTTACTTTTTTCTCGTTTATAGTTGTCTGTTTGTCGTTGCACTGTCGTCTTTTACACTTGCCTATAACATCCTAATATGCGCACTCCTGCGTGATATATGCCGTATGAAGATGTATCACGCAATGCGCATATTCTGCTCTATTGGTGTGTGTCACGCATTGCGCATAGTTCGCTTTCGTGCGAAGGCGGCCTATTGTGTTCATTATTAGGATGTTATCCATTTTCAATGAGGTAGAGGAGCGTTTTTTCTCTTGTTGCAATATCGTTTTTTCTCAAATCCCTTCCAAAAAATCCAAAGGACTCTTCAACTTTTCTTCGCTTCTTTTGGTGAGAGGTGTATAGACTTCCGTTGTTTTGGTGGAGGCGTGGCCAAGGAGTTGTTGAATGTAGCGCAGGTCGGTGCCGTTTTCTAATAGGGGGAGTGGCGAAGGTGTCCCGTAGGGTGTGGACGGCACTATAGGTGTTTACACCTGAGGCTTTTACGTTTTATCGGAGGATGGCTTTGTGGTATAAATGGAACCATCATTATTACATCCACTCTCCACCGGACACGTCGGGCGTATTTCCACGGAATAGCTTGCCCAATGTAAAGGCGCACGGAAATACGCTGTGCCGCGTCCCTACCTTTTCCAGTGTCGGAGCAAGCGGCTCCGTTTAGTTTGGCAGTGTTTCAATCTCCACCTACTCCTTCTACGGTGTAGGTAGGGACATGCCAGAGGGGATTTCCCTGGTTGGGTATCTTTAATTGGAATGCTTGATGGGAAATCCATGCGGTATGTCCACTGAATTGGCAGAATTGCGGCTCTAATGGAAATAGGTTGCCATTTGCCACCTTCCACCGGACACGTTGGGCGTATTTCGATGTTGTGATAGGGCTCCTATTATTTGGTATTCCACCCTTTCAGGGCTGGTGGGGCCGTTTTTCTTAGGGAGACACCATAAATGGATGTCTCTACTAGGTGGTTCGAACGTTGTAGTTCCCGCGACTGTCCGGGATGTTCTTTTGTGTGTCCGGGTTGTTCTTTCGACTGTCCGGGTTATTCTTTCGTGTGTCCGGGTTGTTCTTTCGATTGTCCGGGTTGTTCTTTCTTGTGTCCGGGTTGTTCTTTCGACTGTCCGGGTTGTTCTTTCGTGTGTCCGGGTTGTTCTTTCGACTGTCCGTGTTGTTTTTTTGACTGTCCGGGTTGTTCTTTCTTGTGTCCGGGGTGTTCTTTCGACTGTCCGGGTTGTTCTTTTGACTGTCCGGGGTGTTCCCGCGACCAATGTTTCCGTTCTATAAATCTTCGACCCTTTCAGGGTCGCAGAAACTGTGGACAACGAATCCTTTCTATAAACCTTTGACCCTTTCAGGGTCGCAGAAACCAAAACAGCGCTTCCGTTCTATAAACCTTTGCCCTTTTCAGGGTCGGTTTTGTTCCCATTAATCCCGAAGGGATTACAGGTTTGTAGAAAATGTGCGAAAAGATTTTGTTCGACCCTGAAAGGGTCGCAGAAATCGTGGCTAATGCGTCCGTTCTATAAACCTATGACCCTTTCAGTGTCGGGATAGATTCCACCAATCCCGAAGGGATTACAGGTTTATAGAAAATAGAGGAAAAGATTTTGTTCGACCCTTTCAGGGTCGCAGAAATCGTGGCTAATGCGTCCGTTCTATAAACCTATGACCCTTTCAGGGTCGGGATAGATTCCACCAATCCCGAAGGGATTACAGGTTTGTAGAAAATGTGCGAAAAGATTTTGTTCGACCCTTTTAGGGTCGCAGGTGTGGGTGATGATTTCGTTCTATAAACATATGACCCTTTCAGGGTCGGGATAGATTCCACCAATCCCGAAGGGATTACAGGTTTATTGACCATGGTTTAACGAATATTGTTCGGCTCTTTTAGGGTCGGTTTTGTTCCCATTAATCCCGAAGGGATTGAAGGTTTGTAGAAAATGTGCGAAGAGATTTTGTTCGACCCTGAAAGGGTCGCAGAAATCGTGGCTAATGCGTCCGTTCTATAAACCTTTGACCCTTTCAGGGTCGCAGAAACCAAAACAGCGCTTCCGTTCTATAACCCTTTGCCCTTTTCAGGGTCGGTTTTGTTCCCATTAATCCCGAAGGGATTTCAGGTTTATAGATAAGGGTAAAACGAATATTGTTCGACTCTTTCAGGGTCGCAGGTGTGGGTGATTATTTCGTTCTACAAACCTTTGACCCTTTCAGGGTCGGTTTTGATTCCATTAATCCCGAAGGGATTTCAGGTTTGTAGAAAATGGAGGAAAAGATTTTGTTCGACCCTTTCAGGGTCGCAGAAACCGTGGCTATCGCTTCCTTTCTATAAACCTTTGACCCTTTCAGGGTCGCAGAAACTGTGGACAACGATTCCTTTCTATAACCCTTTGACCCTTTCAGGGTCGCAGAAACTGTGGCTAATGCGTCCGTTCTATAAACCTTTGACCCTTTCAGGGTCGGTTTTGTTCCCATTAATCCCGAAGGGATTACAGGTTTATAGAAAATGTGCGAAAAGATTTTGTTCGACCCTGAAAGGGTCGCAGAAACCGTGGCCATTGCTTCCGTTCTATAAACCTGCGAACCTTTCAGGGCTACGGTGATGGGTCGTTGGGGTGTTCTTCGCGTGAGTGGCCTGGTGGGCCGGCGAAGCCGGGTGCGGGCAGGGCGGCAATTGATGCAGTTATGGAATGGGGATGGGCTGTTGGGACGCTGGCCTTTCCGCCCGGCCCGTACGACACCCCACAAGGGCACGACCGCCGCGCCGATCGATTGAGGCCACGGGTTGTGGGTGGTGGGGTGGTGATTGTGCTGGAGTGTTAGGCGCGGGGGGCACGCCCAAATGGTTCTTCAACTCTGTTCATAGATGAGCCTTTTTCTATGATTTTCGGTGGAGTTGAGTTGTTTGGTTGTGTTTCCTTGGGGGTTTGAGCCTGTGCAGGTGGTCTATGAATGCGTTTCTATGTCTATTGTGCGTACAGTAGTGGTGGTTGCTTGGCGGTCACTGCCTGATGATGTTCACTTCTGGCTCTAAGCGGATTCCGAATTGCTCTTCTACGGACTGGATGATACGCATGGCGTGTTCCCAGATTTCTTGGCCGGTTGCTTCGCCGTGGTTAACCAGTACTAAGGCATGTCGGGCGTATGTGCCGGTATTTCCATACACTTTTCCTTTCCAGCCGGCTTGCTCGATCATCCAGGCAGCGGAAAGTTTGACTTTCTCTCCGGCAATTGGCCAGTGAGGTAAATCGGGATATTGCTGCAATAATGGTTCAACCTCTGATTGGGGCACTTCGGGATTCTTGAAAAAGCTGCCGGCGTTGCCTATTTGTGACGGGTCGGGCAGTTTGCTAACCCTCACTTTGCACACCATTTCGCTTACTTCTTTAATACCGGGACGTGCAATTCCGGCTTTGTTCAACTCTTCGCTCAGGCTTCCGTAGGATAACTTGAGGACGTGTGGTGCTTTGAAAAGTTTGAACCACACTTTTGTAATGAAAAAGTCGCTACGGAATTTGCGTTTGAACACGGAATCGCGGTATCCAAAATGACATCCTTCTTTATCAAAAAAGTGAAATTGCCTGTCTCTGCGGTCATAGCCCCTCAAGCGGCAAAATACATCGGCCAATTCAACTCCGTAAGCTCCGATATTTTGAATAGGTGCTGCACCAACTGTTCCGGGGATAAGCGATAGATTCTCCAATCCTCCCAGTTGATGTTTCAAAGCGAATTGCACTAAGTCGTTCCATACTACGCCTGCACCTGCTGAAACAATCGCATAATCCTCATAATCTTCTTCAATGTGTATTCCGGGTATGGCCATGCGAATAACCCAACCGGGGAAATCTTGCACAAAAAGCATGTTACTTCCTCCGCCTAAGATAAGGTATGGGTCATCGGCTACGGCGGTGAGAATTCCCGGCAAGTCTTCTTCGTGATAGACATGAAGCAGACGGGCGGCAAAAGCGTTTACACCAAAGGAATTGAAAGATTTGAGCGAAACAGGGTTCATAGTTCAAGAAGTAAGGATGCCAATTGGAGAAAATCGTTCGAAGACGCGCTCGGTATGGGGAGCAGCTTTGAGTTCAACTGTTAGGTCCTGACCTGCCCAATGTTCATAATGGCGGCCATTACGCCACAAACGGCTGGAAGTCATATCGTAAATATACCCATTGTACGCTACCCAGATTTCGTCTTTATCCTGCCCGTTTCTCAAAGCAAGCTGAGCGCGGGTGTAGGCCGGCAGCGCATCTGCTGGCAATTGCTCCATAGTTTAAGCCTTATCAGCAAGCTGGAGTGCCCACTCAAATAAGCGGAGTCCATCGGTATTGCCAAGAATAACATCGGCAGCACGTTCAGGATGTGGCATCATTCCAAAAACATTCCTTCCTACATTACAAACTCCCGCAATATTTTCTAAAGAACCATTGGGATTTGCTTCTTCGGAACAATTGCCATTGGAATCGCAGTAGTGGAACAGCACTTGATCGTTATCTTGGAGAGCTTTCAACCCAACATCGTCTGTAAAATACCGTCCTTCGCCATGTGCAATAGGAATCTGCAACACTTCATCGGGTTGCAAGGCTCCTGTAATTAACGTGTTGAAAGTCTGTGGTTTTAGGTAAACCGGTTTGCTGATGAAGAGCCTGCTGTTGTTTCGAAGCAAGGCGCCCGGAAGCAAGTGTGCTTCAGTAAGGATTTGAAAGCCGTTGCAAATGCCCATTACATATCCTCCTTTCGCGGCAAAAGCAACTACTTCTTGCATAATGGGAGCAAAACGTGCAATAGCACCAGAGCGAAGATAATCGCCATAGGAGAAGCCACCGGGCAGGATAACAAAGTCGCAACCTTGCAAATCATGGCTTTTGTGCCAGAGTGGAACCGTTTCAATACCCAACAACTGAGCTCCAAGGTAAAGGGTATCCCGATCGCAATTGGAACCGGGAAAGACAACGACACCGATTTTCATGCTGCAAAAATAACAGCGATTACGGCATCAACGCGTCAAAATAAAGGCAACTGCAAAAGGAATTAGCATTTGCAAAATAGCAGATACTTCAAAAGTCCATGGTTTGCCGAGCTGTTTCAATAGCCTGGCATTGAAGTAAGCCAATGGTATTAGGCAAAAGACTATTGCTCTCAATCCCTGATTCGGGATAAAAATGACTACCAAAACCAACAGAAACATCAATGCCCAATGAAGCTGATTATAGACTTGGTACTGTACTTCAATCCTTCTTTGGCTTCTGAACCAAAATGCAAGTATTAGCGTAGCGCCGTAAACTACCGATATGGGAAACCACAAGCGTTTGTCGAGTAGGTGTAGGGGATAGTACTCCGGCCTTAATCGGGTAGTTACGGCGAGAAATGCATCAAGCTCATTAAACAAATACAAGGTTCCGCCGACGAGGTACAACGGGCTTATGAAGCCCAGCCATCCGACAAGAAAGAGGCGAAAAGTTATAGCACCACCAAGCAACATGCATAATTGCAAGGCTGGAAAAACCAAGATTATCGGTTTATAAAATAAAAATGCCAGGGACAATTTAAGCCCCATATTGAATGCACGACCTGTTTTGGCTTGGGTATAAACTGCTTTAAGGTCTATGAGCGACCATAATAATAACGACTGAGCAAGAAAGATGTCTGATGTAACTCTCATTGCAGGCACCAGCATAAGCATGGTTCCATAAGAAAATAAAAAAAGACTGTCTCGGTCTTCGCTTAACCCCTGTATTTGGTGAAGACGATGAAATTGCCAGGATTGAAACAATAGTAAAAAAAGCCAGATGCCAATCTGAAATGAAACAGGGATTGGATGTTGAACCATTAGTAAGGCCAGTGGTCCTGACTCGGGAGTCAGCATCATGGCTGGAGATGGAAAGAAACTCAACCCGATGCCGCATGCTAAGAGCAGCAGTAACGCCGGAAAGGCTGAGTCGCGCTTCAAAAGAAATTGAAACATTTTCCTGATTAGAAACCAAAAATAGGCTATGAAGCTAATGAATATGCCATAGAGTGGAGGGCAAGCAAACTATATTCATCAGTTTTTTCGAAGCTACGTGTAAAATTCGTCCGAAACATTATCCGAAATCTGAATAAGGCGATTGAAGTATTTCATTTTTACTGTTTCATTTTCGTTTTTAAAATTTAAAACTGAGAGGCTTATTCTTCGAAGAATTATATCTTTTATAAACCACAAGCATTTCGGGCAGATTTTCGCAGTTGCAAAGTTTGCCATTATTGAAAAATACAAGCGCAGATTTCCATAGAATCATGATGCCGGTTAGGATTCTACTTCTACCCTACTGAGGTGCGTGATTCTGTGTTAATCTGCGAAAATCTGGGGGAAATAACCATGTTGAAGCGAATCGCTCCTTCATTTAGGAAATGAATATCCACAATCGTAAAAGCCCTTTAGATTGGCGAGTTTCCCGGTAGATTAGCGCAAATCAGCGTATGAATCAGCGGGAAAAGTGCCATGTAAAAAAGCTCGGAACGTTGCCGTTGAATAGCTTTTTACGATAGTGCATATTCGTTTTAGGAATGCGAAAATCTCTTCTTCTAATCACCAATACGTACTTCTCAACAATCTCAGGTGCTGAAACTTTTATCGGTGTGCGTAATCTTTAATTGAAAACTGTTTACTCCTAAAACCTTGTTTTAACGAAAGTCTGTGGCTAATAAAAAACTAAATCTTCGGTTTGATATAATTTTTTCTTCATTTCATTCTATCCATATTTTAAAATCTTAAAGAAATGGAAGGGAAAGTTTATGACTATTTCTATACATATCCTTACTAATTCAAGCCTAAGAAAACTGCATTTCTAGGCTGCAATCGAAGTTTTAGCTTTATCTAACCAAACCAAAAACCATGACATCAATAAGGAGAATGCTTCAGAAACTTCCTTTCATAAGACGGTATTACAAAAAACCTACGAGCTATAAACGAAAAATCATAATGATGTGATGACCTTTGCCGCATGAGGCAGGAGGTTATAGCGCTTCGGGGCGGCTATCGTCTGGTTTACAAAGAAAGTAGGTCGCTGGTGGCGCATTGCGGATGGGTAATTCAGGCTGGCACTCGTGATGAACAGGGAGAGGAAAAAGGATTGGCGCATTTTCTTGAACACATGTTGTTTAAAGGAACGGAGAGGCGTTCTTCATTTTATGTTCTGAATGCTCTTGAACTGGTAGGTGGAGAACTCAATGCCTACACCACCAAAGAGAAAACCACGGTGTATGCCAGTCTGATGGATCAGTACCTACCTAAGGCGATTGATTTACTAACAGACATCGTGTTTCGGGCTTCGTTTCCTGAGAAAGAACTTCAAAAAGAAAAGGCCATCGTTATTGATGAAATCAACACCTACTTAGATATTCCAGAAGAGCTGGTTTATGACGAGTTTGAGGCGAAATGTTTTCCTCATCATGCTTTGGGTCACTACATCCTGGGTACTGAAACATCGGTTCAGGCTTTTACTCGACCGCATTTGCAGAGTTTTCAACAGCGTTTATACGTTCCGGAACAGTTGGTCTTTAGCTATTGCGGCCCGCGTGGGCCGGAAGAAGTCGCGAGAATGGTTGAAAAGCATTTACCGGCCTCGTCTAAAAAGCAAGCACTTTCTGAGCGGCTAAAACCCGGACCTATCACCCCTTTCCATGAGCTTGTAACGTGGCAGGGGCAGCAAGCTTACCAGATTCTGGGATTTGAAGCCCCATCTCTTCACAGTGTGCAGCGTCCGACGCTGATGTTGCTGAACAACATTTTGGGGGCAGACAATATGAACTCCCGCTTGAATCTGAGCATCCGAGAGCGCGAAGGATTGGTGTATGCCATCGACAGTAGCTTTACTCCTTTTTCCGATACTGGATTGCTGACCATCTACACGTGCTGTGATCCTAAAAAGCTAAAGAGGGTGAACACGTTAGTCCGCAGAGAGCTCAACAAGCTGGCGGAACAAGTACTTAAGCCGAAGATGTTTACCCAGGCGGTTCGCCAGTTCCAAGCACGAATTGCTATGGCTGAAGAAAGCAGACAGTCGCTCATGCTGTCGCTGGGTAAAAGTTTATTGGATTATCAGAGAATAGACACACTGGAAGAGCTTATGGCGAAGCTGGAGGCAGTTACTGCCGAAGAATTGCGGACGGTAGCAGCACAATTATTTGCGGAAGAGCGTACTTGTCAGTTGGTTTTTCAACCTTGATTGAAGCGATAGTCTGCATCTTTGCGCCGTGATTTTGATTAGGCTGTTTCTGGCGTTGTTAGGCTTTGCTTTAGCAGGTTTTCCCGGAGCATTCATTGGCTTTGTGGTTGGAAGCTTCATAACAAAAGCGGGACAAGCAGATGAAGTTCCACCATCAAGGAAGAGAACTCTGTCTGAACCTGTTCAACGTCCTAATGATATTAGCATGGCTATCTTAGTGTTAAGTGCTGCTGTCATGAAAGCTGATGGCAAAGTAGTGCATGCAGAACTGGATTTCATGAAGATGTTTTTTGTCAATCAATTTGGAGAACATCGGGCCAGGGAAAGGCTTTTGAGGCTCAGAGAAATTCTAAAAAGAGAAATTCCGGTAAACGACGCCTGCCAGCATATCCGGACAAGTATTGCCTATTCGGCAAGATTAGATTTGTTGCAAGTATTGTTCCGACTGGCAGATGCCGATCAGCGTGTGAGTAAGGCTGAATCGGCAATGTTGGAGAACATAGCTCGCCTACTTGGCATTGCCCAAGCCGAATACCGACGTCTCTCAGAACCTTTCCTTCCTAATACCGGAAATGCCTACAAGTTGCTGGGACTCGATTCAAACTCGACCGATGAAGAGTTGAAAAAAGCATACCGCAAAAGAGCTATGGAACTACATCCAGACCGGTATGCACACCAGGGTGAAGCTGCACAAAAAGCAGCTAATGAGAATTTCCAGCAGTTAAATTCAGCCTGGGAAGCAATCAAACGAGAAAGAGGAATGGATTAACCAATCCATTCCAGTACGATTACTTTAAGTTTATCTATGTTTTGCATTATTCATAATTACTTTGGTGATTATCAGAAATGCGCTATCTTCAAGGGCTAATAAATCCATAAAATATAATCAGAATAGATTAGTTTTTATGGGTACTTTTGCACTTTTAAAATTACCTAGATGAAATCCTCAATTGAAAGAAACTCAATTCATCCAATAATTGGAGGAATTTCAGATGAAAGCACTATGATAATTCATGTGCAGAATATGGTAAGTCGTCGTTGCAAAATGTTTGTAGCGTCAACATTAATAAAACTTGACATCAATTTTTTTAAAATAGATTTAGGAGAAATAACCTTAAATGCCAATACTCCGCATGATAAATTAAATAAGTTAAAGTTGATTCTTCATGAATCCGGATTAGAAATAATGTCAGATAAAAATTCCATTATAATCGAAAGTATTATTCACATTATCATTGAAATGGTTCATCAAAGTAAAGAGCTTCCGAAACATAAATTCTCGGGATATCTTAGTGAGAAGTTAAACATGGACTATACTAAATTATCTACACTTTTCTCTAAAACAAAAGGAATGACCATAGAGCATTACATTATTTTAAATAAAATAGAAAGAGTTAAAGAATTGATTATGTATGAAGAACTTTCATTAAGTGAAATTGCAGATTTATTACATTATAGCAGTGTTGCACATTTGTCACACCAATTCAAAAAAATAACAGGGTTAACTCCATCTTTCTACAAATCATTGCCTAGAAAAAACAGAATTAACCTTGAAGATATTTAATTGAGAATTGAGAATTGAGAATTGAGATTTGAGAATTAATTTACTGTGAATTATTCTAAATCTATGGAAAGTTTAATAATTGTGCAAATAAAAATACAAATACTGTAACACTTTGCGGTAGGTAAGTCAGTAGATTTGGGTATGAAAAAAAACAGCTTAAAGCGAAGTGTAACAAAATGTAAATTAACATTAACGGGTTCAATATGTTAATTTTAGCTCCTCTTTCCTAAGGAATTTAGTTGAGGAGAATGCTAAATATTGTAACAGAGAATTTTTTTTGTTAGGCTAATAGTTAGGAAGGATTTCCACAAGCATTAAAAAGCAAGTTGGAAACTCTTTTATAAGGTAGTGTATGTGTTGACTCTTGGTGTACTTTCGATTGCGCTCAAGTCACTAAATGCTTACGAACCGCGTGCTTGAAGTGTCACTTTACAAACTTCTTAGTGATTATTCAACGAGCAATCACGAGGTGTCTGAAGCCATTTTACAAAATGAAAATCCACAATCGTAAAAGCCCTTTAGATTGGCAAGTTTCCCGGTAGATTTACGCAAATTTCAAAAAATGGCTGTTAGGGTAGTTTCCAACGCAGATTAGCGCAAATCAGCGTATGAATCAGCGGGAATCAGCGGAAAAAGTGCCATGTAAAAAAGCTCGGAACGTTGCCATTGAATAGCTTTTTACGATAGTGTATATTCGTTTTACAAATGTGTATTCTCTTTGTTCAATTTAAAGCACCTAATGTTACTAATCAAGGAAACAAAAAGGTAAGCTAATACTGTGTAATAATAATAACTTAAAGCAAATCACATGATTGATGTAACCAGATACGGAATTTTACTTTCAAAAACCAGCCATCCTTTTGAAAGCAGAGGAATATTAAATCCTGCTGTAATAAAAGAAGATGGCAAAATACATATATTCTACCGTGCGGTTGCGGATGATTACAAATCATCAATTGGCTATTGCATATTAAGTACTTCGCATGAAATAGAGTACAGAAGTGATAAACCTTTAATAGTACCGGAATACGAATATGAATCTGAAGGTGTAGAAGATCCTAGAATCGTTAAGATTGAAGACACATTCTATATGTCGTACACCGCTTACAATGGGGTAAATGCACTAGGAGCACTCGCTACATCCAAAGATCTTAAAAACTGGGAAAAACATGGAATAGTTGTACCACAAATAACTTATCATGAATTCTTCGAATATATAAAAAATAATAGAAAAGTAGATGAAGATTATATCAAGAACATGGAATACCAGGTACTGGGCAAAATTACCAATAGAAATAGTCTAATATGGGATAAAAATCTTCTATTATTTCCAAGAAAAATAAACAATCTTTTTTACTTTCTACATAGAATAAAACCAGATATTCAAATTGTAATCAATGTTTACTCATTAGACAATTTAACCCATCAATTCTGGCATAAATACTTTCGTGAATTTGAAAAACACATCCTTCTAACGCCTAAGTATGCTCACGAAAGCAGCTACATAGGGAGTGGTTGTCCACCCATAGAGACAAAATATGGCTGGATATTAATCTATCATGGGGTAGAAAAAATGCAAAAAGGATTAGTTTACTCTGTTTGTGCAGCTTTATTAGATTTGGAGAACCCTGAAAATGAAATTGCCAGACTCCCTTATCCTTTATTCAGTCCAGAATTAGATTGGGAAATTAATGGTGAAGTGAGTTATGTCTGTTTTCCTACAGGTGCAATAGTTGATGGAGATAACTTGGAAATTTATTATGGAGCTGCGGACGAACGAATTGCAAGAGCATCTGTAAGTCTCAGTTCATTAATAAGGGAATTAAATTTAAACAAAAACTAAAAAAATGGAATCAATTCTCAGCAGAAAAACTGCAAAATCGGTAAGTTACCCTGAATCAGGAATCTTAGTGCCAATGGTAAAAAATGGGGAAAAACTTGTATCTGAAACAATCAACTTGCCGAAGATTCTTTTCATTACAACATTTCCACCAAGAGAATGCGGAATAGCCACATACTCCCAAGATTTAATCAACGCTCTTTCCAAACAATTCCATAACACCTTTCAATTTCAAGTTTGTGCAATAGAAACCGGTGCTATAACGAATCAAAACTCATTCGATTCACGAATAGTGCTAAGAGAAGACTTGCCAAATTCTTACATAAAAAGTGCTTTTTACATTAACAAGGATGTTAATATCAAAATTGTAGTAATTCAGCACGAATTTGGTTTATTTTCTGCTTTCCCCGACGAGTTTCTTCTTATGTGCAAATACATAACTAAACCTATCGTTATTGTGTTTCATACAGTGCTTCCAAATCCTAATGAATCGATTAAGGAAATGATTAAAAGTTTATCAGAAATCGTTTCTTCCATAATTGTAATGACAAGTGATGCTTCGAGAATTCTTGTTCAGGACTACAACGTTCCGGTAAATTTAATCTCAATAATTCCACACGGAACACATTTATTGCCTTCAAAAGATAAAAGGGCAATACGTGATAAATTACAACTTTCAGGGAAAAAGATTCTTACCACTTTTGGATTACTTAGCTCAAGTAAAAATATAGAAACTACCTTAGAAGCGCTACCGAATATTATATCAACAAACCCCGAAACGCTATTCTTAGTTCTTGGAAAGACGCATCCCAACATTCTACTTAAAGAAGGCGAGAAGTACAGAAACTCACTTGAACAAAAAGTTATTGAGTTAGGATTACAATCGAACGTCCTCTTTATTAATCGTTATCTTGAAACTAACGAACTATTGGAATATTTACATGTATCGGATGTTTATCTATTTACTTCAAAAGATAGAAATCAGGCTGTAAGTGGCACCTTTTCCTATGCTATTAGCAGTGGTTGCGCAGTAGTCTCTACTCCTATTCCTCATGCAAAAGAAGTTATCAATGGAAGTAATGGAATAATTATTTCATTTGAAAACCCCTTAGAGTTGGCTAATGCTGTCAATATTCTTCTTGAGAACGACACATTACGAGCAGCGATTTCTTCCAATAGTTTACATAAGATGGCTTCTACTTCGTGGCAAAATTCTTCCATTGCGCACGCTCGTTTATTCTCCAAACTCATTTCTCCTGATATTAAAATCAAATATTCAATTCCTTCTATAAACCTCAATCATATCTATAATATGACTACCTCAATAGGATTTGTTCAATTTGCAAAAATAGCAACTCCTGACTTGAATTCCGGATACACACTCGACGATAATTCGCGTGCGTTGATAGCAGTTTCCGAATACTATCAAATTTCGCGGAACTCTAATTTATTAAAGCTGATATATACTTATTATAACTTCATCACGTATTGCTTTCAGCCCGATGGAGTCTTCTTGAATTACGTGGATAAAGATGGTGAGTTTACAGAGCAGAATTACCAAGAAAATCTTGAAGATAGTAACGGAAGAGCAATTTGGGCACTTGGATACTTGACATCATTAAAAGGTGTTTTACCCATTGAATTAGTTATTAGTGCTGGAATTATGTTGCAAGAAGCCATTTTATTGTTCTCGGGCGTTTACTCGCCAAGAGCTATTGCGTTTGCTCTAAAGGGCTTATACCACCATAATTCAGAATTGACTTTACCTTGGATAAACCTTCTTTCTGAAAGGTTATTCAAGAAGTATCAGTCGAATAAATCTTCTAATTGGCTTTGGTTCGAAGATTATTTAACTTATGGAAATAGTATATTGCCTGAAGCAATGCTTTTATCGTATCTACGGACTAAGCGCATTGAATACATGTTCGTAGCAAAGGAAAGTTTCGAGTTTCTTTTATCTAAAATATTTGTCAACAATCGGTTAAAAGTGATATCAAACAAAGGTTGGATGGTTAAAGGCCAATATTACAGCAGTGTTGAAGGTGGAGAGCAGCCAATCGATGTTGCCTATACTATTGTAGCCTTGCACAAATTCCAAGCTATACTCAATCCTAATGAGTATAAATTGAAAATAGCTTCTGCATTCAATTGGTTTTTAGGTGACAATCACCTAAATCAAATAGTCTATAACCCAAGTACCGGTGGATGCTATGATGGTGTTGAAGAGCATAATGTAAACTTAAATCAAGGTGCTGAATCTACCTTAAGCTATTTGTTAGCTCGTCTTGTAATTTTTCATCAAACTGGTGCTTAATTAGAAACTTTATCCTATTGCTTGATTAAGTTGAGGACAGATTTAACAGCTTAGCTGAATTTGCCCTTTTGATGGCCTTGGTGAACCTCTTTTGTGTACTTTAAAATAATAATTGCACAAGCTGTCTGTATGTGCATGTTGGTTGAAGCGATTTTCAAACAAGGTTGTTTTATGCCGGTGGATACTCTATTTTACTATTGCACATACGGTTATGAATAATTGAGAAAAGCAATTCAATAGCAACGTTCTTAGCTTTATACATGGCAATTTTTCTTCGTATTAGCGCCGTTTATTATGCTGATTTGCGTTAGAAACTACCTTAACAGCTATCTTGAAATTTGCGTAAATCTGCGGGAAACTTGTCAACCTAAAGGGCATTTACGATTGTGACAATTCATTTTCGAAAATAATTCTAATTATTGGTTAAATTGAATGGGGAAATTTGATTTTAAAGAAGAATATGCACTATCGTAAAAAGCTATTCAATGGCAACCTTCCGAGCTTTTTTACATGGCACTTCTTCCGCTGATTCCCGGTGATGCATACGCTGATTTGCGCTAATCTGCGATTGAAACTACCTTAACAGCTATCTTGAAA
Organism: Chitinophaga pinensis; assembly: GCA_943373175.1. Taxonomy (GTDB): domain Bacteria; phylum Bacteroidota; class Bacteroidia; order UBA7662; family JAIXUI01; genus JAIXUI01. The sequence goes on along the minus strand of CALSBM010000057.1, from coordinate 2,355 downwards.
TTTGCGTAAATCTGCGGGAAACTTGTGAATCTAAAGGGTTTTTACGATTGTGGAAATTCATTTTCGAAAATAATTCTAATTATTGGTTAAATTGAATGGGGAAATTTGATTATAAAGACGAGGTAGCACGTCTATATTTTGAATCCAATCACTTGGCAAATCAGCGAAAAATAACATCTTTGGAACAATGAATCGCCTTCTCCTCGTACTCGCATTAAATTTATCGTTTCTTGTTTCAACCGCTCAGACGCTGGCAGGAGGAACGTTAGTCCGGATACCGGCATTTCCTTCCAAGGAAATACAGCCTAGGGAAGTTGACATTTGGCTTCCGGATGGATTTAACCGCAACCAACGGTATCCGGTTCTCTACATGCACGATGGGCAAATGCTGTTCGATTCTACCGGAACGTGGAACCATCAAGAATGGGGAGTAGATGAGACCGCCACTAAGTTGATTCGGCAGAAGAAAGTGAAGCCCTTTATTGTGGTGGCGATATGGAACATTCCGGAAGTCCGACATTTAGACTACTTCCCACAAAAAGGCTGGGCTGCGTTAAATGAAGAAGAACAGGGCAGGCTTAAATCGCTTCATGTTGATGCGAGAACCACCTCTTTCATTGAGAAAGGCCCTCAATCTGATGCTTACCTCCGTTTTCTGGTTAAAGAGCTGAAGCCTTACATCGATTCGCTTTATCCCACGCTTCCAGACGCTGCACACACTGCAATTGCGGGTTCAAGTATGGGAGGATTAATTTCAATGTACGCTTGGTGCGAATACCCACAAATTTTTGGCAATGCAGCTTGCCTAAGTACGCATTGGCCCGGCATTTTCACCCTTGAAAACAACCCAATTCCTACCGGCTTACTCCGATATATGGAAAAGCAAGTTCCGCCCTCCGGTAAAAACCGCATCTGGTTTGATCACGGCACAGCCACCTTAGATGCCCTTTATTCGGGATTACAAAAAGATGTGGATAGCCTTATGAAGGCTAAAGGATATACCTCAAAAAACTGGAAAACAAAAGTTTATCCCGGTGCTGACCACTCTGAAAAAGCCTGGAGAAACCGATTTGGGGAAATTTTGCTATTTTTAATGAAAAACAATTGAAGTATTTGGCTTTTAAATAGTTGTTTTTCAATTATCATAAATATAATTATTACGTATTAATCTAATTATATCAAATAATTAACATCTGACATTATCTATAATTCAATTTGTCTATAATTGCAGGATAAATGGACCTAAATGAAAGTTGTTAATTTTTTTCGAATAAAAAAGCATTTATTGCTTCTTGGATGGATGCTGTTGAATACTTTAGGCGCATCTGCACAATGGCTTGACCTCAATTTAAATCAGGCCGATCCAAGATTTGAATTCAGTGGTAAGCGCTATTGGTCAAAGTTGGGCGGTTCCGAAGAATACCGCTTTTATGTAAAAAACCTGACTAACGATACTTATCGGCTGGTAGTCAGAGTTAGCCTAGACTTAGCTTGCGTAGGCCAAAAAAGTTTTCTACTTGGGGTAAACAAGGTGGTTTATATGAAAGGTGGAGCATCTTTCGACGCTTTCAAGGATGATTGGGTACACATCTTTACCAGTGGTGCCGATAATTTTAAGAGTTGCCGGCTTACAGATGGAGATACTTACACGCTGCTAAAGGGTGTTCGCTATACCATTGAAAAGATTGAAAATGTTACTGAAATCGAAACTGCCGCTGCCAACAAGAAAAAGGCTGATGATGATGCTAAGCAAAAGATAGCCGACGACAAAAAGAAAGCTGATGATGCTGCTAAGCAGAAAATTGCAGACGACAAAAAGAAAGCTGCTGACGATGCCCAAAAGAAGGCAGACAATGACAAGAAAAAAGAAGCAGACAGTAAGAAAGCGGATGATGGAAAAGCGGCTTCAAAAGATACTAAAACAGAAAAGGAAGACGAGAATACCAAGAAAGATTCCGGTAAAGAGGCAGAACGCGCTGCCCCTGTAGATAACGGCCCGACTGAAGAAGAAAAGGCTGAAGCCGCTAGGCAACAAGCCATTAAAGAGGAGGAAGAACGAAAAAAAAGAGTGGACGACTGGCGTGCTAAGAAGGATGCTGAAACTGATGATAATGAAGATATGGCAAGCACCATTCTTGTTCAGGCAGCATTGGCGTATTATGGGTTAGGCAACTTGATTTATAGCGGTTTTGAACCTTTAGGCGTATTGGAAGAATACACCGGTATGAGCAGCAGATTGAGAATGCACCTTGGCTATGAGATTTCCGGTACCCCTATGTACACCAATTCGGTGATTGAAGAGTACAACGGCAATACCACTACATTTAATAGAACTACCAAAGACCACGATTCTTA
>CALSBM010000056.1:0-21472 GCA_943373175.1 Chitinophaga pinensis | reverse complement strand
CGTTGATTTTCAAAAACCAATAGGCATTGAGTTTATAGATTTGGCAGATGAATTAGAGGCTATATTAAGTATCAAAATTGACTTAGTTTCTAAGAATGGAATAAAGCCTGAATATTACCAAAAAATAAAGTCAGATTTAATTTATGTCTAAAAGAGAAACAAAACTCTTACTCGACGATATCTTATTAGCTATATCCAAGATAAAAACATATACCTCCGGTTACACTTTTGACAGCTTCCTATCCGATTCCAAAACATTAGATGCAGTAATTAGAAATTTTGAAATTATAGGCGAAGCAGCTAACAGATTACCTGAAGAATTTAAAGACCAACATCCCAATATCAATTGGTTTAGAATCAGGGGATTTAGAAATAGAATCGTCCACGATTATCTTGGAATTGATTACCAAATTGTATGGACTATTATTGAAAAAGATTTAAACAAAATGGAAAATGAGCTACTGGTCATAGTACAAAAAATCTAGCCATCTGTTTCTTATAAGTCTGAACTGAGTAGCTTTCTCAAGTCCTCTATTTTGAATACAATTCTTTAGCTCCCTACTTCTTCAACACCCCCGCTTCACACTCAAAGCCGTGCTTCGCTACTTTTTTTCGACTTTTGCGCACGCTTTCTGGAATTAATGCTTTTCAATACTTTTCATTACGCCTCTTTCTTTCTGCTCGTCTTCCTGCTTTACTGGTTGGCTGCCGGGAAAAACCGGATGGCGCAAAATATATTGCTGCTGGTGGCCAGTTACTTCTTCTATGGCTTTTGGGACGTCCGCTTTCTGGGTCTGCTCATTTTCTCCACCTTGCTCGATTATGGTTCTGGCATCCTCATGGAAAAGGTGGACCACCCCTTTCGCCGCAAGCTGTTCCTCACCCTCAGCATCGGCATCAACCTCGGCTTCCTCGCCGTATTCAAGTATTACGACTTCTTCATCAGCAGCTTCGCCAGCTTGCTGGAAAAAGGAGGCATCGCCTTACACCCTACTTTACTGGAATGGATTCTTCCCGTAGGCATTTCTTTCTACACCTTCCACGGCCTCTCCTACGTCCTCGACGTTTACAACAGGAAAATCAAAGCCTGCTACTCCCTCATCGATTATAGCCTGTTTGTATCCTTCTTTCCTTTACTGGTTGCAGGCCCCATCGAACGCGCCCATCATTTGCTCCCACAGATTCAATCGAACCGCATCTTTCAGGCCGACAAAGCCCGGGATGGACTGCGGCAAATACTCTGGGGCTTGTTCAAAAAAGTGGTCATCGCCGACGTTTGCGCCACCCAGGTCAATACTTACTTCGGCGACCCTACCCAAGCGAGCGGTGCGCAACTCGCCCTAGCGGTTTTCTTATTCACCATTCAAATCTATGGCGACTTTTCCGGCTACTCAGACATCGCACTAGGTTCCGCCCGACTGCTAGGCTTTGAGCTCTTGCAGAATTTCTCCTTCCCTTACTTCTCCCGCGACATCGCAGAATTCTGGCGCCGTTGGCACATTTCTCTCACCACCTGGTTCCGCGATTACGTCTATATCCCTTTGGGCGGAAGCAGAGTCGGAAAAACCGCTGCTATCCGCAACACCTTCATCGTATTTCTGCTCAGCGGACTCTGGCATGGTGCCAACTGGACCTTCCTGGTTTGGGGCGCTTGGAATGCCCTGCTTTTCCTACCGCTATTGCTGCTGAATAAAAACCGCAGCAACCTGGATATGGTGGGAGCCAACAAACGCTTTCCCAGCGTTAAGGAACTCGCCTCCATCCTTCTTACGTTTGTTTTAGTCGCCATCGGCTGGACCTTTTTCCGAGCCATCAACGTAGAACAAGCCTTCTTTATCCTGAAAAAAATAACAACAGACTTTGGAACCCTAGAAGAGGCTTGGATGCCCACCTCGCTGTTGGTACTCATTGCGATGCTATTCACCGTGGAATGGTTGGGCCGACACGGGCGATTTGCTTTAGAAAAAATGCCCGTTGCGATACCGGTTTATCTGCGTTGGAGTTTCTATTTATTGGCCATCGGGTTGATGTTTACCTACCGCCAAAACGCCTTTCAGTTTATCTATTTCCAGTTCTGATATGAAAGCCTTTCTCCTTCGCGCCATCCTATTCTTCAGCCTGCTCTTTATCCTAGCATCATCAGTGGACTGGCTGTTCTGCAAGACCATCCTTCGCTCCAAGTTTTCTGCCTTCGGCGTCTGGGGCGATTTAATTGAGATGCGCGTTCCGAACGTTGACATGGCCATCATGGGATCGTCGCGGGCATGGACCATGTTCAACCCCAAAACATTGGAAGACAGCCTCGGAGGCGTGGTGTACAATTATGGCGTAGATGGCTACGCCTTTCACATGCAACATTTGTTCTTCCGGCAACTGATGCGACTGGAATACAAGCCGAAATACATTATCAATGAATTAGATATTCAAACCTTACACATCAGAAAAGACTTGTGCAATCCAGAGCATTTCTTGGGCGTGCTACCCCAACCCTTTGTTCGCGACTACACCGCACAATACAAAGGCTTCGACCTTTATGAGCGATACCTGCCTTTAATACGTTGGTCGGGAAGAAGCATGGCGTTGACGATAATTCAGAAAATCCTGTCCAGAACTGAGGCCGAGCAAGACGGCTACGACCGCTACCACGGCTATCAATCGAATTCCGACGAATGGCATACCGATGCCGACCAGCAATTTCAGGTTGAACCCTTGGTACAGCGCTGGCATAAACCCACCGTTGCGCTGTTTCAGGAATACATCCGAGAATGTGCAGAAAGGAAGATTAAGTTGATTTGGGTAATGCCGCCGATGTACAAAGAGTTACACCGAATTACCAAAAACCAAGACATAATCTTTGGGCATTACCGCAGGTTAGCGAAAGAAAACAACATTCTATTGTTGGATTACACCAACGACACCCTTTCTAATTCGAAGCTCTATTTCTACAATGCCGGGCACCTGAATACCAGAGGCGCCGAGCTATTTTCTAAGCACCTAGCCAGCGATTTAAAAGCCGCCGGCGTGCGATTGAATTGAGGGCGTTTTAAGTTTGCCATCTTTTTTTATTAACCCATTTACTCATAATAGATTTTAAATAACAAAAGCCCGCAATTGCGGGCTTTTAGGTGATATGAGTACTTGATTAATCTTGCTCGGAAGCCTCAATTGCTTGTTGTAACATTTTTACTAAGTCGGCTTTAGTACTTTCATCCATCGTTTTCCTGGCTTCTGCCTGTTCTTTCATGCGTTGATAAATGGCTTTTTTGGAAGCTTCCAATGCGAGATAGACTTTAAAAGAGCCGTCGCTCATCTGAAAGGTCTTCTCTCCTATTGTCCTGACATCGCTAATGGATTGATTCAACACTTCACGGTTCAATGTTTCAAACTTTTCATTGATATCAGAGGCTTGTTCTTTGGTGCGCTCGTTCATAAAGCGATCAGAAACAGCCTTCATGGTGGTGGATACCGAACCGGCCAATTCTTTCTGTGCCATCATTCTGGCTTTGTCTCTGGCAACCTCCTGAGAGCGACTGACTCCATATCCGGTCCCTCGGAAATACCTGCCGGAAGTTTGATAAGAAGAACCATCAAATGGCCCTTTAACTTCTTTACCCGGCCCTTTGAAGGAACCGCAGCCGGTGAGGGCAAGCATCGGAACAACCAACATTGCAATGAGTAACTGTTTCATGAATTTTGTTTTTGGCATGATTACTGATTTGCAAAGAGCAAGCCAAAAGATTAACTTTCCAAACAAATTAAACCATGAAAAAGAATCTAATTCTTGCTGTTCTGCTCTTCACAACCGCCGGTCTTACCTCTTGTAAGTCTAAGAAAAAGGATAACGGAGTAAAGGAAAAAGTAGTGGAACAAACATTCGAAATTGTTACCCTACCCTGCGATGAGTTCAAGTCTTCTACCAAAGAAGCCTTCAGAGCAACCCAGTCTCAATCGAGCAACGACCTTTCTTTCTCTAGAGAAAAAGCACTCACTCTATCGAAACAACGCCTCGCCAGCTTAATCAACACCTCCATCAAATCGGTAACAGACCGTTACATGAATGAGTATCAGGATGGACAGAGCATGGAGCTTAAAGGCAAGTTTGAAAACATGACCCGTGAGGTTGTTAATGAAAAACTTCGTGATATCACTATTCTCTGCGAAAAAACTGCCCGTGAAAAAGACGGTCGTTTTACTACTTACATTGCCATTGAAGTCAGTAGAGAAGGGCTTAAAAACGACCTCAGCAATCGCCTTGGCGACAAAACCAAGCTCAACATTGACTACGATAAAATGAAGTTCGAAAAAATCTTTAACGAAGAAATGGACAAAATGGCGAACGAACGCCCTTAATCCACGCTCTCACTATCAAAAAAAGCTCGCTTTTCAGCGGGCTTTTTTTTTGTGCTATCGGTAACGATAACGCCAGTCGAGGAATAAAAACGCCTTTATGGAGCCAAGAAACTTACCACCAGGAAGAAAATCCATTGAACCGCCACATAAGTACCGGCTACCTTATTCGCTACGCCGGAAGGAATTAGCAAGCTAAAGGCGGCGGAAAGAATGGCCCAACTGGCATAATTCTGTGGGGGCACGGCTACCTGTTCCCAATTCCAATAGGCGAGTTTAATGGCTACGGGTTCCAGGAAAAAGTCGAATACCATCATCGCAAAGCCTACATACAGGGCCCGCATCCATTTATTGGTGGTGAGGTTGTATTGAAGACTGCCCTGCTCAAACAGCACCACAAACGAAAGCACCAACCCAGCCCAATTCAACCCAATGACCGGAGGCACTTCGAGCAGCTTCCAGCCCAACCGAGAGCCGTATTGATACGCACCAAAGGGAAACCCGGTGGCCACTCCTACCGCTTCTGCGATAAATCCAAGCACCCCGATGCCCAATACTACCGTTGCCAATTGCGTGAAAGAGCGGGTTTGATGTCGGGTTTGGGAAAGCGTCACGAAAAACGACAACAACAAGTTGAGTCCTGAAAAGGAAAGCGCCCAATCCCTTAAGCTAGGAATGAACAAAAACACGATGCCACAAAAATGACTGAATATCAGCCAACTGATGGCCCATTTTTCTTGATAATTCTTCATGATAAACGTCGTCCTTTCCATTGGGTAGTTCCTGTGAAACGGGTGTAAACGGCGTACAAACTAAGCCAGAAAAAATTCAGGGTAATCATGCCTTGACGAAGTGGATTCCAAGGTTGAGGCTCCTTGGCCGCTAAGGCGGAGCAAGCATGGGTTATAAAGGATAAACCGAGCGGAAACAACGCTAAAAGCGGACTTTCAAACGTCAACCAAACGTAGGCTAAGAGCCCTAACACCCAATAAATCAGTTGAAAAACATCGCTATTCAGCATCATTGCGCGGATGTTCTTGGCAAATCCTTGCTTCGCTTGTTGGTAGGAGTCATACATCCTGCAATTCACCAATCGGTTACCAAGCAAAGTGTGGGTTTTCAATCGATTGCTTCTAAACAAGCGAACCAAAGCAATGTCTTCGGCACGCTCCTGTTTCACGGCTTCATGCCCACCCATTTTCCGATACTCGGCGGTACGGAAAAGCATGAACTGTCCATTTCCTGCCGACATACTTTCCCATTGCGTACGATTGGCTATCGTTAAGGGTAAAAGTTCCAATAAAATCCGGTGCACCAAAGGCACGGTGAGTTGTTCGCCTTTGGTTTGCATAATCTGAGTTGGAAATAAAGAAAGCAGTGCAAGTTGATGCTGGCCGGCATAGGCCATAGCTGCTTTGATGGCCTCCGGGTGAAGACGTAAATCGGCATCGAGGAACAAGATCCATGTTGCTTCCACCTGACTGCTCGCCTGCCAACAAGCCCAATGTTTCCCTAACCAGCCTTCAGGCAAGGACGATCCTTTCACCAACTGCACCACCGGCCAACGTGCTGACCAAGCCTGAACTATTTCGGAAGTTCCATCTTCGCTATGATCATCCACAACGACAATTTGATTAGGAAGCAGCGTTTGTTGAGCTAAATCTTCCAGCAGCAACGGCAAGTTGTGGGCTTCGTTTCGAGCTGGAATACAGATGGCCAGCGTAGCAGTATCCTGAGATGTAGCAGGTTGTAAATAATTGCTTGCCTTTAAATTAGACCAAGCCACGCTTAAGCGAAGCAAGTTCCAACCAACCAAAATCGCGAATACCACAAGCGCGGTCATTTCCATCCATAAAAATGCCCCTCACCCATTCGATCTGTATGACGTTGAATGGCCTCCTTTTGAAATTGCTGAAAAGCCAGTTCCATGTTTGCCTTTACCTCGTTTAACGGAAACATTCGGTGATAAACACACAAGGTAGGCTTGGAGTAACTGCCAAATTCAGGCAACAACAGGGTAAACAATACTTGACTGCTTTCAGGCATTTGTTGCAGAAGCTTGTTTACGCCGGGCATCCAATGCGGTTTTAAGGACAAAAGTGAATTGATTCTTCCTTGGGGAAAAAAAACAACGGTGTTGTTCGGTGATTGAAGTAATTCTGCCGCATAGCGTAAACTTTCAACTACACTTCTGCTTCCAGGCTGTACCGAAAATGCACCTAAACGGGCAAGAAAGTAATTTTTCTTGAGTTCTTCCTCCAACATCATGGCATGAAACTTTCTTCCGGAAGTTGAATGGAACGCCTTCAAAACTATTCCGTCCCACCAACTGGTATGATTGGCAACCCACAACGTAGGCATCGGTTTCCAAGAAATAGGTTCATGGTAAACCACCCGAAAGCGCCGACGAATTATCCAACGGAAGTATTTTCCAAAGAACCATTCATAAACAAGATGATGGTTAGCCTTTATCACGCTATTTAATGAGTTTGCTAGTGATTGAAGCGCTTAACAAGCAAAGGGGAATTCCTCCACCGGGATGCACACTACCTCCACAGAAAAACAAACCTTTTACTTTGGGGTGAAAATTAGCTTGCCGCAGAAACGCAGACCAAGGATTGTTGGAACTACTTCCGTAAAGTGCGCCTTTCCACGAGGCCGTAAGTTGCTCTATTCCTCTCGGATCCAACACTTCTTCAACTAAAATTTTATCCCTGATTCGTTGTTTAAGGCGATGTTCCAATTTTGCCAGAATGTTTATTCTGGCCTGCTCTTTCATTCGATCCCAGTCCTGTCCTGGTCTAACATAAGGCGCATTAACCATTACAAACCAGTTTTCACAACCTTGAGGTGCGTCGTTCGAGTTAATTCGTTGGCTTACATATACATACACGGAAGGATCAAGAAACAAATTCCCTTGTTGAAGTGCCTGAAATTCTTCTTCATAAGCATCACTGAAGAATAAGTTATGCAGCTCAAGGTCAGGAAAATGTCCATCTATTCCCCAATAAAAAATGAGGGCTGATGAGGAAGGCTCCTGTTTACGTAGCGTTCGGGGCTTGGAAAGTTGAGGAAGCAGCTTTTCGTAAGCAGTTCTTATGTCGGCGTTACAGACTACAACGTCAGCAGCTTCAAAAGCTCCATTCGCTGAAACACCGGTTACTTTTCCCTCTTTGGTGTGAATTTGTTCTACTTGTGTTCGGGTGCGTATCTCAACTCCAGTTTTCAAGCAAAGTGCTTCCAAAGCATTGGCAATAGCGCGAATTCCGCCTTCCGGATAAAAAGCACCTTCAGAGTGTTCAAGATGTGCAATTAGGTTGAGTGTTGCGGGTGCCCGATAGGGATCGGAGCCGTTGTAAGTAGCAAATCGATTAAAGAGCTGAGCAATTCGGGGATCTTTAAACCTGGCCGAATTAATTTGATTCATTGTAGTAAAAGACCGAAGCTTACTTGCCTGAAGCATGCCTTTAAAGGCCTGAAAATTAAACCAAGTGGAAAGCTTGTGGAGCGACCTCCTTAAAAAAAGCGGTTCTGTAAGTTTATACACCTGCTCTGCCTCTTGTAAATGTTCCATCAGGGGAGTTATGGACTCAGGAGAAATATGTCGGATAGCTTCAGTGAACTTTTGAGGATCCGCCCAAGCATCCAAACGACTTCCATCTTCCCAGAAATACCTCGTAACTACCTCAAGTTTTCTGTACTGATAATACTCTCGTGGATTATACCCACAATCCAGAAATAGTTCATCCAAAACTTGTGGAAGTGTAAAAAGGGATGGGCCTAAATCGAATCGAAATCCTTTACTGAAATACTCTCCAACTTTTCCTCCCACCTGATCCGCAGCTTCAAGTAAAAGCACCTGCTTACCCTTGGAAGCCTCTCTTGCTGCAACAGCTAAACCGGCAACTCCGCCACCCACTACTACAACTTTTGCCGATGTTTTCATGCCGATTTTGACTTTAGCTTTTCAAAAATTGCCGCTGGGATTAATAACATTGACAAACAGTAAATGGTGTCTTCAATTGGAATAGTATAAATTCGAATGTTTAGAATTTGACTGGAGTTGTACATTACTACAGGCATTGCAGTTAATACTCCATTGACAAGAAGAAATGGAATTAAAGAAACCATGTATGCTCTAAAGAAATTAGCAAGAAACTTTGGACTGAACCAATGCCTTATCAAAAGCAATACAACTCCAGTAAACAAAAAATAGCCGCCGGTGTACCATTTAGGATAAAAGTACAATCCCAGTACTATCAGTAGCGAGCCTAAAATGAGCGCAAGTGTGGGTGCAGATTTAACCATTCCATTGTGAGGAAAGTACGTATTGAGCACTTCATAAATAAACAAACAACAATAAGGTACCACTAAAAAGAATAACCATTCTTCCAGTGGTAATCCATACCAATTTATGCTACCGGTAAAGGCTGGATTAAACGACCAAACACCGTTTTGGGCAAAGAGAATGTCTTTGAAAATGAAAATAACCCCTGAAACAAGAATGGCAGGAAATAAATATTTCCATTGTTTATAAAAGGCTACTTTTTTATCAAAAGAAAGCAAAAGAGGTCCTGCAATCGAGGCCAATAGCAATTGACCATACAAACTCATGGAGAAATAAGGGATTCCAGAATTTTCTTTTGTTGTGGAGTTCCTCTTCCGGTTTCTTTCATAAACTGAATAGCGTTATTAACCAGAGAAACAGGTGCTTCACCGTATTGTCTGAACTGGATGAGTTGTAACATAACTGTCATATCTTCATCTATTTCCTTGCTATAACCAAGGAAACCAGGCACATAATGTTGGTAGGAAAATCTCAAAAAACGGAATTCTAACTCTTGAGGTCTGGCGGAAATAGCTTTTCTCAAGGTTGAATCTGCACGTTTTAACCATTTCATTTTATTGATTGGATTAAATGCATGTTTAGCAAGCAGTGATTCTGTTGCTCCTTGATAAGCCAAGTAAAAAGGAGATTTCTCACCCAAATTTTTCAATTCATCGTATAAAATTTCTGCTTCTTTCTCGCTGCTGATGCTCTTATAATAACGATTTCTAATTTGATCAGTTGGCAAAAAAAGACTTAGAATCAACAACAAAAGCATTTCTTAAATGAAGTTTAAGCGATAACGAACCATCACACCTGCAAACACAGCGGCTTTTTCCCAATTATTGATTCGAATTCGCTTCTGCAAAATTTCCTCAGCCTGAGTTTTTCGGATTTTATTGAAAAGGTTTTTATAGAACCAATAAGCGGTTAGAACACCAAATTTACTGCTGTTAGGGAGTTGAAGAATGCCCTGATAAGCTTCCTGAAAATCAGTTTCAATGTCTTTTTCAATGAGTATTTTAGAAGATGAATCGAACTTAATTCCAAGGTTTAACTCTGGGAAATAGGATCTTCCACGGGTTTGAAAATCATCGCCGATATCCCTTAAAAAATTAACTTTCTGAAATGCAGCGCCCAAAGCTCTTGCAGACTTCTTCAATTCCTGATAAGGAGCTTCCTTTCCTTCGCAAAACACCTTAAGGCACATAAGCCCTACTACTTCAGCCGATCCATAAATGTATTCTTTATACCTATCAGAATTGTAGGAAGTTTCGCTTAAATCCATTTCCATGGAGTGAAGAAATGCCTCAATTAAATGCTGATCAATGTTGAAAGCATGTACTACCTGTTGAAAGGAATCAAGTACTGGATTCAAGCTAATTTTTCGGTCAATTGCTTTCCATGTTTCAGCTTTAAACTCATCCAATAACCCTTTTTTGTCAAAGCCATGAAAGGTATCTACAATCTCATCAGCAAAACGCACAAAGCCATAGATTCCATAAATAGGGCTTCTTAGCTTTTTATCGAATGCAAGAATTCCCATCGAAAAAGAAGTACTGTACGCACGGGTAATCAGCCGGCTGCAATCAAGGTTGGTTTGGTGGTACAAGGACATCATAAAGTAATACGTGTAAAGAGTGGGTGTTCTTGAGCGATGAGGTCAGCGACTACCTGACCGGAGATTAAGGAAGGGGGAACTCCAGGCCCAGGAACAGTTAACTGACCCGTATAGTACAAATTAGGAAGCTTTTTGTTTTTTAGGGACGGTTTGAGAATGGCTGTTTGCATCAAGGTATTGGCTAATCCGTAAGCATTTCCTTTAAAAGCACTGTAATCTTGAATGAACTCACGATGTGCAAAAGAGCGTTTTAGCACTACCTTATCGCGTATGGTTTGTCCACAAAATGCTTCCAACCGATCCATCATTAAATGGTAGTAGCGTTCTCTGATAGCTTCATCATCGTTTTCCAGACCCGGCGCTACCGGCATCAAGAGAAATAAATTTTCATACCCTTCAGGGGCTACTTCCTTGTCAGTTTTGGAGGGGCATGAAGCATAAAATAAAGGATTCGAAGGCCAAGCAGGTGTGGTATAAATTTCCTTCGCGTGCAGTTTAAAGTCGGCGTCGAAGAATAAATTATGGTGTAGCAACTTGTTTAATTGAGTATTCAGCCCAAGGTAGAAAATCAGGCTTGAGGGGGCCATCACCCTTTTTTCCCAATAATTTAGCGAGTAGTTCCTGTATTCCGGTGAGAGCCAGCAAGTCTCCGTATGATGATAATCGGCTCCACTTACTACAATAGTTGCCGGAATAAAGCCTTGATTCGTTTCGATTCCGGTGGTAACGCCATTTTCAACTTTGATGCGCTTTACTTCTGTATTGAACTGAAACTTCACTCCTTTTTCTTCAGCCAACTGTTTCATCCCACTGACTATTTGATGCATTCCTCCTTCTGGATACCAAGTGCCCAATGCGATATCAGCATAATTCATCAGGCTGTAAAGTGCAGGCGTTTTCTCAGGTACTGCTCCAAGGAAGAGCACCGGAAACTCCATGAGTTGAAGAATACGAGAATCCTTGAAAAATCTCTTCAGATGTTTACTCATCGAAGTGAATACATCTACTCTAAAGATGTCTTTCATTAGATTCCAAGATGCAAATTCAGTTAGTGAAATCCCGGGTTTATACACCAGGTCATGAATTCCAACTTTGTATTTATAGGCGGCTTCCTCAAGAAACCGATGAAGAGCCTTTCCTCCTCCTGCTTCTATTTGCTCAAATTTTTGGGCTAATTCCTGAACTGACACAGGAATGTCCCACTCTTCGAAACCTGGAAAAACAACTTTGTAAGAAGGGTCTAAGCGGCGTAGTGAATAATAATCGCTGACATTTTTGCCAAAACGGTTGAAGTATCGTTCAAAAATGTCGGGCATCCAATACCAAGAAGGCCCCATATCGAAGGTAAACCCTTCTGATTTCCATACCCGAGCCCGGCCACCGGCCTGTTCGTGGCGCTCTACTAATAGTACTTGATAACCCTGATTTGCCAGGGTGGTAGCGGCTGATAAGCCGGAAAATCCGGCTCCAACAACAACAACTTGATGATTCATTCGCAAATGCTTCATCCGTATGAGCCGGATGTTAAGTTAAGAACACGTCCTTAATTCGGTTTGTTTAAAGGAATGATTCTGAATTAGGCTTAAAATTGACGAGAAGGAGGAATAGTTTACTAAATCCTGAACCCTAATTTACTTCCAAATCATAAAAAAAGCCGGCAATAAAGCCGGCTTCAAATAAGTAATCTTAATCCGAATTAACGGAGTAGCAATTTTGCAGTATAAGCCGCTTTAGCCTTCTCATCCAGAAAACGAAGGGTGTAAACTCCCGCCGGAAGAGACTGAACATCTACTGCCAGACGCTGATTGTCAACCATTTGAATACGGGTTTGAATACGCTGCCCCAAAGCGTTGACCAGCTCAAGACCTGAGGGCTGTGCAGAAAGTGTTTCATTGGAACTAACGAATACAACCGGAACTCGCTGTCCATTCAGATAGTTAACCGCAGGATTGGGGAAAACATCGAGGTTATGCAGAGAGTAAAATGGTTCAATAACCGAAGTGGCTCCATTCGCATTTAAAGCAATGGTGTAGGTTGGAAATGCAGTAATATCGGTGTTGAAGGTTAGTGTTCCTGCCATCGGACCTGCTCCCGTAGGAGTGAAGTCAACAGGAATAGCTACTGATTCTCCTGCTTGCAGATAGCGAGTTGGGAAGTTGCCGGAAAGGGCAAATCCGTTACCGCTTACCAAGGCATTGGAAAGTTGAACCGAATCACGTCCGTTGTTGACTATTACTACCTGATATTGTGACGTTGTACCTACGTTCACAATTCCAAATTCTGCACTTTGTTCTGGCAAAAAGAGAGACTTTGTGATTGACACTGTTGCAGTACCTGAAATAGTTGAAATCCGATCCATGAACTGAGGGTAGTCGATAAAAGGATTTCGGTTATTCTGGGCAGCGTTGATGTCGATGTTGCGTTTACGGGCAATTGCAGTAGGTGGATAGGCATTCAACCAACCTCTCAGCGTTGATTCCTGTGGAGTAAGCCAACTAATGCTGACATTAGCAACCCCATTATACTTTAGACCGAAGTAAAACAAAGACACTGAAACATTGCTTTTATGCTCATTTCTTGGCTCAAATGAAGAACCATTACTCTTTGATCCACCTTGAGTCCAGGTAAAGGATGAAAGATTTGCATAAGGGTCATTACTTCTAATGGTGTTGGTTACCCCATCAGCCGGATAAAGGTGATGTAAATCGCTTTGCATAGGTTCATCTAAAGCACCTATGCTTTGAGGCCAAGTGTGCTCTGTATTCATGCTGTATGGAGCATTATTCAATGTTCCGGTATTAATCGGATAACCGGTAATTATTCTACCAGTATAAACGCATTCGCATTTATTTACCGGCGAGTTAGGTTCTCTGCCGTTGTTTTTCCAGTTATCGATCGTTTCAAACATCCGGATTCTGCAATTATTAGCTCCTGAATAGCCTAACTGAATATATCCTTGATTGATTCTGGTTCGTAAAGCTGCCTTAAGTGGTTCTCCTTCTAAGTTCTCTGAAGTATTGTAATAGCTCAGTGCAAAGCGTCCCTGCCCTTTAACATCAAGCCTTACCGGCCCATGATGCCCATTATTCATAAAAACTAATTCAGAGTTGAGATACATATTGTGCTTAGGTTCAAAGTAGATGGTGACTTGCTTTGTGCCATTGGCTGGTACTATAAAAGAAGAATCACTTACTCTGAAACTATTTCGATTCCAATTGCGGAAAAAAATAACGGAATCGACTCTGATATCCTGATTCGATGAATTATTGAAAGTGATCACCTGATTAGCAGGGGAGTTATCGATGACTAAGCCAAAGTCGATGGACGATTGGCTAAGTGTTAGCGGGTGCTGCGCAAAAAGTGCCGTGCACAACAGAAATGCTACAAACAGAGAACTGAGCTTTTTCATGTGAGAAAAACAAAGTTATCGCTTTCAACTAATTATCAGTTTAAAACAAGATTAGGCTTTCAGTTCTTCATGCAAGGATAATACTTGAGGTAAAACCTGCTTCAGTGCATCGTTATAAATAAAATACTGACAATACCTCAGTCGTTCTTCTTCAGGCATTTGATTTCGGATTCTTTCCAATACTTGAGCCTTAGTAAAGTTATTGCGATTCATAACGCGCCAAATTCTCAGATCTTCCGGAGCAGAGACTCCTATCATTCCATCCAATTGCAAATACGCCCCTGATTCAATAAGAAGGGCAGCCTCACGTATCAGATATGGGGCGCCGACTTGTTGCTCTGCCCAAATACGGCTATGATGAGCAACAGCGGGATGGACTAACTGATTTAAAGCCTGTAAAGCCTTTTCATCGTGGAAAACCCTGGATGCAATCCAGGTTGCTTGGAGTTTTCCATTTTTATCAAAGGCTTCATTTCCTAACAAGTGTTTTATTCCTTCTACTAATTGAGGATCATTTTGCATTAGCCACTTTGCTGCTTCGTCAGAAGAATAAACCGGGATATCTAATGCCATAAATATTTTGGCAATAGTAGATTTACCTGCGCCAATTCCGCCTGTTAAGCCAAAAACTTTCATGGAATGGTTTGAAGGTAATCAATTCTTGCCGGAACAATATGCAGGTTTCGTGCGTAAGTAGGCGCCACACGGACTACTGGAACCAGAAAGCGTTCACCTTGCTTAAGGTCTTCACCATTAACTTCAACTTTTAGTATTTCTTGTTGAAATTGCTTGAAAAAACGCATCGGAATCTGGCATCTGATTTTCACATTCGAAGGAACTAACCGAATCACTCTTCCTGCCGGGGATTTCACTACTTGAACAGCAACTACTTTTTCAACATCAACGAAACGATCAACAGAAAGCGATACTTTAATTGGAGTATTGGCATAAAAAACACCGAGGTGATCCATTTTCTTTAGTTCCAGAATAGTATTATAGTTTGAATTCAATAATGGGCTTTCAAAAGGTCTTGTTTCAATTGAAGTAATTCTATTCAGCAACGACTCTGGCATATTGACAACTACAGAATCCGGGAAAAGCTTAGGACTTCCAACACCTGAATACCCATTGGTGTATCGGAGTTTAATTTCTGCCCTAACCGGCAATTTCTTTCTAATTAGCTTTCCAGAATCAAATCGGATAAGGGTTGGACTGATTTTCCGAATCAGAACCCGGCCTGGAAGCTGAGCTGCAAGAACTGGAATAAGCGAAGAGGTATAGAGATTATCATTGAAATCAATTTGTTCGAAGTCAATAACTAAGGTATTATTGGCGATGCCTGTATAAATGCGAAAGAGGTCCCACCCAAAACCATAAACCTTTAAATCAAAAGTAGAAGGCAGTTTATTGTATTGAAAAAAATCCGGAGGCAAGTTTTCAAAGCGGGTTTTCACTTTTAGCACGTACTCATACTGTTTGCTCATTCCCTGAAAAAACCAAAGAATGGTGGCCAGAAGCAGACAAATCAAGATAGTTCCCAGATTCTGGCTGGACTTTACTTTATCCCAAAGTCTTTTAATTAAATGAATCATCGGTGTGAGTACAAAATAAAACGGGCTGAAAATAAGTTGTGAATCTTCAGCCCGTTTAAAAAAGTTACTTCAAACTCAGGATTTTTTCTCTTCCGTTTTACCGTAAGCTGCACTTGTAGATTCCTGAGAAATGGCTGATTTCTCTATTTTCAATCGGTTTTGTCCTTCTACCTCAATAGTACAGGTTGTATCAGACATATCGATGATTTTGCCATGAATTCCTCCGATGGTAACAACCTTACGGCCTTTTTCTAGTGATTCACGAAACACCTTCTGTTCTTTTGCCTTTTTACTTTGAGGCCGAATCATGAAGAAATACATCACAACGAAGATGAGTAAAAACATGAAGAGAGTACTCATCATGCTGCCTTGGCCTTGCGGCTGATTGCCCTGTGGCGCCGCCATCAGGAGTGTAAGTATGGTGTGCATCATTTTTCTGTAACGTCAGCAGTTATGGAAATACTAGTATTGTTGGGAATGGTGTTGGAAATGAGCGTCACTTGCTTTTCGTTGTGCCCTACTCTACCATGAGAGTCGAATGAAACCCGTATATATCCTTCGCCACCCGGCTTTATGGGTTCCTTAGGGTATTCCGGAATTGTACAACCGCAAGAACCTGTAGCTGATCGAATAATCAAATCTCCTGTTCCGGTATTCTGAAAACGGAAAGCATAGGTCACTTTCTCCCCTTCATATACCCGACCGAAATCATGCAGGTCTTTGTCGAAGACCAACATGGGCACTCCATCTTTTGCGCTAGTGTCATTTGCCGAAACCGGATTATTGACTATGTCGGAATCGAGTTGCTTTTCATTATTTCCGGAGCAAGCCAGCAAGAAAAAAGGAATAAAAGCTATCAATAAGTATTTCATCGCATCAGTCGATTAATCCACGTCCGGTTTTATTTATTCTGCCCGACTCTTTGAGGTATTTTGTAAGATTATCCAAAACACCATTGACAAAAATCTTGCTTTTGGGAGTACCGTATTCTTTAGCAAGTTCTATGTATTCATTGAGAGTAACCTTCACAGGTATTTCTTCAAAAAATTCCAGTTCAGCCGCTGCCATGCAGAGCAACAACATGTCGATGGAGGAAATTCGGTCGGCTTCCCAATTAGGAGTTCTCACCGATATTAATTGTCTGTAGTCCTCTTGCATAAGCATGGATTTTCTAAACAATTGCTCCACAAATTGTTTGTCCGTTTTCCAATCACGAGTTATAGCAGCGAGTTTCACTTTGTCCGCTTTAAGTTGCCTAAGTGTTTCAGTTACAGCATCAAAGACAATTACCTCATCAGCCTTCCAGCCGAGGCTATACTCCTCAAACCAACTATGCAGTGCTTCACTTTTGTAGAAAATTTCCTCTAGAATGGTCAATAGAATTTGCTTGTGTGCTTTATCATTTGAAATTTGATTTTCGTAATAAGCTTGCACTTGTTCTGATCGATTGACATGAAGAAACAAATCCCGAATTAAATCGGCATCGAAATGCCTAACTTTTATTTTTTGAAGTTCCTTTTTAAAACCTTCCTCATTCGCTAGCATCAGAATAACTGGATTTTCCCCCAGTTTTCTGGGAGTATAGATTCTCTTTTCTGCAGAAATCGGAATATGATCCAACTCATCGGCCCAAACCAAATTGTAATGACACACATCGGTTAAGAGTCCCAATAGCAACAAATAACACTCATGTGCCTTGTTAATAGACAACATAAGCGCCTTTTCGGCAGCCGATAAATCACGACCATCCGCTATTTGGGAAGCGTACAATGCCTGCAGAACCTTCTCTCTGATTTGGCGACGGTTAAACATTTATCGGTTGGCTCTCAATTTTCGTATATCATCAATTCTACGGAGTGCCATTTGAACCGCAGCTTCATGATTAGTAAGATTATTCTGTTCAGCAAAATCGAACAAACGTAAGGTTTGGCTGTAAATTCCTTCAGTTTTAGACATGGCATTCTGGCGGTTGTACCCTTCTAATTCAGAATATACATTGATGATACCGCCTGCGTTTATTAGGAAGTCAGGAGCATACAAGATTCCTCTTTCTTGAAGCATTTTAGCATGAACCGAAGTATCTTTCAACTGATTATTGGCTGCACCGGCAACTATTTTACACCGAAGCACAGGAATTGTATCGTCGTTAAGAGTAGCACCTAAAGCACAAGGAGCATAGATATCCACCTCTTGCTCATAAACTTTGGAAGCCTCTACCACTTTGACTCCTGGATGGAGGCGGGTAACTCGCTGAATCTGGTCTTCGAAAATGTCAGAAATTGAAATATGTGCCCCTTCTTTTATGAGCATGTCAATTAGGTTGGTGCCTACATTTCCTGTTCCTTGAACAAGCACCTTTTTTCCTTCAAGGTGATCATGTCCATAGACTTTCTTAACTGAAGCCTTGAGGCCCATGAATACTCCAAAAGCTGTAACCGGAGACGGATCGCCACTTCCACCACGATGTTCCGGCAACCCGGTTACATGCTTAGTTTCCATCGCGATAAACTCCATGTCACCTTTAGAAGTACCAACATCCTCAGCAGTAATGTATTTACCGCCAAGAGAATCGATGAACTTACCGTATCTGCGGAAAAGGGCTTCAGATTTATTTTTGCGGGAATCGCCGATGATAACGGCTTTTCCACCACCAAGATTAAGTCCTGAAATGGCTGATTTATAAGTCATGCCTTCAGAAAGACGAAGCGCGTCGATAAGAGCTTCCTCGTCGTTAACATACTGCCACATTCGGGTACCACCAAGAGCAGGGCCGAGAACTGTGTTATGAATTGCGACAATGGCTTTTAAGCCGGTGTGCTCATCGTGGCAAAGTACCACTTGCTCATGCCCCATCGAGGCCAATTTTGAGAAGAGTTCGTTGTTAGAAGACATGACGGTCAAAGAAGAGTTGATTGATTATGATTGCCTGTTGATTGGGCGCAAATGTAGTGTAATTTTTAGACTGCGTGACTTTGAAAACGGTACCTTTGAGGCTCATGCGTCAACTGTCCGCTTTAAACCGTTACTTCTATCAATATCGCTTCAGGCTATCACTGGGGATTCTTTTCGTTACCTTATCTAACATTTTTGGCGTATTCCCTCCTCAAGTTATTCGTTTCGGAGTAGATCTTATCAAGGATTCTGTCCAACTCTACCGCTTGTTTGAAGGGCATATTACAGCTACTGTGCTATTCAGTTTAATCAGTCAGTACTTGTTGCTGTTCGGGTTTGTCGTTCTTGTACTAGCCTTGATTAAAGGTCTGTTTATGTACTACACCCGTCAAACCATCATCTTCATGTCAAGGCTCATAGAGTATGATATGAAAAACGAGTTGTTTGCACAGTATCAAAGGCTTTCTCAATCGTTTTTCAGAAAAAACAGTACTGGCAATCTTATGTCTCGTATTTCTGAGGATGTTGGAAAAGTAAGAATGTACGTTGGGCCGGCTGTTATGTACGGATTAAATATGCTGGTTACTTCCATAATGGTAATTGGCGCTATGATTCAAGTAAATGCGAAGCTTACGCTTTATGTGTTGCTTCCGCTTCCTGCTTTGGCAATCGGGATATACTATGTTAACAACTTGATTCTGAAGAGAAGTGCTGCTATTCAACAAAAACTTGGAGAGCTTACTACTTTCAGCCATGAAAGCTATTCAGGAATTCGCGTAATTAAATCACTTGGCTTAACCGGGCACTTTCAGTCGCGAATGGGAAAAGAACTGGACGATTATCGCAACCAGGCACTCTCATTAGTAAAAGCCGATGCATTATTCTTCCCGCTAACTCTTTTACTGATAGGCGCAAGTACCATCTTGACGGTTTACATTGGCGGCATTCAAATGATAGCAGGTGAAATTTCTGCCGGCAATGTTGCTGAATTTGTCATATACGTCAACTTACTCACCTGGCCCGTTACATCAGTTGGTTGGATAGCGTCAATGGTTCAACAAGCAGCCGCTTCTCAAGAAAGAATCAACAATTTTATGGTTTTGAAACCCGAAATTGATAAAGAAGTTGGCTCTCAACATACCCTTCAAGGGCATATCGAATTAAAGAATGTCAGTTTCCGCTTTCCAGAAAGTGGGGTTCAAGCTATTAAAAATCTGAGTTTTGAGTTAAAGCCAGGACAAACTTTGGGAATCGTTGGAAGAACAGCTTCCGGAAAAACCACTTTGGCACAATTGCTACTCCGTCATTTCGATCCAGATGAAGGAACCATTACAGTTGACGGACATTCAATTAAAGAATGGCATGCCGGACATCTGAGGGAACAGATTGGATTTGTACCACAGGAAGCTTTTTTATTCTCGGACACCATTGCCCGAAACATAGGATTTTCGAAGGATAATCCATCGAGATCGGAAATTGAAGAAGTAGCCAAGTTAGCAGCGATTGAAGAAACCATCCTCGCCTTGCCACAGCAATATGAAACAATGGTTGGGGAACGTGGTGTTACTTTATCGGGTGGCCAAAAGCAACGATTGGCAATCGCGAGAGCATTGTTAGGAAAAAAGCCGCTTTACATCTTCGACGACTGCCTCTCAGCCTTAGATACTGCTACGGAACATCAGATTTTAGACAACTTGCGTCAGTTTACCCGCCAGCAAACTACTATTATCATTAGCCACCGAATATCATCGGTTATGGATGCAGACCATATCATTGTACT
Source organism: Chitinophaga pinensis (assembly GCA_943373175.1). Taxonomy (GTDB): domain Bacteria; phylum Bacteroidota; class Bacteroidia; order UBA7662; family JAIXUI01; genus JAIXUI01. Next base: position 1,504 of record CALSBM010000056.1, on the reverse strand, counting down.
CGATGCGGGAATTGTCATTGAGCAAGGCCGTCATGAAGATCTTGTTCATCAGAAAGGGTATTACTCCAGACTTTGGAGAATGCAACAACCCGATTTAGCCGAGAATGCTTAATGATGACATTAGATGTTAGAATTTATTGAATAATTATTTATAGAATATTTCATTTTTTTACACATCTACCTTTTATTTTAAATTTAAGTAAAAGGAAATGCCTTAGATTTTTTTTAAAACGCTTCCAGTGACTATTTTTGAGACATTCATCCTATGAGTCATTACGGAAACGGAAAACAAGACGAGGTTTTCTCAAAAAAAATTAAAGCCGGTAAACGAACCTATTTCTTCGATGTTAAGGCAACTAAGAACAACGATTACTTTTTAGTTATCACAGAAAGCAAAAGGCAGTTCGAGGACGGAAACTATGTTAAACACAAGATTTTTGTGTACAAAGAGGATTTTAACAAGTTTGTAACTTGCTTAGAAGAAACTGTAAATCATATTAAAAACGAGCTTCTTCCTCACTACGATTTCGAGAATCCGGAAACTCATCGTGATTATCACGAAAACGAATAGGTTTTGATATGCCCAAAAGTCAGGCAGAATCTTCTTCGAATCTGAATACCTGACTGGCATGAGGTCTTCTTTAAGAGGCTTTGAAAAACTCGTCGATTTACTCTCTCACTTACCAAAGAGCTTAACTAAAGTTAGCTCAGTTGTAGTTCAACACCAAAGCCCAATATACTAATGTATGCTGGTTCTATTGCTGTTAGAAATACTGAGTTAGAAGTTAAGGGAGCTGTTTCTAACACTTTAGAATGAGAGTAATAGCCTTTACATTACGCCTCATATCGTAGGGCAATAATGAAAAAGGAGATGATAAACTCATCGCCTTTTTCATTTTACTAAAGCACAGTTAGGAGTTGGATTTCTCTGCAACTGCTTTAATTGCAATCAGCCCTTCCTCATAATCTTTCTCTAATCGTCCATTTCCATTCATGATAAACAAGACTCCTCTAAACATAAACGGAATATTGGAACCTTTCATAGTCCACTTCAGCTCAGAACCTCCTTCTGTTGGTGAAATCATCATTTCTGCATAGGAAGGTTCATCCCAATCTTTGAAACGAAGCTCCGTTTTAACGTAAGCATCGGGTTTCAGTTCTATCATTACTTGGCTTCCGGTGCCTTCAGAATCAGATTCCCAAGACTGTTTGTGACCAACAACGCCAGCCTGGCCTTCAATGGTACTTTTCATTTCAGGATCACGTTTTACCCAAGGACTCCAGGACTTCCATTGATTGAAATCAGAGACTAAGGCATAAACCGCTTGAGGCGATGCGTTGATTGTCACTGATTTCTCTGTGTTAAACGATTTAGGCCCAAAAAAGCAGCAAGCCAGATAGGCAAGCAGTAAGACCCCAAAAATTTTGACGAAAGTTTTCATGGTTTTGAACTTTAGGTTGTTTTGTTCATAGTTAAGAAAAACTTTGCAAAAACAATCAAGAT
>CALSBM010000055.1:0-21598 GCA_943373175.1 Chitinophaga pinensis | reverse complement strand
CTTTATACGTAATTCTCGCTTCGGCAGGGGAACCACCGTTCCGCAGGAACACCAGATTAGGAAACCCTACATCTCCCAACAAAACATCCTGATCAAAATCATGGTCAACATCAAGGAGAGTAATGGAAGATCCTGAATGTTGTACCCTAGCGTGACGAAAAGAAGCTGCTGTAGGATTGCAGTTGCTATCGGTAAGCAGTAAAACTCCGTTGTTCTGAGAGTATTCATAAAATCTGCCCCAACAACGCGAAGTAGTTAAAAAAACTAAGCTATCGCTGTGGTTGAAACGTTCTCGGCTCATGTTCTTAAACAAGTTGATTTGACCTGTAAAAAAGTTATCAAATGAAAGAATATCGAGATCACCATCGCGGTCTAAATCTGCAATTCCCGGCATATCCAGGTTCATCACGTACATGTTGATGGGAAAGCCAAATCCAAAATCAGCCATTAACTCGGTGCTCAGGAGGCTGAAAAAAGGCTGAGTGGCTGTGCCTGCATTTCTGTAAACTCCAATATTGCCATTGGTACTATAGAAAATATCCAACAATCCATCGCCATTATAATCCCTAAATAAAAACCAGTATTTAATATCTGGAGGGAAAATGCGCTCATAATCAGGTTGATAGAGGTAAGTATATTGACCATTCTGCATGGTTTTGATGAACGTTAGGATACGATTGTCGTTGCGGTCGAGAGCGACAAGGTCTTTTAAACCATCGCCATTCAAGTCCATGAAATCAAATTGACAAACGCCCAGGCTTCCTGACCAAGGGTCGGTCAGGAGTTGGTTGTTTAGCCCACGCACGGGTACACTATTGTTGTATGAAAACCGAACTAAAGGCTGGGCTACTACTCGAAGTGATATCAACAGGATTATCACCACGGAAAGCATGTAGCTTATAACTTTGACTTTTCCCCGCATAGCATCAAATTTAGGCTTTGTACACATCAACAGACGCACTTTACAAGAAGTTCGTTGGCTGCGACCAACAAATAAGCACCGATTCCAGAAAAATTACATCCGGATGTCTATATCTGGCTTTGAAAGGTGAAAACTTCAACGGCAATCAATTTGCCCATCAGGCATTGGAAGCCGGGGCTGCTTTTGCAGTAGTTGATGAGCCAGAGTATGCCACTGACGCTAGAGTATTATTAGTAGAAAATGGATTGAAGGCCCTCCAAGAGCTGGCTCATTTTCACCGAAAGCAATGCAAGGCTACTGTGATAGGAATAACCGGCTCAAATGGTAAAACGACTACTAAGGAATTGGTTTACCAGGTGTTATCGAGTCATTTTCTTACTCATGCTACAGCCGGAAATCTTAACAATCATATTGGAGTTCCACTAACACTTCTGGGCATAAAGGAGGAACATGAAATGGCTGTTATTGAAATTGGGGCTAATCATCCCGGCGAGGTAGAAGAGCTATGCCAGATTGTACTCCCTGATTGTGGAGTTGTGACCAGCATCGGAAAGGAGCATCTGGAAGGATTCGGAAGTATAGAAGCCATTATTAAAACGGAATGTGCGCTTTACGACAGTTTGATGGAACGAGACGGGATCATTTTTGTCAACTATGACGATGAACTCTTGTTTCCCAGAATTGAAGCCTACCGCAACCGCATTACTTACGGAAAACATAAGCTGTCTGATGTAGTTGGTGCAACACCTCCAGGTGAGTTATTGCTAAGATTAAGATGGGAAACCGCTTTTACGGCACTGCCTGGGGCTCCTATCATTCAAACGAACTTAAGTGGAGACTACAACTTTTACAACTTGATGGCGGCAGTGGCTATCGGCAAGTATTTCGGTATTCCTTATCGAAAAATCTGCGATGCTATCGCGGCTTATCAGCCTAGAAACAATCGATCTCAATTGTTCGAATTTGGAGACAATATCTTTCTTCTTGACTGTTACAACGCCAATCCGGCATCAATGGAAAAAGCGTTAGATTATTTAGAACGGGTGAAAACGGATAAGGAGAAAGTCGCGATACTGGGGGATATGTTTGAACTTGGAGTATTCGAAGAGGAAGAACACGTTGCTATACTGAAAAAAGCTCTTTCAACCCATGTAAAACGAATTATTCTGGCAGGAAAAGCTTTTAGTTTAGCGGCTACAGCATTCGACGATAAACGAATAAGTACCTACCCCGATTTACAGGCATTAAAAACTTTGATGCCTGTCAGTAGTTTAAAAAACTGCTTAGTCTTGTTAAAGGCAAGCAGGGGAATGAGATTAGAAACTTATCTACACGAAGGCTGAAAGGGCAACATCACCTAATCAGTATTCTTACTGAAGTTTGATTATCCCCCTGACGAATGTTCAACCAATACATGGCAGGATTTAAGCCTTCTGTTGAAAATATAGTGGTTTCGATGTTTCCTTCTTGTATCTGCCAGGATTTTACCCGTCTGCCGGAAGTATCAAAAAGTTCAAAAAGCGCTTCTTTCTGGTTGTAACTATCAGATTTGACTTGAAAATAGCCATTTGCCGGAATGGGATAAACTTCCCAATGATTATCAGATTTTATGTTATTCAAACCGGCATAAATAACACTTATTGTATCAGAATTCGGTGACTTACAGCCTACCGGATCGATGGTAACCACATAATAACTTCCGGAATTTACTGGTGTAAAGTTGCGGTTTAATGCCCCTGGAATGAAGCCATTGTTTACCTGATGCCACGCATTACCATTTAGATTAGTAGAAATCAGGTTGTTTCCATTCCGAATAATGGAGGGTCTGGGAGGCACAAATCCTATAGTATCCTTAAAACAATCAAGGCTAACACAACCATTGAAACCTGTTAGACGAAGACAAAGACTATCCGCTAAGGGAGGATATAAACCAAGGTTGGAAGGAGAAAAGCTAAAATTAGGCATGGTACTCAATACAGGTCCTTGTCCAAATGGAGTCTTAATAAACCACTCAAAAAGTGCACTTGACCCTCCTGAGAAAACGGCTTGTTGATTCACACAAAGTTGCCCTTGAATTACTGAAATGTTGTTTACAGGAGTGGTATCTAAAAGTAGTGTATGAGGATTTGACAAGGCATTACAGCCGGATTGACTTTGCACCAGTGCCCGGTACTGCCCTGGTTGGTTGGCTTGTAAAACTGTCATTGCGCCAGCTATAGGACTGCCATTCAATCTCCATTCAATAATCTGATCCTGAGTTGTTAAGTTGACTGTCATTCCAGGACATACTTTGAGAGGCCCTGATACCTGATTAACTGAAGGCAACGAACCTTGAATTACTACAGTGGGCAAAGATTGAAAATTGCAGGAAGCCGAAGCACCCGATCTTACCAAGTATGTTCCTGTTTGCGAAACCTGCAAAACCGGATTTACAGCTCCAGGTATAGGTGTGCCATTTCTAAACCATTGAATGTATGGCCGATTGTTCGTGAACATAATAAGCTGTGCACTACCACATAAAGCGATTTGCCCGCTTGGATTCAATTGAGGAACAAAAGGAGCATGGTAAACAAGGGTATTGAGGCCCGGAGTGCTTGTAAATGCCGGATTAGTAGAAACTACCCTTATGCGGTAATTGACGCCAGAAAACTGTGATGCTGGAATTGTGCAACTCACATTACCCGGCTGGGAAGCATTCAGTTGACCAATAACCAAGGGGTTGCCAAAGCTACCGAGAGTGTCTGAAAGCTCTATTTTGAATTGATTACCTGCATTTCCTTGAAAAGCTCCTGAAAGCTGCACGTTAAAGGAAGTGGTGCCACAAACAGATAGGGGCATTCCGGAAATGCTCAACTGAGCATAAGTAGGGTTTGCCCACATAAGGACAACAGCCATAGTGATAAAAAGACGTGATATCACTTTTTTGTCGAATCTATTCATGGTTTGGTCGAATCAGTACCATAAAATTAGCATTCCTAGCTTCAATTCAAGCTATGTCTTTCTTAATCGACAAGAAAATTATTATCATTTTTTCACATTTCCCCCTTAATTATTTTGTATTGAATTTGGACTTCATTGCTTTCCTCATCGTGAATTGACAGGTTGTTCAACCCAACATGAGGTGTAAGAATAATTTCATGAGTGCCGCTAGTTGTTTGAATTAATTTTCCATTGGAATACCAAAACACTCGAGCTGTAGGATTTGCATGAATGGCTTTCGCAATGAAGCTGTTGCTTGATTCTACTCCTGATGAGGCGTTTTCTAATCGTATTGATTGTCCGGATAGCGGGTATAAAAGGAATAACTGATTCTCTCTGCTTTCTGGCGGGCATTGTGGACTAAAGGGAGGCGGAAACGAGTAATCAGGGTGGAACACTCGATAATAGTATGCCATAGCCGGGGGAAGAATCCACCAGACTTTTGATTTAGCTCGATGAAAATCTGGACATTGATCGTTAAGCTGGTTTTGTTCATCTTCTGTTAGGTAGATGGTTCGGTGCCAGGTACACACTGGCATTCTGGATTCTTTCAATGGTGCAATCCACTGTTTTTCAGGGCAATTTAGGGAAGGAGCTATCCCACTTGAAGCACAGATGGATTGAACAGTCCCTCCTACTGTTGGTTTAGGCGGAAACTCAGCAGACGGTAAACCAGCGCGAATATCAAACATTAGTGGAGCGGCAGTGCTTATTCCTGTGAGGCCGGCACATCCGAGGCTTCTTGCATTTCCTGTCCATACGGCAATCAACCAACGCCCGTCGAAACCAATCGACCAAGCATCGCGATATCCGAAGCTAGTGCCTGTTTTCCAAGCCCAAGGATGTGATTGGGCATACATCCGCCAGTTATTGTCGAGCCCGGGTCTTTCAACTTCTTTCATAGCCTCGGTAGTGTAATACACCGACCAAGGCGAGAGCTCCGGCTTATGATAAGTCCAGCGTTGCAATTCGTCGATTAAGTTAGACCTGTCTATTTTGTTGTGTTTCAGGGGACTTCCAGCTTTAGCAAAGCCGGTGTAAGCCTTCGACAACTCCCATAAACTAAGCTCTGTTCCACCTAAAATCAGGCTTAAGCCGTAGTAAGAAGAAGTTCGGTTGAGAGAAGTTAACCCACACTTTCGGAGAAAGTACAAAAATGGAGCTGTCCCCACTTCTTTAAGTAAATAAACAAAAGGAACATTCTTAGACCGAGCCAAGGCTTCATGGAGTTTAATGGCACCATCATACTTATGGTCGAAATTCTGAGGACTATAACCTTGGAAGCTGATGTCGTAATCCGGCAATAACCGGTTGGGAGTCGCTATTCCTTTGTTTATTGAATAGGCCATCAGCCAAGGTTTTAACAAACTGCCATAACTGCGTGGTTGATGAATCATGTCATAATCATCGCCGTCTTCATTGGCTGCCTGTCGGTCCGTTCTGTTTCCAACATAAGCAAGCAATTCGCTGCTCTTCAAATCAATAACTAAAGCGGCGGCCTGGGTTACCCCGTTAGGCGTTAATCGTTTACAATACCTGTTGATCAACCGTTGAACCCTTTGTTGAACACCAAAGTCAAGAGTGGTTTTCAATCTCCCTCCAAGAGGGTTACTTTTTATGCAAGTTGAAAGTAAATGAGGCACTTCTGCCGGAATGCTTCGCCAACGAAAGGGTAAAGGTTCCTCGGAGGCAAGCTGATAATCAGATTCCGACAATAAACCAATTCGCCAAAGACGTATTAAAAGGTTGTTTCTTCTCGCTTTTAGTTGCTCGTTATTTCTACCCGGAATGAGAGACGATGGCTTATTTGGCAATACTGCGAGCAAACAGGCTTCAGCCCACGACAAGCGGTCTGGGGCATGGCCAAAAAAACGCTGACAAGCCGCTTCAACCCCAACTACATTTCCACCATAAGGCGCTTGAGCGGCATATTCTAAGAGTATTTCTGACTTCGACTTCCATAATTCTATCTTAAAAGCGTACAGAATTTCAATCGTTTTCACCCACCAAGTTCTGCTTTTCATTCCCAATGCTCTCCTTGCCAGTTGCATGGTAATGGTAGATCCGCCCTGCCTTTTACCTCCTTTCAAGTTATTGAGCATAGCACGCCCAATAGAAAAAATGTTTATTCCCGGGTGGTATTTGAAATTCCTATCCTCAAACGATTGAAGAGCCAATAAATATTTGGAAGAAACCTTCGCTCCTACTGGATAACGCCATTGTCCATCGGTAGCCAAGCTTACCGCGATTACATTCCCTTTCCGATCTTCTATTACCAATGAATGCGGCACCTGTGTAAACAGGTCCGGAGGAAAAAGAAACCATACAAAAAGCCCGAAAGCAACCAACAAGGAAAGCTTCCGGGCTAATCTAAGGCATTTACTTTTCAGCAATTGGAATGAACTTATCGGAGAGCCTTGCCCAAAAGGCATTATCATACAACGATTCAAGACTTGCACCCGGCCAGAAATACTGACCGGCGTAAGTTAACTGAAACCTGGTTTTAACTACGACGGATTTTCCTTTGGGAATATCGAGGTAAAGGAAAAGCCTGTCGTCTCGGCGGTCAGACCAATCAATATCTCCGGTGGGTTCATCGAGCATTTCCATTCCAGCCGCAAAGGGTATTTTGAGTGCTACTCCTCTCAGATCAACCGCACAACCTGGTGCCGAAACGGTATAATCTGCCCATACATCCATTCCTTTTTTGAAATCGGATGCAGTAATCACTATTCCATCCTTGTTTTTGAGCGTCAATTGAACAGATAATCTTGAACTTGCTGCATTCTGTGGACTATAACGAACCCCTTTGAACACCGTTTGCAGGTACAATGGCACATTGCCATTATTGCGAACCAATATTTTATCTGAAGGCTTCAAGCTATTAACTTCCTTAGTGGATATGGTGGCGGCAGTTGCTACCTTGTTTTCTTTACCGGCAAAAGTCCAAGTATATTGAAGTGCAGAAGGTTTTCCTTTTAGCTGCATTTCTTTAACTAATACCCAAAGTGAAAGTGCAAGAGCGTGAGTAGAACTCCATCTGTCTGAAGTTAGATTCGCTGCCAGTTGTCGAAACAGTACATCACGTCCACTTTGTGCTCCGCTGTATTGCAGTCCCATCAACATAAAGGCTTCGTCCCGTAAATCCGAACCGTAAGTTCCGCCTTGTTCGACATAGTAAGGAAGGTCTGATTTAGCATTCAGCATAAGCTTTTTTGCTTGCGGAATTCTGCCTGAAACAGCATACGCCATTCCGAGAAGCTGGCGTCCCAAATTGGGTAAATCAGCGTTTTCTCTTAGTCTGTTCATGGCAGGAAGTACTGTATTCCCTGACAATGATAGCACCATTAACCTATACGCTTGGGTGTTGAGGACGTAAGCCGGCATCTTACCCGAAGGGAACGATTCAGCCATAAGCTTTGTCTTTTCTAACCAATCAGAAAACACCGTATTTACCGGATTGAATCCTTGTTGTTTAGCCAAAATCATGGTATGACCTACCAGTACACTCACCCAAGGATCGGCTTGTTCTAATTTAGGCCATAAAGCAAATTGACCATCGGAAATCTGATACCTTGATAGCCTAATCAGGTAGTTTTTTACTTCCTGAATAAGTTTTTCCTTTTCCTTAGAATCGGTTACATAACCGGAGTTAATCAAAGCTAACCTTGCCATAGCCACCGAGCTGATTTGCTCTGCACAACTGTGCGGATATTGTTCCATTTCTCTCACTAAACTCAGAAGAGGGAATGTAGGACTGCCGGCCAGAGAAAACGAAGCGTTCAATTGTACAGCATCTTTCCAAGCAGGAGAAGCCGAAAAGCTTTGGTTAGGCGCCATGGTAGTAGCTATTAACTGCCTAACAGGATTACCTTCTCTCATCACTTTCAAATCATCAAAGAAAGTAGCCTTATAATTACCGGAAGAAGCTTCAAACTTCACTTTTGCCAATCCATCTTTGGGGAGGGCTTTAAGCGGGAAGAAAACCTGATACTCTGAGCGGCCATCGGGCTTGATTTGTTGTTCTGCTATTCCGGAAATAGCTGCTGCACCTTGAATGAGTGCTTTTACCTGAATAGGTGCTGTTACTTTTTTGCTGGTGAAGAGCGTTACGCCAAGCTTTGCCTGATCGCCTGGTCGGATAAATCTCGGCATTGTGGCCATAAGCATCAATTCCTGACGTACCGGAACCGACTTTTCTACTGAACCTTGTGCAGAACCTGAAGTTGCCACAACCATGAGCCTTACCGCACCAATGTAATTCGGCATAGTTAATTTATGCTGGGCTGCTTTACCGGAACCAAGTTCAAAAGGCCCTAAGAATTGAACTACCGGCGCAAACCGGTTAGTTTTCTGACTTTCAGGTGAAAGCAGCGTTCCATCACCACCTGTTCCAATCAATACGCCTGTTTGACCAGCATATCCTCCCGAAACCAAGTCATACAAGTCCCAGGTTTGCACCCCAAGTGCTTCCTTTTCATGAAAAGCCATCCAAGGATCTGGAGTTTTAAATCTGGTAAGCCCGAGTAATCCTTCGTCAACCACAGCAATGGTGTAAGACATGGGCTTTCCTGATGCTTCACTAACGGAAAGGTTGTACGTTGATGCGGGCTTAAGAACATCAGGTAGTTTTAATTGAGGCTCTAACTTCGTTTCAGGATCTACAATTGTAATAGGTTTGATGCCGAACAACCGAATTGGCAATCCAGATTGGCGTTCCTGATGCGGTTGCAACAAGGTAATGTGCGCATAGACCATCGGCGACATTTCCGGGGTTGCTTTAAACGTAATGGTGCGGTTATCGGCGTTAACTTCTTTCCAAAAGCTAGAGACCATCCTGCTGCCATTTTCGAGACTCACAAACACCCGACCTTGGTGAGCAGGGATACTAATTTTCACCTCTTCCCCCGTTTGATAAGCCCGTTTTTCGATATTAAAAGAAAGTAAGCTGGCGCCTTCCATATCCTCCCCCGCGGGACCACCACTTCCATCATCGGCATACAGGTAAGTAGAAGCGGCGTGCCCTCCCTCCAGATCTTTCACTTCCAGGAGATAGCGGCCCCATTTCTTTTCAGGGAAGCTAAACTCCGTTGAAAGGCGCCCGTTAATCAACTCGACTTCCCAAACCTGCCCGTCAACCAACGTTTGTCCGTTTTCGAAAGAAGGTAATTCTTCGTCTTCCTCCTGCCACCACCATCTCCATTCCTGTTTTTTCAAGCTTAAGGTCACTGTTTTCCTTCCGGCAATTGGTTTTCCAAACGGATTGATAAAGAGCAGGTTAAGTTTTTGGCGCTGACCGGCATTTAACCAAAAGCTACTTTCTTGAGCCGGAACTTTTAATCCTACATACCCCGGATAAGGGCTATAGTTTAGGCTCAACACGTCGATGCTGGCATCTCCGCCAGGTTCAAAAACCCTGGTTTTTAAATCTAATCGCATCATGCCGGGAGCCATTGATTTATTGACATCGGGGAGTTTTACCGCAGAAGAACCCATTCCATCAAGGTTTCCTGAGAACAACGTTGAAGAAGCTATGCTTCCATACCTACCAGATTGGTTAAACTCAAATCCGGGAAACCCATTAAAGCTAACCGGCAATGGAGTGAGATTGCCTTCTACAACCGCTTTCAACCCAGAAGCGGGAGCTCCATGCAGCCAAAACGATTGCAGTTTTAACCCGGCCCCTTTGTTAGCAGCAACAACCAATTCTGGGGCACCGGGCCAGTCGATACGCAATCGGTTTGGTTTTATAGCTTCAACCCTTATTCTCTTGTAAAACTCATTGGGGCCAACTTTTGCTTTAATAGTCCAGTTACCCGTTGGTGCATCCTCTTCCGTTGAAGTTCGGAAAGTGAGCAAAGGCTTTTTATTCCAAGCAATCACTTCCCGCTTCATCACTTGATCTTGTGGGTTCAACAATTCAAACACTACAGGGAAACCAGCCGGCAACGGATTTCGGCTATCCTCTAACATAAAGCCGGTGTAGATGCTATCGCCTGGACGCCAAACACCTCGCTCTGTGTATAAAAAACCCTTTTGTCCGTTGATGATTCCTGTTCCGTCAACGTCGAAGCGGGCTATGTTTTGTACACTGGAAGCATCAACTCGAAGAAAAGCCCTTTGCTGGCGGTGTTCGGCTCGTAGGTAATAGGGCTGGCGTTTAGTTTTTATCCAACACCTTCCCTCGGCATCGGTAACCCCTTCGGCGATTACCTCATCCTGGTAGGAACGTAAGCTCAGCTTTACACCACTCATGGGAGAAGCTGTTTTTAGCTGAGTGGCCATTAACATCCACTGACCGGAACTCTCCTTTTTCGCCATCAATCCTATATCCGACACTAAAAGATTGCGCGCCTGATGATTGCGATTGCCATCGTAAAAAGCAGGATTGCAGGGATCATCGCGTTTCGACCAATCGTAGCCTTCACTATAGTCGGAGAGGTATTCGTCGTAGTAACCACCATCATTAAATCCTGGCACATCGGCGGGATTAATTAACTGAATCAGACGCGACATAATCCCTCCTGATGAAGCTGTCGGTGGACACTGGCACGCTACGTCTTGGCTGGCAAAGTTGAGTACGACCCGATACAAGGCGCCCGGTTCGGCCTTGAACCATGGAGAAAGATCGATGGAATAGGTTTGCCATTTATTTAGATTGGCATGTCCGGCATTCTGGAGATTCAACCTTCTGATCAACAGAGGCTTTCCAACCCTGTTGAGATCCTGAAATCCATTGAGGCGATTGGATTGAAGAAACTGCCCCATGTGGCGATCCGAAATGCTATAAACTTGTGCTTGAACAGACTTGAGGTTAATGGCCTTAAATGGCAACAAAAGCCCTTCAGAAGAAGGTAAAATCACGCCATCGCCTAACAATTGTAAATCCGGCTGGCGATCTTGAAAGCTAAAACCCTGGGTTATAGGAAGGTTAAGTAATTGGCCGTTTACACTGCGTAAGCCAGCATCGATTAGCAGGTTTCCTTCGCTTATTTTGTTTGAAGGATAAATTAAAACTTCATTTCCCTGGATCCAGGATTTCGCTTGATTCTCCTGTGCAATCCGGCAAACTGATTCTATCATTTGAGCCGGATCCAGCATTTCTGAAAAGGAAGCTACTAAATATGGCTCTGGAAATTGAACCGTTCTAAGCTCCCTTAACTTGAAGTCTCCTTCCCTATTGAGTACCGTTTCGAGGGTTACTACTTTTTCTGCCCCCAATTCCTCTCCCATTAATTTTGCGGATAAGTTTTGCTCAGAAGTGCTCTTTTTAAGCCCGGTAATGCGAAATACATGTTCAAGTCCGGAGGCAGTGTGTTCCCATTCTACCTGGCAGGATGCTTCCTCCAATTTCGCTATAAAAGCTTTTTCTAATTGAGACTTATCTGCTTTATCAGCAAGGAGCACCTTCCCTTCCCACATCCAGCTTCCCGGTTTGTTGTCGTCGGGTTTTAAACCCATGGAGATTAGCTCAATTTCTTGAGGCATCACTTTAAACTGATATTGAAACTCGTTGAACTTGGTCTCCGCCACTCCCATGAGTTTATTAAGCGCAACTTCTACCTTATAAACCTGCCCTCTTTTTAGCGGTTTATCCGGTTGAAAAGAAAGTGTGTGAGAATCTACCCAAGTAAGTTTTCCCTCGGCAGATGGAGAAATAGAGAAGAACTCATCTTCTGGAAGCTGGCTTCGAACGTTATCCGGAATATCTAAAGTAAAGACGCACAATACCGGCTCAAAGGCACTTTGCATTCCACCACTGTAAGCCGAAACATACTGGCTGAAGCCCGTATCGATAGCTTCAAACACACTGTGTGAGTTTCTGCTTCTACTATACATCCAAAAACTAACCAACAGCGTCAGAACCACCAGGGAGATTAGGAGGCGAGATTTTTTCATGTTGATAAGTTAAACAAAAGACTAATAATTAGACAAAAATCTCTTAGATATTTCAACACATTTTAGTGTATCGAATCAATTGAATTCATAATGTTTGAATTTCGAACTATTTATATATTAATATTGCGCTATTCGCAATTGATATGCAAAAACGTTGGTTAGCTTGTTTTGGAATCTTACTAATACTTGCTGTAATTGGAAGTTTCGACACCGGATTTGGGGCTATTTCCTCTACGGAAAAGCTAAACCCTGCTGATGTTGCTTGGATGCTTACCGCGTCGGGCTTGGTTCTATTGATGACACCGGGGCTATCTTTTTTCTATGGCGGAATGGTTGGGAAGAAAAACGTAGTTTCTACCATGTTGCAAAGTTTCATTGCCCTTGGAGTGATTAGTTTACTGTGGTATGTAGTAGGATTTAGCCTGGCCTTTGGAGAAAGTCTGGGAGGAATTATCGGAAATCCTTTAACCTATCCATTTTTCCACGGGGTAGGATTATCGCCACATCCTGGGTTATCGCCAACGATTCCGTTGTTGCTATATGCTTTGTTCCAATTAAAATTTGCGATTATCACCCCCGCATTAATTACCGGAAGTTTTGCTGAACGAGTCAAGTTTTCAGCCTATTTGCTTTTCATTTGTTTATTCTCCTTACTCATTTATTGCCCATTAGCACACATGACTTGGCATCCCAATGGGTTGTTACGGCAATGGGGAGTGTTAGATTTTGCAGGTGGCACAGTGGTGCACATGTCAGCCGGATTTGCGGCAATAGCAGGTGCGTGGGTTTTAGGGCCTAGGAAAGTATTGCCGGAGGTGCATCAGCCGGCTAATATTCCATTCGTATTGCTTGGTACTGGGATGTTGTGGTTCGGTTGGTTTGGGTTCAACGCCGGCTCCTCACTTGCTGCCAACACCCTTGCAGTTCAGGCATTTGCCACTACCAATACTGCCTCAGCAACTGCTATGCTGGCTTGGATATTCTTTGATGCAGTAAAAGGAAGGCCGGTATCTGCTATGGGAGCCTGCATAGGCGCTGTAGTGGGGCTGGTAGCCATAACGCCGGCTGCAGGATTTGTGAGTATAGGACAAAGTGTTGCTATCGGATTTATTGCCGCTATCTGCTCTAATATGGCTGTCCATTTCAAAAACAACCGCACCAATTTAGACGATACGCTCGATGTGTTTCCGTGCCATGGCTTAGGTGGAATAGTGGGGATGCTGTTAACGGCGGTGTTTGCCAAAGAGGTTGGACTTATTTATGGAAAAACTCAAACCTTGGTTTATCACCTACTGACCTTGGTTTTAGTTGGAAGCTTCACCTTCGGTGGGTCTTGGGCTTTGTTTAAACTTACCGGAATGATTGTGCCGCTCCGTGTATCGGAAGCCGATGAACTTGAAGGGTTAGATGTAAGTCAACACGGCGAAAGGCTCGAAGCCATAAGTCATTGATGGTTTACTGAATTAATAAAGAATAGCTATTCATGATTATCGTGCTAAAACTAATTATTCGGCCAGCACCAGTAAACACATTTGCCAAAGAACCCTTGCGCCAACATTCGCATCCCAGGAAGACGTTCCAACTTCGCATAAATCAAAACCAATGATTTTTCGACCGGAACGCTTAACCGCACGAAGCAAGTACATGGTTTGCTCAAAGCCCAAACCTCCCGGCACCGGAGTGCCAGTTCCTGGGCAATATTGAGGCTCTAAACCATCAATATCAAAACTGAAATAGACCTTATCTGGAAGAGACTGAATAATTTCGTCACACTGATCTTTCCATAACTTGCCTTCGGCGGCCTCTTTAGCCAACTTTCGGCTCGAATAAACCGCTACTCTTCCATTGCTATTTCTCACTAGCTCCATTTCTTCATCACAACAATCGCGAATTCCAACTTGCACTAATTTAGACACGGCAGAAACCTGAAGAGCATTTTTCATGATGGAAGCATGAGAGTACGTCAATTCTTCATAAGCATCCCTCAAATCCATGTGCGCATCAATCTGAAGGATTCCAAAATTTTCATAGTACTCGCCTAGTGCGTGTATCAATCCGAGAGGCGAGGAATGATCCCCGCCTAATACTGCTACTGTTTTTCCGTGTTGCAGGTAGGTAGAGGATTTACGCTTTACATGTTGAAGCACCTGATCGCAAGCCTGGTTCAGCAAATTGCGGAAGTGCTCCATTTCATCCTCATCCTCTTCAGGTCTTCCATTTTCCTGCCATTTGATGAACTTTTTTGCCAGTTTTCTTAGGCTTTTCCCTTCTTTTCTGAGCTTTTTCGGGATGGGGTCGAGCGCAATTCCTTTCCTCCAGACATCAGGAAAATCCTCATCGAAAAAGTCGAGTTGAGGCGATTCATCCAAAATTGCTTCTGGAGCTTCTGCAGTGCCATCGCCATAAGACACGGTTACATCCCAAGGAACAGGAATCACGATGAGTTGAGCCTCCTCGATGGAGAAAGGCATTCCGAAAAGCTGTCCGTTTTTTTGGCCGACGCCAGAAGGGTTGAAGTCCATGTCCGAAATTACAACAGCGGAATGGCTTTCGCCGAAGTCCGCTGTAAAATTTCGGTTGATCGGCTACGATTAAACGTTGAAACGGAAGAGCATGATATCGCCATCTTCCACTACGTACGATTTTCCTTCTACACTCATTTTTCCGGCTTCCTTGCAGGCCGCCCACGAGCCATAATGAACAAAGTCGGCATACTTGATTACTTCAGCACGGATAAACCCACGTTCGAAATCGGTATGGATAACTCCTGCAGCTTGCGGAGCAGTAAATCCTTTGTTAATTGTCCAAGCACGAACTTCTTTTTCGCCAGCGGTGAAATACGTGTAAAGGTTGAGCAGCTTGTACGCCGCTTTGATGAGTTTTTCTACTCCACTTTCGGATAACCCCAAGTCTTCGAGGAAAACCTGACGGTCTTCAAAGCTTTCCAACTCGGCGATATCTGCCTCAACGGCGGCACAAATCATCAAGGTTTCAGCACCTTCTGCTGTAGCCATCGCTTTCACCTTCTCCACAAACGCATTTCCAGACTTCAGCGAAGCCTCATCAACGTTGCAAACGTAAAGTACCGGTTTGGCTGTTAGCAGAAATAAATCCGCAATATGTTCCTTATCATCTGGTAAAACAGGGGCTGTGCGGGCATTTTGGCCACTTTCGAGGTGTGTTTTATACACTTCGAGTACTGCCAAAGCCGCAATAGCTTCCTTATCGCCAACTTTGGCTGCTTTCTGAGCCTTTTGCACCTTTTTATCAAGGCTTTCAAGGTCTTTCAACTGCAATTCGGTGTCGATGATTTCCTTATCTCGGATAGGATCAACACTTCCGTGAACGTGTACAATATTGCCATCGTCGAAGCAACGTAAGACGTGCAAAATGGCGTCGGTTTCGCGAATGTTGCCCAAAAACTTATTTCCAAGGCCTTCGCCTTTAGAAGCACCGGCTACAAGGCCGGCAATATCCACAATCTCGATGGTATTGGGCACCAGGTTTTGTGGTTTCACCAGATCAGCGAGCTTTTGCAGGCGTTCATCTGGAACGGAAATCATGCCCACATTGGGCTCGATAGTGCAAAAAGGAAAGTTAGCTGCTTGAGCTTTTGCATTCGACAAGCAGTTGAAAAGCGTGGACTTTCCCACATTGGGAAGCCCAACAATGCCACATTTGAGGCCCATATTGTTATTTCAGGGAGTTTACATTTGTTGAGGAGCGCGAATGCCGAGCAATTCGAGCGTTTGCGCCAAGGTACGACCTGTTAAATCGCTGAGCTGTAACCGTCGTTTCCGAATGTCGTGGTTAGCTTCATTGAATACGCTGAGGTCGTGGTAAAACTTGTTATAGGCGGTTGCTATATCGTAAGCGTAATTCGCCAACAATGCTGGGGAAAGCGATTGTGCTGCTTCGGCAACCGATGTTCTGAACTTCAACAGCACTTTAATGAGCTTGAGCTCAACCGGCTCCAACTCCAACGAGGAATTCCAATCGCCTAAAAAATCGATAGATTCAGCAGCCGCACGGCGGCGCAAAGCGGCAATTCTCGCATGGGTGTATTGTAGAAATGGCCCAGTATTTCCCTGAAAATCAATGGATTCTTCGGGATTAAAGAGCATTTTCTTCTTCGGATCTACTTTTAAAAGAAAATACTTCAATGCGCCCATTCCTAAAACATGGAATAGGTCATGGGCTTCGTTCTCTGAGAGACCATCAATTTTACCTAATGCTTTGGTTCTTTCAGCAGCCGTGAATTCCATCTCATCAATAAGGTCATCGGCATCGACCACAGTGCCTTCCCTGGATTTCATTTTTCCGGAAGGAAGTTCAATCATGCCATAACTGAAGTGATGGAGATGTTCTGCCCATGGCCTGCCGAGGTGCTTCATGATGAGTTTTAGCACCTTGAAGTGGTAATCCTGTTCGTTGCCCACGACGTAAACACAGGCTTGAGCATCGAATGTTCTGAAACGTTCGGTAGCGGTTCCAATGTCCTGCGTGATGTAAACTGAAGTTCCGTCTGCTCGCAACACTAATTTATGATCGAGTCCGTCGGAAGTGAGGTCAATCCAAACCGAACCATCGTCTTTTTGGTAGAAAACTCCCTTTTCAAGTCCTTCCTGAACAATTTCCTTACCGAGCAAATACGTTTTGGATTCGAAATAGAGATGGTCAAAATGAACACCCAAGCGGCGGAACGTTTCGTTGAACCCGCTGTAAACCCAGACATTCATCTTTTCCCAGAGCAGTACAGTTTCTTCATCGCCTTCCTCCCATTGCCTTAGCATTTCTTGGGCTTCTCTAGTAAGTTCAGTTTGAAGTAAAGCGGCCTCTTTCTCTATGCCAGAAGCAATGATTGACTCTGCTTGTTCGCGATTTTTCTGGTCGAAAACCACGTAATACTTCCCGATTAGGTGATCGCCTTTAAGACCACTGGATTCCGGCGTTTCACCGTTTCCGAACTTCTTCCAAGCCAACATCGACTTGCAGATATGAATACCGCGGTCGTTATAAAGGCAAAGGCGAAGAACATCTGTTCCGTGGTGAGAAAGAATTCGGCAAAGGCTATCGCCCAGGAGGATATTCCGGATATGCCCGAGGTGAAGCGGTTTGTTGGTATTGGGCGAAGCAAACTCCACCATGAACGGCCTGCCGGAAATTGGCAGCGGCTGCTCGGGTTGAAGCTGCGCTACTTGGTTCAAGTAATAGTCTGGTTGAATATTCAAATTCAAGAAGCCTTTTACCACATTGAAACCGGTTACCAAGTTTACGTTTTCCGTAAGGAAAGTTCCCAGTTGCTGACCTGTGGGTTCAGGACCTAGACCAGTAATCTTGGTAAAAGGAAAAACCACAACCGTGATATCGCCTTCAAACTCAGGGCGGGTTTCTTGGAAGTTGAGGGAGCTATCCGAGAGCGTTTGTTGATAATGCTGAAGCAGCCAATGGCTGATGCCTTCAGTCAACGCTGTTTGAAGAGGAGTCAAAACGGATTAGTCGTTTTCGATTTGGTTATACACTTTAACTAAAATCTCGAAGGCATTTTCTGCCATAAGATTTTCCTTGTCGAGCGTAGGGTTTACTTCCACCATTTCAAAGCAAACCACTTTTGGACTGGATACAAGGTTTTGAAGCAGCTTTCCAGCCTCACGCTCATTGATTCCGTTGGGTACCGGGGTTCCGGTTCCGGAAGAAATTTTGGGATCCATGCTATCCACATCGAAAGAGATGTAGATGATGTCGCATTTATCGAGGTGGGTTAAAGCCTCAGACGCAACTTTCTCTACGCCACGCTTACGAACATCGGCTACCGAAAAATTCCGCATTTTGTATTTGCGCATGAGAGTAACTTCCTGTTGTTCCACATCTCTGACGGCAATAAAAACGAGGTCTTCGTGTCCAACAAATCCATGCTTTCCTGTTAACGCTTTACATTTTTCCCAAAGCGCCACTGTATTGTCATCGGGGATATTGCAACGCATTTCCTGGTTATCTTCTCCTAAAACCATGGCCAGTGGCATTCCGTGCATGTTGCCGGAAGGCGTAGTAAATGGAGAATGAAGGTCAGCGTGGGCATCCACCCAGATAATACCAAGGCGTTTATCAGGATAAGCTTGTTTAAGACCGGCAATAGTTCCAGCGGCGGTGCTATGATCGCCAGCGAGAACAATAGGAAATTTATTATCCTTGATGGTGGTGGTCACCGTATCGGCTACCCTTGTTAGCACTCGGTGAACGCCTTCGATATGGCGAGCAAAAGGATTGCGAATAGGCTCATAAAGAAGCTGATTTTCGGTTTCAACTTCAATGCTATCGCATTTAAAGAAGAACTTGGAAGCGAAGTCGTGAGCGGCAATTTTGATTGCATCAACTCCCAGACTGGCACCACGCGTTCCTGCACCAATCTCCGATTTAACTTCGATGATTTTTAGGTCCACCATAAAGGGTCTGATTTAATGCCGGAAAGGTATATTTGCGACGCCTTTTCAGGCTTTTTTCGGCGATGCAAACTTACGCAGAATTTCTCGACCTCAGCGTGGGCTTTCCACAGGAGGGCTTCGAAATCCACGATGATGAGCTGTACTTTCACGGCATTCATCTCATGGAGCTCGCAGAGACCTTTGGAACCCCTCTACGGTTTACCTACCTGCCTCTGATTTCCAATAAGATTCAGGTGGCGAAAGACCTTTTTCATAAGGCTTTCGAAAAACACCAGTACAAAGGGCAATACACCTATTGCTATTGTACTAAATCTAACCACTTTAAACATACACTTGAAGAAGCTTTAAAAAACGACATTCAGCTCGAAACCTCCTCGGCCTTCGACATGCCCATTATTGAGGTGCTTGAGCGCAAGAAAATGATCACTAAAGACATTATGGTGGTTTGTAACGGGTACAAACGGGAACAATACAAGGAATATATCGTGGACATGATACACGATGGGTTTCGGAATATCATCCCCGTACTCGATAATAAGGAGGAACTCAACTATTATATGAATGAGCTGGAAGTGGATGCTCGGCTTGGATTCAGGGTTTCTACGGAAGAAAAACCGGACTTTCCCTTCTATACCAGCCGCCTTGGCATTCGTTCCGACGAAATCATAGACTTCTACCACTCTAAAATTGCGGATAATCCGGATTTCAAAGTGGTGATGCTGCACTTCTTCGTTAATAGTGGCATCAACGACTCTCCCTACTTCTGGAATGAATTAGAAAAAGTGGTTCACCTGTATTGCAAATTCAAGCGCGTCAATCCTGAACTGCATATTCTGGATATTGGTGGAGGGCTTCCATTTAAAAACTCTCTCACCTTCGACTTCGATTATGAATACATGATTGATGAGATTGTAGGACGAATTGCGAGTATATGCCGTGAAGAAGGCGTGGATGAACCGGATATCATCACTGAATTTGGCAGCTATACCGTATCGGAAGCATCAGGCACTATTTTCAAAGTGATGGGGAGAAAGCAACAGAACGATCGCGAAAAATGGCTGATGGTAGATGGAAGTTTGATCACCATGGTTCCCGACATCTGGGCCATGAACCAGAAGTTCATCATACTTCCACTCAACAATTACGAAGCGGAATACGAACGAGTCAACATCGGGGGCATCACCTGCGATAGTTTGGATTATTATAAAACCGACCCTAACATCGCATCAATTTATTTCCCCAAGACCAGAAAGGCACAATACCTAACCTTTCTGCACACTGGAGCATACCAGGAATCCTTGAGCGGAACCGGTGGAATTCACCATTGCCTTATTCCAACCCCAAGGCATGTGTTAATTCGGAAGAACAAAGACGGCAACTTCGATTTCCAACTCTTCTCCGAAGAACAAAGCAGCAAGCAAGTGCTGAAGATTCTGGGGTACTGATTTTTTATTAACTACACTACATAACCTTGACCGGGAAGCAGCATTGCCAGTGGTCAAGGTTTTTTTGTGTTTAAATAGCAAGGGACTGGCAGGAAAATGCTTGATAAAGCCCCGCAATCCTCCTATTTTGAGGCTTCAATCCAATCCTAAACATCATGAAAAAGTGGACTCTCAGCCTAATTGCGCTGCTATTTTCCGTCTCTGTTTTCGCTCAAGGCGTACAAGTAGGCGACGCCGCTCCTGACTTCCAACTAAAATCGACCAAAGGCGATAAGCAAAGCCTGGCGAGTTATGAAAAAAGCAAAGGCCTCATTCTCATCTTTACTTGCAACCATTGCCCTTACTCGGTAGCTTACGAAGACCGGATTATTGCGCTCCACAATACCTTCACGAAACAAGGCTATCCCGTTCTCGCCATCAACCCTAACGACCCCGTTCGCGAGCCGGAAGATTCATACGACAACATGATTAAGCGAGCTAAAGACAAGAAATTTCCTTTTGCCTACCTGTTTGATGAAACCCAGGCCATTGCCCGTGCTTATGGCGCCACCCGTACTCCCCATGTTTTTGTATTGCAACGCGATGGAAAAAATTGGACCGTACGCTACATCGGCGCCATCGATGATAACTCCGAAGACGCCAAAGCGGCCACACAACGCTACGTTGAAACGGCTGTAAACGCCCTATTGCAAAATCAAACCATCAGTACCACCACCACTAAAGCCATTGGATGCACCATCAAATGGAAGAAAAGCTAAGGCCGGAGGAGTTGGTTGAAGCGTTGCTGGAAGGATTTATTTCGGTAGCGCACCCAGACAAGGCTGCCGGCATGGCCGCCTATATGAAACATCATTTTGTGTATATCGGAGTGCCGAAACCTGAGCGAGAAAGTGTTCAAAAACCTTTCCTCGCTCAGGTGAAAGCCTATTCCACATCCGAATTGCACGAGTTAGCACTCCTGCTTTGGGAACGCCCGGAACGTGAACTGCATTACGCGGCCATGGACTTCCTGAAAGCAAACAAGAAAAAGTGGAACTTAGATTCTCTGGCCGTTTTTGAACAGATGAACGGCACCCACAGTTGGTGGGATAGTGTAGATATGATTGCCGCCGGGCTTATTGGACCGTGGTTTTTGCAAACCGGAACTGATCCTCGGCCTTATGGCGAGCGGTGGAGAGATTCTAATCAACTTTGGTTTCAGCGGGTGAGCATCATTTTCCAGCTTACCTACAAAGAAAAAACCGACTGGAAGCTGATGCAGGACATGATCATTCCGCTAATCCCCCACCCGGATTTCTTCATTCGAAAAGCCATTGGTTGGGCGTTGCGGCAATACGCACGAACGGAACCTCAACGCGTGATTGACTTCGTGAACAGCCATCAACAGCTTTCTAACCTCAGTAAAAAGGAAGCGTTAAAGCATTTGGGAGGTAATTATTAGTTGATTTAAATTGACGGATATACACTATCCTTAAAAGCTATTCAAAAGCAACATTATATGCTCTTCTATAAAGTAAGTTTCCCTAGGATTTGGCTAATTCATACACTGATTTGCTCAGCTATTCATAGTAAACAGTTTTCGGAGTTCGGAACTCGGGCATCGGAGTTCGGAACTCGGGCATCGGAGTTCGGAACTCGGACAGCGGAGTTCGGAACTCGGGCATCGGAGTTCGGAACTCGGACAGCGGAGTTCAGAACTCGGACAGCGGAGTTCGGAACTCGGTCATCGGAGTTCGGAACTCGGACAGCGGAGTTCGGAACTCGGACAGCGGAGTTCGGAACTCGGTCATCGGAGTTCGGAACTCGGACAGCGGAGTTCGGAACTCGGGCATCGGAGTTCGGAACTCGGACAGCGGAGTTCGGAACTCGGGCATCGGAGTTCGGAACTCGGACAGCGGAGTTCGGAACTC
>CALSBM010000054.1:0-22194 GCA_943373175.1 Chitinophaga pinensis | reverse complement strand
GGCGTAAGCCCCGGCAAACCGGGTGATAAAGCCGGATTGAAAGCCGGAGACGTGATTCTTCAATTAGGAGAGCACCGAGTTCCCGACATGCAAGGGTATATGAAAGTGCTTGGATTACTGAAGAAGGGTGAAACTGTTCCTTGTGAAATAATCCGAGAGGGCAAAAAAATGGTGATAAACGTCACGTTTTAATGAAGTTGTTGCTCATTGATACGTCTGGAGATCAAGGATTTACAGCGTGGAGCGAAGAAGAACAACTCAAAACAACTTGCTTTACGAACGGTCGAAACAGTCAGTTGGAGGAATTGCCTGTTTTAATCTCTGAACATCTCAGCGAAAATGGCACACCAGATGTCATTTCCGTAATTGCTGGGCCGGGCTCCTATACTGGACTTCGGGTTGGATTATCACTATCGAAAGGATTGTGCTGGGGTTCTGGAGCAAAACTGATTCTACTCGATACCCTTTCGGTAATTCATGAGGCTTTTTTGATTTCAGGTGAAAAAAAACCTGATTCGGGAAGCTGGGTAATTCCCATGTTAGATGCTCGGAGAATGGAAGTGTTTCATTCCATTTTCACATCCGAGGGCACCTTACTTAAGGAGCCGGAACCGTTGATTCTCACCGAAGAATGGTTGAACACGTTGCCAGAGGGCAGCATTTTACTGAGCGATGGAGCAGAGAAAATACCTGAATGGAGCGGGAAGGAGCGAGTTCATGTTTACGCCGATTTTAACCCGACGCCGGAAGCCTTGCATCGACTTTCGGTTAATGCAATTCGTAAGAATGATTTTGTAAATCCAACCATTGCGGTTCCTCGCTATACGAAAGCGTTTTTTTCTACTGCGAAACTGCTTCCTGAAGCTGATGCCAATGGCGTTCTGCGTGTGAATTTAGAAAGTACAGCCAATCGGTAACCGACATTTCACCCAATCGTGGATGAACCATCCCCATTGAAGTCGGTTGAATTTCGCCAGATTCAATTGCAGCAAACAAAGCATTTCTGTTGGCGGTAAACGCAGTCATAGCTTCTTTCCAATTATTCCATTTCCCTTGAGGCTGAAGGTTTTCCGGTGCATCCACCTTGATATCTCTTCTAACTACTAAGAAGTGCCTGATTTTACTTGCACCCAATTTTTCCGAAGCATCCAAAGGTTGAAGTGCTGTTTTCAGTCGGTGATGAACACCTAATTCTACCAAGCAAAGGTGTTCGAGCACTTCAGCCGGACTCCAACCTGTTTCTGGACGAACGGTTGCCACTTTTTCATGGTTGTCAAACCAAACTTGAAAAAGGGCTGCCTGTTTTTGCATAGCATCTTTCCAGGCCAAAAAGTCGAAGGATTCCATACCCTAAAAAACGCGTTTTATCTTTGGGAATTCCCATGAGAAAACAACAATTCATTCTATTCGCTTTTCTTCTTCTCATTTCGGCTTGTAAACAAGCTCCGAGAGTGATTTATCAATCTCCTGAATACCGGGTTGAAGCAAACCGTGTTGTCCAAGGCAATTATTCAGCATTTGCTCCTAATAGCCATCGAATTGAATCTAACTATCAAAGTCCGGCATTGGCTATTTACTCCCGATTGTTGATTTTTAAGCTCAGCGTCAATGAAAAGGATAATGAGCTGCCTGTTGGAGTTAACCATTGGGTAGTTGTAGGAATGGATTCAGTGTCTCCGATAATCAAATTCGGTGACTCACCTTCAGCAACTCCAGCGGCACCGGCATCGTATTTACCGGTGAACACTTCCTACACATTTCGCTTCGACTTATCGCCTCTTATGGAGCAATTCGAAAAACAGGGCTTTTACCTGGGAAGTGATGGTCAGAAGGTAATGAAGCAAGATTTCAAAGGGGTTTTTCTGGCTGGAAGTCAACTCCCACTAAGCTGGGATTTTGTGAATCTCGAATCAAAAGACCTTCGTTTAATCCCAACCGGCAAAGGACACGAGTACAGCATAACGGTAAAGTTGAATCCTTGGAAGGATGCCGGTCCGGTTATGAAGGTTTGGACTCCTTCTATAGTTACTTCACACAAACCTCAATATACTTCACCCCAGCCTTTGGTGGATGCCCTTTGGAATTTATGTTTAGAAGAAGCGATTAAGGCAATTGAGCCCGATTCCACTTTTCGAACAGGTGCGAAGTGGGGCGGAGTTTGGACACGAGACATCAGCTATTCCATTTTACTTGCCATGGCTTTTCATGAACCTGAAGTAGCCAAAATTAGCTTGATGAAAAAAGTAAAGCGTAACCGCATCGTGCAAGACACCGGTTCAGGAGGAGCATGGCCGGTTTCTTCGGACAGGGTAGTTTGGGCAATGGCTGCCTGGGAAGTTTATCTGGTCACCGGCGACCGTACTTGGTTAGAAACAGCCTTCGAAGTGGTGCGCAATTCTTTAGATGACGACCGATTAGTGCTCGCCAATACTGAAAGCGGACTTTACAGAGGGGAATCCTCGTTTTTAGATTGGAGGGAACAGAGTTATCCCCGCTGGATGTCGAACAAGGACATCTATGTTTCAGAAAATCTTGGCACTAATGTGCTTCATTATCAGGCAATGAAAATTGCGAATAAGATGGCACTGGAATTAGGATTTCAAGTGCCTCGGTATCAAGTTCGCGCCGACAGCTTGAGGAGTGCGATACAACGCAATTTCTGGCTCCAGGAAAAAGGCTATTTTGCCCGATATCGTTACGGACGACCACAGTTGCATGATAACAGTGGAGCAGAAACGCTAGGCGAAGCCTTATCCAT
This sequence comes from Chitinophaga pinensis, assembly GCA_943373175.1. Lineage (GTDB taxonomy): Bacteria > Bacteroidota > Bacteroidia > UBA7662 > JAIXUI01 > JAIXUI01. Next base: position 19,436 of record CALSBM010000054.1, on the reverse strand, counting down.
TTTATTCGGAGTTTCTGAAAAGTGGCAGGCTGAGCGGATTTTGATGCAAGCGCCGGTTACTCCTTTTGGAGTTACTTGTTTTTACCCTCAAATTCCGGGAATTCCCCCTTATCATAATAATGCTATCTGGCCCTTTGTGCAGGCTTACTGGAATTGGGCTGCTGCCAAGACAGGTTTGGAGCAAACGCTGAATCATGGCCTGGCTTCCATCTACCGTGCTGCAGGATTGTTTCTTACCAATTATGAAAACATGGTCGCCACCACCGGCGATTTTCAGGGTACAGAAATAAATTCTGAGCGCATGTTGTGGAGTATGGCTGGTCAATTAGCAATGGTTTATCGTGTTTTTCTCGGGATGGAATTTCATACTGATGGATTGCATTTTGCGCCAGTCGTTCCTCAAGCTTATTCAGGCACGAGACAGTTAACAGGGTTCAAATACCGAAATGCAATTCTTGACATTACTGTTCATGGATATGGGCGAAAGATTAGAAAAGTAAAACTCAATGGAGTAACAGTTCCTGAAGCAGAAGTTCCTTCAAATGCGATGGGAAAGCAAGTGTTAGAAATTTGGCTAGATCAAAAGCCGTTTGATGCTGCGCCTGTTAACATTAAACCCGTGCAATTCAGCTTACCAGCGCCTGAAGCTCCCCGAATTAGTGTTCCGTTTAAAAATAAGAAAGTTATTCAATTTGATTGGACTCCTATAGCTGGTGCCTCTTTCTATAAGTTGTATCGGAATGGAAAAGTCATCAGTACAATATACGATACCACGTTAACTTATGTTCATGACCGGACTTCCTCTTACTCACTTAGTGCAGTGGACAGTTTGGGTTATGAATCCTTTACATCAGAACCGTTTATCTGGCCGGTTGAAAATGCAGTGGAGAAAATAGAGATAGAAAATCTGGCACCTTCAACCAACCGATTAGTAGCGGGATTTAGTGGAAATGGGTGTGTTGAAGTTACAACAACTCAGAATAAACGAATTGATATGACCTACTACGTAAAAGAAGAAGGGCTCTACGGTTTTGATCTTCGTTATTCTAATGGAAGTGGCCCATGGAATACCGACAACAAATGTGCTCTTCGTTCTTTTTACATTTCCGGCGATTATATGGACGTGATGGTTATGCCTCAACGCGGAAAAGGAGAATGGTCGGACTGGGGATATTCCAATATGGTGTTTGTGCGTATGAAGCCAGGAGAATATGTGCTATCCATCAATTACGACGATTGGAATGCCAATATGGATAGCGAGGTAAATACTGCGTTGATTGATTACTTGAGAATAATTCGGTGGGAATAAAAGATAGTTTGAATGTGCAATTAAACACCTGTGTAATTAAATGAAGTGCAGAAAATTAATTCTAACAACTCAATCCTTTTCGAAATCTTCAGCTCGATGTAAGAACTTCATACCTAATGCATGGCAGGCTAATCCTACCGCATTTCGTCCACTCAGGGCTGCGGGCGGCATACCGCCTCCGGGGGTTGTCCAATGTCCGGCTAAAAAGAAATGCGATAACCCGTGAATAGTAGGAGGAATGGTTGTTTTTACTCCGGTAGGATTTGGAAGCCAACCTTCGTAGCTGCCCTGATAATTTCCGGTGCTCGTTTCATAAGTAACCGGAGTTGCAGATTCGCAGAACACCAAGTGTCCATCAAGTTCGGGGTAATGCAACAGGAATTCCTCGAGAATTCTGGCATTGGCTTTTTCCTTCGATAATTGATATAGCTTTTTGGAGCCTTTATTCAATTGATTCCAAAACTCAAATGAAGTATGAAACATGGCGGTGACCAAGGTGCTATGAGTAGGGCTTAAGCCAGGATCAAAATTGTAAATCTGGAAGTTAGCCCGATGGTAGGCTATTCCGCCAACTAATACGGTATTTTGAAAGCCAAGGCTTTCTCCTATGATAGAAGATGGCCCTGTTTTAACTTTCTTCGAGAATCCCGCGGTAAAATAAAACAGGCCAGGAAATGGCTTAAGCGATAGGAATTGATTGCTTAAAACGTGTGAAAAATCAGTTTTTTGGAGTAATTGATGAATTAGGTAATGGCCGTCAATGGCTGAGATTACGGCATCAGCCGTAAACTTCTCTCCTGCCTCGTTCAGGGCTCCCAGACATTTTCCACCTTCGATGAGAAGATCGGTGACTTTACATTGGGGGATAAGTGTTCCACCTAGATGTTGATAATTTTCCAATAAGGCTCCTGTAAATGCGCCGGATCCACCAAGTGGATAGCCTGCTGCGCCTGCATGTGCTCCTGCCTGCTGAATGAGAAAAAATGCCATGCTCATTTCAGGTAACCAAAGGTTTAGAATTAACTCCCTAAGCTCAGGATTTTGAAATTTTGATGAAAATGCCCCAAGAGTTACGTCGTGCCAGTGGAACAACGTAGAAAGCATGGGAAAATCCAGCACTACCATTTTGACTATGGCAATTAGTTTAGACCAGAAGTCTGGGTCCGGAAATTGCATTTCATGGGCCGAAAGAGTTTTAATTGCTTCGGCCCATTCTTTTATGAGGGTCTCATCTTCCGGAGCAATTTTTACGAGCGAATGGTAAAGCTCGTCTGCATCGGTGGGCAAAGAAATCCATTGACCATTCTTTGTTTTATACTGAAGGAAATTAGCATGATTGTAAATATCCAATCTTTCGGTTAGTCCTAATTCCTTCCAAAGCGCGTAAAAGGAGTGTTTTTCGGAACTTCCCAATAACCAATGCAAAGACCCATTCACATTGAACCCATGCCGCTGCCAAGATTGGCAGACACCTCCAACGTGTTCCGAAGCTTCAAGGATAGTAGTGTCGAAGCCGTTTAATCTTCCGTAAATGCCTGCACTAAGGCCTGCAATACCTCCTCCAAGGATAAGAAGGCGTGGTGGTTTATTCATATATCAGGATAAATGTGTCCAAATATATCAATATATTGAGTTGGTCGCTTTTTAAAGTGATTTTAAAAAATCAACGGTATTGATGCCGTCTGCATAATCAGTTAGGCTAGGCATTTGGCTTTGTCCAAACGGAATACTACCCGGATACCAGCCATTGTCTGATAAGATAATTTGTATTTGATTTTTCCATAGTTGCAACCGTTCATCAAGATGCTCTCGATTGCGGTACTTAGTGTAATGCAGCATAGCCAATGGGCTGGAAAGTGATTCATTTTCTGTCATCAGAACTACATTGTTGGTAAAATGTGGCACCTTGTTCAGCAAATGAATGGCATAATGGTATTCGAAATTGTTGAAGTACTTATGATGGTGAACCAGTGAAAGCTCGTTATCGAGCATGCGTAAAATGCGGGTTGGGTCAAAGTCTTCCGGAATAATTACATGCGATACGGAACGACAGCCCAATCCGAAATATCGAATAAGGTCTTCCTTCAGTAATTGAAGCGCTTCCTCACTTTCAAAACCGGATAACACGGCGACGCTGTTTCGGTTTTTTCGGATGATGTGTGGAAGATGTCCGAAATACTGATAAAAATACCGAGCAGTATTGTTGGATCCGGTTGCGATTACTGCGTCAGCATCTGATAATCGTTCTACCCATGCAACAAGGTTTTGAAGTTCAGGTACAGCCTTGCAGGCTTCTTCAACCAAATAGGGCAGAAGGATGGTGTCGTTGCTAGCGCATTTCACCTGAGCATGATTTCCTGTTATCAATACAGCCACTACATCATGCAAGCCTACTAAAGGAATATTTCCTGCCATAATGACCCCAACATTCCGAGGATTTTGAGAAGAGGATATAGCTTCTTTTTCAATCCATTGCAGCAAAGGTTTTTCTTGTAGAAGTTGTTGCCAATGGAAAAGCGCGTGGTCGAGGTTCTCAGGAGTGAACCAGCCATTTTCATTTAGAATTCTTTGATAAAGAGTTGCCTTATCCGGATTAGCCAATAAATTACGGATGGCATCGCCTATTGCCAGAATTGCGTTGAGTGGATCGTGCGCCATAGATTTGCGTTCAAAGAGGTTGACTATTCAGCCTTTTCAGGTACTTTCGCACAAAGTAATTCAAACCTTTGCACTATGGCCATTATGATTACCGACGAATGCATCAATTGTGGTGCATGCGAACCGGAATGCCCCAATAACGCCATCTATGAAGGTGGTATCGACTGGGCCTTTAACGACGGAACTAAGGTTACCGGCACCTTTACTACCATCGATGGAAACGATGTTACAGCAGAAGAGCGCAATGCACCAGTTGCTGATGATGTCTATTACATTGTACCAGACAAATGCACCGAATGTGTAGGTTTCCATGAAGAGCCTCAGTGCGCAGCAGTTTGCCCTGTTGATTGCTGTGTGGATGATCCGGAACGCCGTGAAAGCCAGGAAATACTTCTTGCACGTAAGGCTTCCCTTCACCTCGATTAATTTTCAACCTTCAATCCTGAAATCCCGTACCAAACAGCACGGGATTTTTTGTTTTTTTATCTTACCATGAGGCATTTAACTTCTCTTTCTCTTTTCTTGATTCTATCCGTGGCCGCATTGCTTCCTTTTGCATCTGCCCAAAGTAAGCTTCAACCCATAAACTCAATAGTTATAGACGCACAAACCGAAGAACCGCTTATTGGAGTGCTAATATCAGCCTTTAACAAAGGGCAAAAGGCTCCTTTTCAGGTTACTCAAACGGATGCAAATGGCCGCTTTAGGCTTGAACTAAATAACGCAACAACGGATATTCGGGTTGTTGTGAGCTTAGTTGGATACGAGCGTACCAGTTTTAACGGTGCAGTGCCAGGGGAAATCAGACTTAAGAAAAGCATAAGCCAACTTGGAAATGTGGTAATTTCTGCCGGAAGGTTTGAGCAGAAGTTGGAAGAAGTCACAGTTTCGATGGAAGTACTGAAACCGAAGGTGTTTCAGGAAAACAACAGCCTTACAGCAGAAGACGGATTGAATAGGGTTCCTGGAGTTAACATGGTGAACGGCCAAGCGAATATCCGGGGTGGTTCCGGGTTTACACAGGGTGCCGGCTCAAGGGTGTTGATGCTGGTTGACGATATGCCTTTGCTCAGTGCCGATGCCGGTGATGCTAAATGGTCGTACATCCCCATTGAAATGGTGGAACAGGTAGAAGTGATAAAAGGGGCAGCTTCGGCTCAGTATGGTTCTTCTGCTTTGGGTGGAATTATTCATTTTAGAACCATACAAGCAGGATTGAAGCCCCAAACAATGGTAAACGTAAGTCGGCAAGTTTATGGAAAGCCGAAACCTGAGCATGTGTGGCCCTGGGAAGGACAAACGCCACCATCAGCAACCAACTTACAAGTCATGCATTCGAAAAGAATTGGAGGTAGGTGGAATTTCACTGCCGGATTAAATGCCATGTATGATGAAGGTTACCGGATTTCAGAGTCCATCAAACGCATTCGATTGAGCGTCAACAACCGCATAAACCTATCGTCTAAATGGCAACTCAATATCAATGGAACTATAATGGTAGATTCTTCTCGTTTCTTTCTTTTTTGGAAGAGCGACTCCTTGGCGCTTTTTCCGGATTCGAATGCTGCGAATCCTCAGTTGCTCATCCGATCTAACCTGGATCCTTCGTTGGTTTATACGCCAAGTCGAAATACTCGTCATGCACTACGTTCAAGAATTTTCTTCACCGATAATCGTAGTGATGGGGTAGGAAGAAGCTCAAAATCCTGGATGCGTTACTTTGAATATCAATACCAGAACCGCAATCATTGGTTGGGAGAAGCTAATGAAGGCGTACTTTCAGCAGGAGCCGTTTATACAGGAAATCAGGTAGAAAGTGATTCGCTTTATGGAAATCACCAAAGTCATAATACGGCAATCTACATGCAGTACGACCAAGCATGGAAACGCTGGAGATTTAATGCCGGAGCACGAGCAGAGCAATTCCGTATCGGGGATATGGATCCTGAGAATTACTTAGTATTCCGTGCCGGAATGAATTACCGAATAGCTACTGCGACCCATATAAGAGCCTCCTTTGGTCAAGGGTTTCGTCCGGCATCAGTTGCCGAACGTTATGTAAACAACAATGCCGGAACATTCTGGGTTGCTCCAAATCCGGATTTAAAGTCTGAAAGAGGATACACCGCAGAACTTGGACTCAGACAAGGGTTTGCTTGGAAAAGCATGTTTAAGGCGTATGCAGATGCAGCTCTTTTTTACACCCGTTATACCGATATGATAGAATTTGGTTTTCAATTCAATGGCACCCTTGGCAGGCTTGAAGCACTTGCCAGAAATTTATCCAATGTAATTATTTACGGATTTGAAATCAGTGCCGGTGGTGAATGGGAACAAGGGCCTTGGAAAATCGCTGCTCAAGGGGGTTATACCTATATCCAAGCTAAAGACGACAATTTTGACAATCCAGATCCAACGATTAACACCGGAGTTAACTACTCAAGTAAAGAGAACTTCTTGAAATACCGTTACCGACATTTATGGAGGGCAGATGTAGAAATCAGCCGTAGCGGCTGGGCGTTCGGAGCTAATTTACGTTTCAATAGTTTTATGGTAAACATCGATCAGCAATTTAACGGAGTAGTGAGAGGAACTGCAGAATTTCGTTCGCGGCATGACGAAGGAGATTTTATTGCAGATTTAAGATTTTCTAAAAAGTGGAAGCATTATCAGTTCAGTTTTTTTGCCCGCAATGCATTCAACCGAATGTATCTCATAGTTCCGGGATATCTTGGAGCACCTAGAACATTGGGACTTGCGGCTACTGTCAGGATTTAACACCCAGTTAATCTTATAAAATCGGTATTTTCCACCACTATTTAAAAGAAATGGGTAATAAAAGTGCTTGGATTTTGGCATTCAGCCTCATAGTTGGATGGGAAACACACGCTCAAACTCAAGTTTTTGCAGAATTAAAGGGCAACCCTATCAATACGAGTGGTTGGAACCTTACTGGAAATGCTCGTGTCGGCGATACTCAAGGAGATGGAGATTCGGACTTCAACGAATTGTTAGTTTGTCCTAACCAACCCTTTACTTCAGGAGCTATTTTCTACGGAACACCATTGAACTTAGCGTCATGCAATAAATTTTCGGTTGATTTTGAGTTCAGGATGTTTGATGGAAATGCTGCCGATGGACTTGCATTTTGCTTTCTTACTAACCCTCCAACTGGTTTTGTTAACGGACAAGGAATAGGTATTCCATCTAATCCCAGGGGGTTGATGATTGTGTTCGATACTTTTGATAACTGCAACCAGAACAACAACCCGGAAATTCAAATCAGAATAGGAAGTGGAAATGGCAATTATCAGGAATGCCCAACCCCCATGCAACCTACTTTAACGAATCAATCCTATCTACGAAGTTCAAATTATCAGTCAGCGAGAATTGAATACGAAGGTGGCGTTATTCGGGTTTATGTGGGAGGGATTATGAGATTAACAGGCAATTCCGTTCACAATTACAATGGATTTTTTGGATTTACTGCCGCCACCGGAAATCAAACCGATGTCCATTCTATCCGAAATGTTGAGATTAAAATGGATCGCCCACGCGCTATTGCAGGCCCTGATAGGGTTATCTGCCCAGGAGATACTGTAAAGCTTGGCGCACCGGCTACTTTAGCCACTACTTACGCTTGGCTTCCGTCCAACTACATAAGTTCGCCCATTGCTGCTGATCCTGTGTTTACCGCTGTCAATTCAACAAACTCGCCCATTCCTTATACGTATATCCTGAAAGTAGATACGGCTGGTATTCCTTGTCCGGGCTATGATACCGTTACGGTTACAGTAAACCCCATTCCGGAAAATCCGGGACTCGCCGATTCAGCTAAGATTTGTCCCGGATTTGGGGAGAAGTTGGATCTGGCACTTGGTATTTATCCGAACTACCTCTGGTCTGATGGAAGTACAAATCCTCAAATCACGGTAACTAAACCCGGTGCTTATTGGGTTAAAGTGAGCGACAATATTGGCTGCGCCAATTACGATACCATACAAGTGTTAGAATTTTGTCCTTTTACTGTTGAATTTCCTAATGTGATAACTCCCAATGCCGATGGAAAAAATGACCTTTTCAAAGGCAAATTATTGGGTATTAAGTCGCTGAAAATGAAGGTTTTCGACCGTTGGGGTAGAAAGCAATACGAAGCTGAATCTTCCAGCTTTAATCCGGATACCTTTAATTGGTGGAATGGAGACACTTTAGGAGTAGCAGAATCGGTTAAGTTTGGACAATACACCTGGACTGCGGAAGTAGAAAATGGGAAAGGCGAGATAAGCATCCATCGTGGGTTTCTTGCGCTAATTCGTCCTTAAATAGGATTCGATAAAACAATTTTAATGCTCAATAGTTTTTCCACCATGAAGTTTAAAACTGTACTTTTCTTCTTAGTAAGTATTTCGATGGCTTTGGCAGCTCAGGCTCAAATCAAAGCAGACGCAGCAGTTGGAGTTTGGGAAACCGGAAACGGCAAAGCCAGAGTTAAAATTGATCGCGAAGGCCAGAAATTTGTCGGTCGCATTGTTTGGCTTAAAGAACCTAATGACCCAACTACAGGTGCTCCAAAGCTTGATAAAAACAATGATGAAGAATCGCTGAGAAGCCGACCTCTGAAAGGGCTGAGAATTCTCCAGGATTTCATTTTCGATGAATCTGACCAAGAGTGGGTAGATGGAACCATTTACGATGCAGAAAATGGCAAGACCTATAAGTGTGTTATGTCCATGAAAGACGCTAATTCCCTTAACATTCGTGGATACATCGGAATTCCTACATTCGGCAGAACCGATGTTTGGAAACGGCTGCAAATGCCTAAGCGATGATTCGTTCTTTTATTCTGATACTGTTTTTTGCAACCATTTGTAGTGGAGTAGTAACTGCTCAGAAAGATAGTACCGAGGATTTTAGTCAGTATGATCAATTGGATTTTGCAGAAGCTGGCCAAAAAAGATATGCTTCTCCTAAGATTTTGGATTTAAGTCCGCAAAAACTTATTAGTCTCGGGTACGACGTTCAAGGTCCTTATACTTTAACAGAAAGTATTGCCCGATTATCAGGTCAGAACACCACTTTGCCAGAACCAAAAGAAGAAACCAACTTTCGTTATTCACACGGAATTCGGTTTTTTGCCAATGTGCCCATAGTTTCCAAGTCATCGGTAATCTGGCAGGGGGGAGTAAACTACTTAGAACATCGTTACGAAGCTGAATCTAAGGGTGGAAGGGTAGCAATGCCGGGTTTAGAAACTGGGAATTCGTTGGCAAGCAAAGGTCTTAAGTCAATAGGCGTTCACACCACGTTGTTTAAGCCGCTCAATGAAAAGCAGTTTCTTTTGTTTCAATTAGCAGCCGATTTAAATGGCGATTTTTCTTGGTCCAACATTCCTGAACCAGCTCAATTGCGTTATTCAGCCGTTGCCATCTGGGGCAAGCGCCCTCATGACCGTTTGCAATGGGGAGTTGGTTTGTCGAGAACTTACCGAGTAGGAGAGATGAACTACATTCCGGTAGTAATGTATAATTGGACAATGCCGAACAGAAAGTGGGGTACTGAAATCTTATTTCCGGCAAGGGTACACATTCGCCGGACTTTTTCTCCTCGTTCCTTGGCTATGGCTGGTTTTGAATTGGAAGGGCAATCGTATCAAATGGCTTCGTTACCTGGAAGTCTTCCTGCTGGGACAACAGCACACCTACGCAGGGGAGAAATTAGGCTTCGGTTAATTTGGGAGCGGCAGATCAAGCAGTTTATCTGGTTCTCAGCTCAGGTGGGCTACCGCCTTAATTATCGGTTCAACTTGGATTTGATAGACCAAGGAAAAGAATTTTATCGTGGCTTCTTTGGTGATCAACTCTATCTTCAAACCAATCAATTAGGGAATACGCCATACGCTCAATTTACCCTCAACTTGGTTAGCCCTTAGTTCTGAGTACCATTATTTTTTGAGACTCAGGTATTCGCTTTATCGTGTTGATACCTCTGTTTTGAGTGTCAATTCAGTAAGGATAAACTTCTACTCCAGTTAAAGTACGCTTTATAATCCGTCACAAGATTGAACATTGGGTAAAAAAAGCTCCTCATTCTATGATGCTTTGTTAAGTTATTTTTAATAAAATCATGAGTTCCAAAGCATCGCATTCCTATTAGAAAGATGAGAAAAAGGCTGGTTAAGCAAGACTGGCAAATAAATTTTACAAAAATGGAAGTATAAAGAGGTGTCTCAAAAAAATGAGACACTGAGGTAAATGGAAGTAACAAAAAGGTGTTAATTTTTTCAGCACACCTCAAACCCTATATTTGCACCGCTTTGAACGGTCATCTCAAAGAGAGGATTACTATAAGCCACAACGGAATGGGGATAAAGACGCATAAGCCTATCGATTTGGCCTTTTTTCAAGGGATAAGTTCGATAACCTACATAGATAATTTTAGAGGAGCTATCTTGAAGCCCCTTTCACGTGTTAAGCCTTTGGTGTATTTTCATCCAGAGGGTGCTTTTTCACACTTTAATTTTTTCAGTGCAAGTCAATTTTCAAGTCAGGATACCAAGAAAGGCTCGCGCCAAAATCTGCCGTATCTGTCAGAAAATCAGTTGCAAAGTTGTTTTTTACTGGGCTAAACATGAGCAAAACACGTAAATCGGGAGTAGCGATATTGGGATGGAGCATGATATCCAAGGTATTGGTTATGCTTTCTTCTATCGTGCTTGCGCGGTTGTTATTTCCTGAAGACTATGGATACATGGCAGTGGCTATGCTCTTTGATGGTTTTTTCAACTTGTTTACCATTACCGGATTTGAGACCTATTATGTGCAAAAGCGAAACCTGGATAAAGAAGAAGACCTGTTTCTTTTAGGCAAAGTTTTCTTTCTCAGGATTCGACAGTCGATAGTCCTATTTGTACTTCAACTGGGATTAGGGATAGGGCTTTATTTTTTCAAAGACCAAACACTCGGTTGGATGTTGATAATTTTATCTACCAACCACCTACTCAATCTTGTAGGAAAACCAGAAGAGACGTACCTCACTAAACGCATAGACCTCACCAAAGTAGCACTTTCTAACTTTCTTCGGGATACTGTTTCAAGTGTGGCTAAAATTGGATTTGCTTATGCCGGATTTGGAGCATTGAGTTTCGTTATCGGCCAAACTATTGGCGTTTTACCCCGAATATTTATTTTAAAAAGAGCGATTAAGCTAAAGGTTAAAGTAATAAAAGAGGGTGAGGATTTAGGTGAAATTTTCAAATTTGGCCGTGCCGTCTTTATGAATACCGTAGGAGCTTTTCTTACCTCCCAGGCTGATTCCGCCATATTAGCAGCTTTTTACCCTAAACGAGAATTGGGCCTTTATCAGTTTGCTAGAAAACAGTCCAGTCTGTTATTCAACATTTTACTAGCTCCATTAGCCTCGTTTATTTTAAGTTACATTTCGAAACTTAAGCATGAACCAACGCAACTACAAAAAAAGTTCGATGCAATTGGCTTGTTAATCATGTACTTTATAACGCCTGGCTTTGTTTTCTTGATGTTTCATTTGCGAGAGTTTGTAGTTCTTGTATTCGGAGATAAATGGGTAGAATCTATTGATATCACACAGATATTTTTATTTTATTATATTCTTCAGTTTATCACTTATCCCTCAGGATATATACTCACTGCGATAGGCAAACCAGATATCAAAGCAAAAATTTCCTGGGGATTTAGTGCATTCATGATTGCAACCTTCTTCTTGATGGCTTATTTCGGAGCCCCATTATGGGTTTACGCAACCTTTTATGGAGTTACTTACACCATAAAAGATATGGTAGTTGGTATTGTATCATTTAGGCACTTGGAAGGTATTAGCTTTTTTAAATTTGTAGGGCGGAGATTTAAGGATTATCCCTATCTCTCGATAATGTTGCTTTCAACGTGGGGAATTAGTTTATTAAATGTTCATTTCGTTGTTAGCCTAATTTTGTTTTTAACAGTAATGCTGTTCGCCTTACTGGCCAATAGCTGGTTATTTAAGAGTAAAAATCTCGAAATTTCCTTAGATGAACTCGCTTTAAATAAGTATTCATTGATACTCAAACGATACAAACTCGTAAAACCATGAAGAATATAATTAAAAAGATACTCAAACTTCTCGCGGAAAAGATTGGCTACGGTGTTGATCGAATGCAGGATTACCGTAAACTAAGGGAGTTCCAGCGGCAAATTGAGTTAAAAGAAGTTGCACCAATGGGTACCATTTGGATCGTTGGCTGTGGAAGAATGGGAATCCAATTTCTAAACGCTATCAAAAGCTCCAAAGGATTGCGATTGGGAGGATTAATTGACTACAATGTTGATAATATTCCGGTGTTAATCAATAAGATGAAGTTGCCTGAAGTCCCCTATGGTAAAGATTTAACCTTGCTAAAAGAATCTGGATTTAATTGGAGCAATGATATTTTGATTATCGCCACCACGGCTGATTCACATTTTTCTTTAACAGAAACGGCAATCCAAATGGGGGTAAAAAGAATCCTGCTTGAAAAGCCTTTAACTACCTCACTTGAAGAAGGACAAGCTTTGATTAAGCTGGCTACTGAACACCAAATCCTTGTTTATGTGGACCATACTCGCAGATGGATGGTAACGTTTCAAGCTTTGCGGAATCTTATTAAATCCGGAATAATTGGAAAACCTGAGACGCTCATGATGCCTTATGGCGAAAGTGGGGTAGCTATGATAGGTTCTCACATGTTTGATTTATGCAGGTTTATTATGGATGCAGAAATTGTATCGGTGAGCTCATCCATTGATAAGGTGCAGCAGGAAAATAAACGAGGAGCCCGCTTTTTTGACCCTACAGGGAATTTTAGATGTGAATTGAGTAATGGAGTAGTTGCAGATATTTATTTATCTAATGCTTTCTCAAAACGACACAATCTTTTATTTATCGTTGGTTCCAAAGGTAGAATTGAAATAGATTTTGATGTTGAGAATATGCGCATTACTACCTCGGCAGGTATGGTTTACGAAAAGCCATTTCCTTATCAAGTTGATAGAAAGAATGCGCTTAACAATATCATTTTTGATTTACTAAAAGGTTCACCCCCTATTTGCAGCACAACCGATGGGTTAAAAGCTTTAGAGGCAGTTATTGCCGCTATGGAATCTGCTGACCAGAATGGAATTACAGTTCAACTTCCTCTCACGGATGAGGTTGTTAACAAAAAGTTCAACTTTGCATGATTGCTTTCGATTACGATGAGCCAGTCCGTTTTCTGGTGATTGGTGCCGGGAAAATGGGTCTGTTGCACGGCACAGCTCTAATAAATGCAAAGGGAGCTGAACTTGTTGGTGTAGTTAGCAGATCTGAAAAGTCTGCTAAAGCAATGGCTGAAAAGTTAGGCAACGTTTCCTATGGTACTGACCTCAAAGCGATGGTAGCACTTACTAATGCTCAGGCTTGTATCGTTTGCGTTAGTCATCTAGCATCACCAGCCGTTGTGCGCGATTGCCTGGAATTAAATCTAGATGTACTAGCTGAAAAGCCTGTTGCTGTAGAAGCTAATGAGGTTATTGAATTGGCAGAATTGGCTAAGCAAAAAGGCTGTAAAGTGATGGTAGCGCTTAATCGAAGATTTTATCAGGTGGTACAGTCTGCCTACCTCGATGGAATTTTTTATGGAGATGGTATCCGCTCTATGCAGGTTTCAGCCAATGATCACCCCAATTTATATAAATTAAGGGGCTCGTTTACCAATGATATTTATGATTTATGGCCTGTCATGAATACGATTCATTCTTTTGATTTGATTTCTCTTTTTTCAAGAGGAATTAAATCAGTTGACTTTCATGATTTTTCAAAAGACCAGAATGGAAACGTTACCATACTCGCGGTTTTTACCGGGGAAAATGGTTTGAAAACTAATTTCCTTTATTCCGAAGGTTCCGGTACGATGAATGGCTGGTCTATTTTATTTAATGGGAAAGATTTTCAATCTAGAATTGGTCCTTTAGAAAAATACCAGATTCAGTTTCCTTTTCCCGGAGTAACGCCTATTACAAAAGTGGAATCTTCTGCGTATAAAGAAGGATTAATGGAACAATTAAATTTCTTTATACATGCAGTACGTCACCAACAAGAAATAGAATTTCCTGCTTGTAATCTAACTGAGCATGCCAGAGTCCTGGAGGTGATGAATCAGATTTTTAATCCTTAAAGATTAATTGCTTTAAAATAAAAAAGGGGGATATCTAAAAAGCCCCCTTTTTTATTTATGCTAATGCAAGTGAATATCTTTCACTGCTCTGCCCGAAGGGTCGTTCATTTGGCTAAAGGAAGCATCCCACGCCAGTGCTTCAGGAGTACTGCAGGCTACTGATTTTACCGAAGGCACAGTGGCTGCAGCTGCATCAGACGGAAAGTGACGATGAAACATGCTTCTATACCAGTATTCTTCTTTTGATTTTGGGGTGTTGAGTGGAAAGCGAAAAGCTGCTTCTGCTATTTGGGTGTCACTTACTTCTTTTTCCGCCATAGCTTTCAATGTATCAATCCACGAATAGCCTACTCCGTCAGAAAACTGCTCTTTTTGTCGCCAAGCAATACTCTCAGGAAGAATATCCTGAAATGCTTCCCGAAGAATAGCTTTTTCAATTTTTCCATTGCCCGCCATTTTAGATTGCGGATTCAGCGACATTGCTACATCCATAAATTCCTTATCCAGAAATGGAACTCGTCCTTCTACTCCCCAGGCTGCTAACGCTTTATTAGCTCTGAGGCAATCGTACAAGTGTAACTTCCCTAGTTTACGAACCGTTTCTTCATGAAAAGCGTGGGCATTAGGTGCTTTATGGAAATATAAGTATCCTCCAAAGAGTTCATCGGCTCCTTCACCGGAAAGCACCATTTTTATGCCCATCGATTTTATGACTCTTGCCAACAAATACATCGGGGTAGAAGCTCGAACAGTAGTAACGTCGTAGGTCTCTAATTGATAAATCACATCACTTAATGCATCCAAGCCTTCTTGAATGGTGAAATTGATTTCATGATGAATGCTGCCAATAAAGTCAGCCGCTTTGCGTGCTGCAGATAAATCAGGAGATCCTATTAGACCTACTGCAAAAGAATGAAGCCGCGGATACCAAGCTTCCTCCTCATCACTACTTTCTATCCGATTTCTGGAAAATCGCATGGCCAGTGCACTTACAATACTGGAATCAAGTCCACCAGAAAGTAAAACACCATAAGGCACATCGCACATAAGTTGACGGTGAACCGCATCTTCCAATGCTTTACGAAGTTTGGGAATGTCCGCATCGTTGTTACTGACAGCTTCATACGAACTCCAGATTCTTTCATACCACGGAAATGGCTGCCCGGAATTTCTCTTAGAACAAGCGACATGTCCAGGAGGAAATGTTTTGATGATACTGCATTTTCCTTCTAAAGCTTTAAGTTCTGAAGAGAAAAAGTGTTGCCCGTGGGCATCGAACCCTTCATACAAGGGGATAATTCCTACATGATCCCGTGCCAACATCCAACTATTGTCGCGAGTGTCGTAGAGTGCAAAGGCGAAAATTCCATTAAGCATATCCACGAAATCTGGTCCATATTTCAGATAGAGTGGCAGAATAACTTCACAGTCTGAAGCAGTTTGGAAAGCATAATCTGGAAAAAGTAATCTTAACTCAAGGTGGTTGTAAATTTCACCATTTACAGCGAGTACCACTGATTCGTCTGAGCTAAATAAAGGCTGTCCCTGACTTGGGGTCCACAATAGCGAGACGCTCATGAGCAAGTATAGCATTCGCAGAGGAATAATATCCGGACCAGTCCGGTCCTCGATGCCGAATCTTTCTCGCCATTTCCAGCACAATAGGACGTAATTCTGCTTCTGTATTGCTGAGTCCAAAGACTCCTGTAATGCCGCACATAATTCGCTATTTTAGAATTTCTAAACGAATATAAAAATCTGTTTAGAGTATCGTATGTATAGAAGCAAAATAGTGAGAAATGTCTTAGTTTTTTGGCTTTTCAAGAAGAAGCACCCATCTCAGGTAACAATCAGGTGCTATATCCTTGAAGTTCATCACCCTGATTAACTGAGGCTTTAGTTGAGGGCAATGGGTTAAAATTCGAGATTGCAGCGTTTGCAGATCGTAATGCCTAGAGAAAAATTGGTACCAATCGGCAATTCGAAGTGTTGCTTGTGAGTCTAGAATTGGAGAATGGCGACGAAGGAGGTTATATGCCGGGTCAATATGAATGGTATAGGTGTTGGCGATGTAAAAAGGATGGATCATCAGCGTGCCACCCGGAGCAAGAATTCGCTGAGCTGTTTCAAAGAAGAGACTGTCCGAATCACCTTCGAAATGTTCTAAGGAACAATGCAAGGTCATTAAGTCCACACTGTTATCAAGCAAAGACATTTCATGCGCAAAGCCTCCCAATAGTTTTTCATCCGTATTTGCTGATCTTGGATAAACTAAATCTTGTTTCCAAGCTATTAAGTGAGGCCAGAAATGTTTTGCCACCTCTGTCCATGGGGAAGTTGCAGCAGCAACATCCACAATTGTTTTGCATTGAGTGAGGTCTTTAAGCTCACTGCTGAGATAATGCTCGAGTGTTTTCTCGGTAAAGTTTTTTTTAGGATCGTTTCCTCCACCGAAATAATCGGTTGGATATGGAGCTTGCGAACGGTAATTCCAATATTCCTCAATTCGAATGTTATGACGAATTACGTTGATGCCCACTTCGATTAGAGCTGACTCCAGCGCATCATCCAGGTTAGGATTTTGTAAATGTTCATCTGAAATATGGCCTCTTCTTACTGGTTTGCCACCGAAACGTTTCCAAAATAGCCTGTAACCCTGATTAAGCCAGTCGTGAGCCAGGCGATAGGGGATAGTCAACAGCTTTTTTAAAGCACTATCCACTGTTTCTTATTGAAGATAGCGGTCCAAAAAATCGAAAGTTTCCTTACGAACAGCCTCCAAGTCTTTGGATTTGTAGCGACTTGCTATTACGTGATCGCCGGGGCCGGGAAGTTTGACCATTTTTTTGTATTTATCAGGCGTACCAAGACCATAATAAGCATCAGCCATTGCTGAAACTCGAACCACCTGATCTTGCTCCTGCTCGTTTTTAGAATAAGCAAGAATTAGTGTGGGTTGTTTGATTTTTAGCCAATGAGCAGGCACCATGTGTTTTTCTAGCATTTCTTGCAATTCAACCAGTGCATTAATGCTGTATCGGGTATGCCAAAAAGCCTTTGAAGTTTCGTTAGGGTTGGGTACTTCATACATACTTCCTCCTAGAACTACATAAGCCAATTGCTTACCCCAATTATTATTGAGCAGGTAGGCCGTTTCGTCTTTCACCCTGATATTCGGGGAGTAAAGAATCAAATTGCTTACCTTGTTAGGGAAATATTCGGCGAGCATCATCGCGAGAGTAGCGCCCGTTGAAGTCCCCATTAGTACTACTTTTTTGCCGAGTTTCAATCCAATAGCCAGTGCTTCTCGAGCGCCTTCCCATTGGTTACTGATGGTATAATTTTCCATTGGAGCATCGCTGATTACCCCATGTTCGGGAAGCCGGGCTATATACAAATTGGCTCCATATCGCGCTGCTGTTTCACGGTGGATAGGCTCGCCTTCAGCTCCAGAAGCTGTAAAGCCATGGAGATAAACAAAAGCATATTCCGTAACGCTACCTGGAGTATCCGCCCAAACGATTCTTGCCTCATTATCTGGCTTAAGTTTAAAGCCTGCTTCCTTTTCTTCTACATAATGTTGTAACTGAGAAGCCTCCGGCATTTCCGGTAGTTGAAGGCTTAATACGGGATATTTTGGTTGAGGACCTAACAAGTATAATACGATGAACAAGGCCACTACAACTCCTGTCCTTATCAGAATTTTCTTGTAATTGGGAGGTCGCCTTCTAACTTTTTTCATCAGTTTTGAGTAGGTTAGGTGATTGTCTGATTAAGAGAAACAAGCCTAATAACACGAAGGGAATACTTAGCATTTGTCCCATATTAAAGCTAAGCCCATTTTCGAAATCCACCTGATTTTCTTTGAGAAATTCGATAACAAACCGGAAACCAAACACCATCAAAAGGAAAACGCCAAAAATCCTGCCTTGAGAACCTGAGAAATTTGACTTCCAGTAAAGGCGGTAAAGGATAAAAAAAGTAAGCAGATAATACAATGCTTCGTACAATTGGGATGGATGGCGAGGGATTGAAGGGTTTTCGCCCAATCTTACAAATTCAAAAGCCCAAGGTAGGTTGGTTGGAGTTCCAACGATTTCTGAATTCATCAGATTTCCTAAACGAATAAAACAGGCTCCAAGAGCTACTGTAATAACAACCCGATCTGCTGTCCAAAGGAAAGTTTTGTTGAACTTTCTTGCATAAATTAACATGCTGAGGATGATGCCAACTGCTGCGCCGTGACTGGCGAGTCCTCCCTGATGGATATAGAGTATTTCAATTGGATTGGCGAGGTAATAATCAGGTTGATAAAACAAGCAATGGCCAAGGCGAGCACCCAGAACGGTTCCAATCCCTACATAAAGCCCCAATTTGTCTAACTGTTCTAATGGATAGCCTTCCTTCTGGAAGACTTTTTCTAAAATTTTATACCCTATATAAAATCCCAGCATGAATAGAACTCCATACCAGCGAAGTGCGAGTGGGCCTATGTTAAATATCTCTGGATTTACGTCCCAACGGATAAAAGCTAATTGTGAAGAAATTGCCACCATCTGAGTTGCAAGATAAGGCGATGGGGGCGATAATAAATGAAAAAGCCTCCCGAAGGAGGCAATGTGTTGTTAACTATGCATTAACTAATGCTTGTTCCAGTTTTTCTTTCAAAACTGCTTTTGGCACTGCGCCAATAATCTTATCAGCTATCTTCCCGTTTTTAAAAATGAGTAAGGTAGGAATGCTGCGAATACCGTATTCTACCGATGTATTTGCGTTTTCATCTACATTTAGCTTGCCGATTACGGCTTTGCCTTCAAACTCAGTTGCAAGTTCCTCTACAATAGGGCCTACCATACGACAAGGGCCACACCATTCTGCCCAAAAATCAACCAACACGGGTTTGTCTGATTCGAGTACCAGATTCTTAAAGTTTTCGTCTTTGAATTCTAATGCCATTTGAAATGAAGTTAGTTTTTAGCCTAATGCAAAGGAAGCGGATTTGGTTCACTAACTAAGTAGGAATATTCAGCTTTCAAAACTAAAATCAATGGCTAAGTTGCGCAACCCGTTGAGAAGGTCATTGCCTACATCCACTTTCAAGCTTCTGCTTTTGGTGTCTAAAACCAACTTCTCTAGGGGATGTTGAATTTCTATTTTCAAAGGAATGGTTCCGGGACTTTCTTTCACTAACCTTCCAATCGATTGAACCAATTCCGGATTCAACCGATCTAACCCTAAGCGGAGGTTGATGCCCTTGGTCATTTC
>CALSBM010000053.1:0-22206 GCA_943373175.1 Chitinophaga pinensis | reverse complement strand
TTATTACCCAGTAGGGATTAAATTCAATTCATTTTGGCTGTCAAGCTTGAGCAAAACCCCGAAGGGGTGAAATTATTATAGCAAATGCATCAAACCCTAAGCAAAACCCCGAAGGGGTGACATAGAATGGCTGGAACATTTTCACAATTGTATATTCAGGTTGTATTTGCCGTAGAAGGCAGAGATAATCTCATAGGTAAATCATATAAATACGATTTTCAAGGATTGTTTAAAAATTTGAAATTGAATCAAAAGGAGAGTATGTATTTGAACTATTCTAATAATATCACCCCTTCGGGGTTAAACGATAAGGATTGTCGTTTTTCTATAATAATACCACCCCTTCGGGGTTATAAAACCGGCAGCAGTTTCTTTACCCAAGCAATGGCCTTGGCAACGGCCTTTTCAGTGGACATGCCGCATGGATTTTTTATTCCTTAAGAGAAAATGAATATCCACAATCGTAAAAGCCCTTTAGATTGGCAAGTTTCCCGCAGATTTACGCAAATTTCAAAATGGCTGTTAGGGTAGTTTCCAACGCAGATTAGCGCAAATCAACGTATGAATCAGCGGGAATCACAGGAAAAATTGCCATTTAAAAAGTTCGGAAAGTTGCCATTGAATAGCTTTTTACGATAGTGCATATTCGTTAATGTTATTGAAATTGGTATAATGATTAGAAAATATTTCCCTGTCTTATTGTGATTAAATTTATTGATAATTATTAGAAATTGGCAATAGAATCTCAATAGATTCCATTAGTGATAAATTCGATTAAGTAATTTTCATGATTTATAATGCATCTGTAAAAATTTATTCCACCTTTTGATGAAAAATTATCAACTAAGCTTACCTTTATGGTGTACAGGAAAGGCAGTAAATGGAAGAACTGCTTTTTAAGGCTAAAATAACAACCCTAAATCAATAGTAGAATGAATTTTAAATTCTTTAGAAAGGAAAGTCTGAGTCCTTCTTGTTTCATACTTTCATTTACCATGTTTGTTCTTTCCTCCTGCGGAAACATAAGCTCTGAGGTAGAAGGCAAACTCAAGGAACTTCAATCCAAGACGGAATCATTGGATTCTTTAATTAATAAGGAAGTTGACAAGGTTTTAACCCTAGACTCTTTGATTGAAAAAGAAAGCGAGAAAGTAAAAAAATTAGACACGCTCATTGAGAAGTCAACTTCTCAGCTTGATTCTTTTGCCAACAAAAGCATGAAGCTCTTCGAGAAGAAATAGCTAACAAGCATTTTTTAATAGTAGATTTTAGGAAGGCCAAAGGCTGGTATTGGAGGTTTTGGCACTTTCACCGATTAACAACAAAGGCCGTCAACTTGACGGCCTTTTGTGCGCAGAACTGGACTCGAACCAGCACGAGATTGCTCCCACTACCCCCTCAAAGTAGCGTGTCTACCAATTTCACCACCTGCGCGAGAGCGAGTGCAAAAGTAAGGGGCTTTCTAACTTTTCCAAATAACAACATTCATTTTTTCTGAATTTCTTTGCCCCTTTTTTCTACCCTTTTACCGATAGCCCGAATGAGGAAAAACTTCGCTCTGGTCGTCTTAAAGCTGTATTTCTAACTTCCACTCTATCGGTGCAAATGCCCGATACATGGCGGCTACCCCACAGTATCGTTCTTGGCTCAGCGCAATTGCCTTCTCAATTTTCTCCCTATCCTCCTCCGACGCTTTAATGCGGTAAATTAGGCGAAAGGCTTCATACTTCTTGGGATGTTCTTCACCCAAATCTGCTTCTACTTCCATGCTGAAATGACTAAAATCAACTCTCATTTTACCCAATAGCGATACTACATCCATTCCGGTACATCCAGCAAGGGCGCCTAACATTAGCTTTTTAGGACTTGGTGCGCGGCTGTCGCCTCCATGTTCAGGTGTAGTGTCAACGTTCAATTGAAATCCGTCAATTTCAATTTCGAAGGTCATCCCGTCTATGTAGCGTGTATTGCTGGTGTGCGTTGTCATAGTTTTCGTTTTAGTACATCCAAATAACCGATTTCCTGCCCTTAAAGGTTTCATTTTGTTCTACCTTTGCAATATGTCCAACCTTTGGGGACTGATTCCTGCCCGATTTGCTTCTTCCCGTTTTCCCGGCAAGCCGTTGGTAACAATAGGAGGGATGAGTATGCTGGAAAGGGTGTATCGCCAATGCCAAAAGGCCACATCTCTTCACCGTATTGTAGTTGCTACCGACAACGAGCAAATAGTTAAGGCTGTTGTAGGGTTCGGTGGAGAAGTAGTGCTAACTTCTGATCAGCATCCAACCGGTACTGATCGTTTGGCCGAAGCTGCGAGGATACTTCAAATTCCAGAAACCGATATCGTAGTCAATATTCAGGGCGATGAACCTTTCATCGACCCAAGACAAATTGACGATATCGCTCACTTGATGCGGGATACCGGTACTTCCATCGGAACGTTAATCCGGAAAATAGCGAACGAAGATGAACTCTTTGGCTGGAAAGAGGCTAAGGTGGTCTTTAACTCCAATCAACAAGCACTTTATTTCAGCCGCAGTCCAATACCGTTTCTTAAAGGAATTCCGCAAGAACATTGGTTGGAGAATCACGAATTTTACCTCCATATCGGGTTGTATGCTTATAAAGCAAACGTACTCCAACAGATTTGTGTGATGAAGCCAACACCGGTAGAAGAAGCCGAATCGTTAGAAATGCTTCGATGGATGGATCGCTATCCCATCCATGTTGCGGTAAGTCCATATTCTTCCTTTTCCATAGATACCCCTGAAGATTTAGCCGATGCTGAAAGTTGGCTTTCTTCACTTCAACCCTAAAATAATAATCCTATGCCCGGATCAGAAGTAATCGGCGCCGAAGAGCGCCAGGAAGTCCTCGACGTCATTGAGTCAGGCATTCTTTTTCGATACAATTTTGAAAATGTCCGCAAAGACTGGAAAGCATTCCGCTTTGAGGACGAGGTGAAATCGTTTACCGGAGCGAAGTACGCTCACGCGGTAAGCAGTGGAACTTCTGCAGTATCCCTTATGCTTGCTGCTTGTGGGGTTGGTGCCGGCGACGAAGTCGTTGTTCCACCATTTACTTACGTGGCAACCGTTGAGGCGGTGCTGCTTGCAGGGGCTGTCCCCGTTTTTGCCGAGATCGACGAAACCCTTTGTCTTTCTCCTGAAGGAATAGAAGCGGTTCTTACGCCGAACACCAAAGCCGTTCTTCTCGTGCACATGTGCGGCGCAATGGCTAAGATTGAGGAAATTAAAGCCCTTTGCGAAAGCAAAAATGTGAAGTTGTTAGAAGATACTGCTCAAGCATTAGGTGCTTTTTATCAAGGGAAGTCGCTTGGCTTATTTGGAATGATGGGCGGTTATTCGTTCGACTTCTTCAAAATCGTAACCTGTGGCGAAGGTGGCGTAGTAGTAACCAACGACGAAGACCTATACAATAAAGCACATCAGTTTTCTGACCACGGGCACGATCATATCGGAACCAACCGCGGACTGGAAGAACATCCGGTTCTCGGAAACAACTTCCGCATAAGCGAATTGAATGCTGCGGTTGGCTTGGCTCAGATGCGTAAACTGCCTGCTATTCTGGAGCGCCAGAAAGCCAATAAAGCCTTTTTTAAGGAAGTAGTTGAACAGTATGAAGGAGCGACGTTCCGTTACTATCCGGATCCTTCCGGCGATTCTGCCACTTTCCTTTCTTTCTTCCTTCCAACTGAAGCTCAAACATTGGAATTGCTGAAACACCTCGCGACCGAAGGGGTGGACGGTTGCCAGTATTGGAATGAGAATAAATACCATTACATCCATAAATGGGAGCACCTCAAGAACTACAGCACCGTCGCTCCGATGCCGATTGAGCTGATGCCCAATCGCCCTGATTTCCACGCTATGAAGTTTCCGAAATCGGATGACCTCATTGCCAGGCTGATTTCAATGGTAATTAAAAATAACTGGACTGAGGACGAGAAAGCTGCCAGAGCAGAGAAAATGCATCGGGCTTTGTCTCAAGTATTGAAGCATAAAACCGTTAACGCTTAAGTCGAATGTTTAAGAACTTTAAGAGCGTAGAACGCACGGTTTATGGGCGCGGTGCTTTCAACCAATTGGATGAAATCATCGGGGCTAAGCGCCGGAAGAGTAGCGATTTTGCCGTTTTTCTGCTCGATAGCGTTTTTCAAAATCAGCCTTTAGCCAACCGCGTTCCCCTCCACGATGAGGATTTACTGGTGTTTGTGGATGTAAATGCCCATGAACCGACTACCGAACTCATCGACGGTTTGGTAACTATGGTGAAAGCACATGCCGGAAGGCCGATTGCTGTAGCCGGAATCGGTGGCGGTAGTTTGATGGATTCTGCTAAAGCGCTTTCCTTGATGCTCACGAATCCGGGGTCTTCGGTGGAATATCAAGGGTGGGATTTGGTGAAAAAACCAGGGGTTTTTCATATCGGAGTTCCTACCATCGCCGGTACCGGAGCAGAAGTTTCCAGAACAGCCGTTCTCACAGGGCCAACCCGTAAACTGGGCTTGAACAGCGACTTCACCATCTTCGATCAGATTGTGTTGGATCCAGAGTTATTGGCTGGAGTCCCGAAAGAACAGCGTTTCTATACCGGAATGGATTGCTATATCCACTCCGTAGAATCATTGGAAGGACACTTCCTCAATCCGTTTTCCGGAGCTTATGGGGAGAAGTCGCTCGACATTTGTGTGGACGTTTTCTTGAATCCGAATCTCAACCGCACCGATGCGGACGATCAGTTGATGGTTGCCTCTTACCTCGGTGGTTTGAGTCTAACCTATTCCAGAGTTGGAGCATGTCATGCTCTTTCTTATGGATTGTCTTATGTACACGGAACTAAGCACGGTTATGCCAACTGCCTTGTCTTTAATCATCTTCAGGATTTTTATCCGAAAGGAGTGGAGACTTTCAAGAAAATGATGCAAGTACAAGGAATCGAGCTTCCTCAAAATCTCGCAGCCAATTGGACCAATGAGGAGCTTTCTCGCATGGCAGACATTAGTATGGGCATGGAAATCCTCTGGGAGCATGCGATAGGGTTAGATTGGAAAAAGAAGTTTGGAAAAGAAGAGATCATCGAATATTTTAAAAAACTATAATGCGCCATCGCCACTTTAAAAAAGGGATAGAATCCTACACCATTATGACGGAGCTGGTGTTGCCCAACGACACCAACACCCTTAACAACTTGATGGGAGGGAGGCTGCTGCATTTGATGGACATCTGCTCGGCCATTGCTGCACAAAAACATTCCAACAGGATTGTCGTCACCGCTTCGGTTGATAACGTTTCCTTCCGTCATCCAATTAAGTTAGGCGATGTAGTTACCCTGGAGGCCAAAGTTACCCGAGCGTTCAATTCTTCCATGGAAGTTCACATTGTAGTTCACGCAGAAAATGTTCCTGCCGGAAACAAGTACAAGTGCAACGAAGCTTTTTACACGTTTGTCGCCGTTGACCAATTAGGAAACCCAATCACCGTTCCGGAGCTGGAACCCGAAACAGACGAAGAGAAAAAGCTCTTCGAAGGCGCTATTCGCCGCCGTCAGGTTCGCTTGGTTTTGGGTGGAAAAATGAAGCCCGAAGACGCAGAAGAGTTGAGAGCGCTGTTTGTGACAGATTAATTGGAGTTGAAAATGAATAAATAGGGGCAACACTTAAAGTATTGCCCCTATTTTTTTTGGAAGTCTTATGTGTTGAGTATCAGAAAGTCTGAGACTTTATCCTTGGTCGTAAATTTTCTTTTGACGCAGGATTAAACTGGCAAGAATAGCAGAAACAACAAGGTTGGTCAACACACTGGCGACCACACTCATCGTAAGGTAGCTGGAGAGGGTGAAATAGGCACTGGCGGCTTCTGCAGTCATCTGCCCCGTGCTTACGGCGTAGTTCCGAAAAGTTTCAAAAAAACCCGGGTTGATTAACGTAAAGAATATCCATTGCAAAAAGGGAATCAGGACAACCGTTATTCCTGTGATGGATAATGCTCCAATCATCAGGTGTTTAAACGCTGTTTTCGGGCCGGTTATTCTACGAAACTCCAGCAAGGCCAAGTGAAGTATAAGCATTACGGGAAGCAAAACAAGGTTGGTGATGGAGGCATGTTGCTGAATTTTATCGGTCTGAAATCCAAGCACAAATTCCATCAAAACCCAAATAAAGCCTGTGACAGAGAGCAAAATGCCCCATTTAAGAGAGTAACTTAACATGGTATTCTCGCTAATTTACAACCCAATCCTTTAATAATTGCCTGTTGATTGCTCTTTAATAATCGAGGGGTGTTAATTCATTTTAGACACCCTTTGTACATGCTGATTCTAAGACCTATTGGCTATAAACACTCCCATTCCCTCGGAAATTTCAAAGCCTAATTTTTTTAAATGAGCATTGGTTGTTTCAGAGGCATACAGTTTTGGTGTTGGCTCGTACACAATAGTTTGGATCTTTTTGGCCAGCGTTTCGTTCAGTGCCATGATGATTTCAAACTCGGCACCTTCGCAATCGAGTTTGAGCAAATCTACTTGCTTCCACTGATAGGTTTCAAAAGCTTCTTCAATCCCAATAATCCTAATTTCTTCAAAAGGTTGATTGTCGGTTTCCTGAACGATGCTGTGCCCGCCGAGGTTGGTAGGGTGAAGAAAGAGTTTTTCAGTACGAGTTTCATTGCCCATGCCCATCATAAAAGCATGAATATGACCCGAAGGACTTTCTTTAACGTTTCGATTAAGGCGGTCAAAGTTGGTTGGATCCGGTTCGAACGTATAGATAACTGCCTGAGGATAAAGCTGCCGATAACGCAGGCTGAAATAACCCTGATTGCCGCCTACATCCACAATTAAAGGTTTCTGGGATGTTAGTTCTTTGTCGTAAAACTTATCGATGAAGACTTCGTCAAAAATGAAAAGGGAGACAAAGTGATTGATGTAAATCACGGTACCATCTAAACAAAGCAACCGATAATCTTTGGTTTTCTGATGAGTAAAAAGAGTTCCTGCCAAGGCTTTATAAAAGTCGGAGGGATGTTGGAGGCTTTTACTTAATCGTTGGTAAAAAGCTGGAGAAAATAGTCGCGGGAGCGTCCAACGGAGTCGCCAAAATGCCATTCGTTCAGGATTAGTTTTTCAAGGATAGGAAAAAGGCATGAACCCCGGCAACTCTGCAAACAAATTCATAATACCCTTGTGCGGATGGAATCCCAATTCTAGGAAGTATTTGTCTGTTTTGTGACGGCTTGATCATATCATTCATTAAGGAGTAAGCAAAAGGAAATCCGGCACGAGCTACTGCCTGCGCGATTCGAGTATCTACTACTCCTGTAGGATATACAAAGTTGTTGCATATTATTCCGGTTTTTTCAGCAATAGTCTTGTTTGCTTCTTTCAAGTTATGCTCAATCTCATCATCACTAAGTTTGTTGAGCACTTCATGGCCGCAAGTATGGTTCATAAGGCCAAATCCTTGCTTTTGCAAAGCAATAATCTGAGGCCAACTCATGCGAACCATATCGGTGGCAATTTCGAAAGGAGAACATCCTGAAGGCAGGTGCTTTTGTGCTTCACTTTCAACTTTGAACGCCTCCTTAGCATCAGCTCGGATGTACCGGGTTGCTTGAGTAAGAAAATAGTGTCCATAGGCATCAAGGGGGAATTTTTGCTGTGCTACAGCAGCAATCCAAACTTCCCAAGAAGCATTACGTTCCGAGCTATAAGCACCGCTGATAAGACCAAGGTCGAACGTCCAACGATGTTGTAAAAAGCATGGAGCTGCAAGCTTGAAAACGCTTTCTAATCCATCGTCAATGTGGATAGCCACAGCATGAGGATGAATCGGCTTTTTAGCTTCCAACCAAGTCTCTATTTCCTGAGTAGAAACTGATTGGTAGTATTTACTAAGATGCGTTAACTGCCTATTGAGTAAGGAAATCGGCTGATGTACCCATACGTTTATTGGTTCTGAAGAAGTAGAATTTTCGTCGTAGAACCCGTGGTAAACAAGGATTCTCGGACTATTTCGATTCTTCCATCGAAGGATGATGGGCAAACCGGAGAGCCATAACAAGAAAAAAACCAGCTCACGCAAAAAACGCTGGCTGGCTTTTGGGCCAAGGATGGCGCGTGACATGCCGTTAATATACGCCCATTCGGAGGTTATTTACTTCTCCTGTTATTTGGATATCGATAAATCTTCGGCTTGGGGTTTTAGGTTTTGTTTCGAATAGTTCCTGTCCCTGTCCGGATTTCTTTGCATCGAATCGCTCAATATTTTGAGTTCCATTTACTTTCTCTACGTTCACCCTTGCTCTAATATCGTTAGGAACTTTCAACAAAAGTGAGGCATTGTCGGAATGAATGGATACACGAAGCGTGTCTTGTTTAGAATCTCCAATAAAAATGCTGTTATCACCTCTCAGCAATTTTAACTTGAGTGCGCGTAACTTGATCTTGCCGAAATTGAGTTTTGATTCTGAGTAACCAAGCTCACCCTCTATATCCCACTCGCGATTAGGGTCTAAAAGAATGGATGCATCATTTTCTCCGGCGTTTCCTGAAGTGTTGCCTAAAACCGTAAAAGCTTGTGAGCTGTCTCCCGGTTCTTCTAAACTTAAGGAAGCATCACTGCCTTCGGCTTTGCAAAGAATTTCTCCTTCATCGCCCTCCTTTAATTTAAACATGCCTTCCGCACGGTTTAAATCAAAAATAAGTACGGGAGCTTGAATACGAGGATTAAGTGTTGCTCTGCGTTCAAATGAAACATCGCTGTTGATTCCATCAAAAAAGGATTCGGAATCGGTGTCTTCTTCCATGTTGCCCTCTTTCACTGGTCCCTTACGGAAACCTTCAGCAACCAACCATCCTAAAAGAACTAATCCCAAAATAAAGGTTATCAAAGACGCTTGTTTGGATTCTCCAGAAACGGTTTTAATCCCAAGATAAATCAGAATTAATGGCCAGAATTTCCAAAGCCGACTAAAACTAAAATCAAGTAAATCAAGATTTTCAAACAAGAAAATCGTGCCCAGAACAATTAGTACAAGGGCCCAGAATAACGATGAACGATCTTTCATGAGTTGGATTTTTTAACAATTAGAAGTGAAGCGCCCGCAAGAATCAAAAGCACCGGCCAGTAGGTGGAAATCACCTCGAAAACATCCACTTGGAGCAAGTTGAAGTTTTCGAGCAAGAAAAGAATACCCAATACGAGTAAAGTGCCACCCCAAAAGATTCTACTTCTGTTCATTGTTCTTATTGAAATTGGCAAATAGAATGGATAGACCAGCGATAATGAGTAGCACAGGCCAGTAAGTACTGAAAAATTCGAAACTTACTAAATTGTCAATCAGGAATAAAACTCCCATGCCAATTAGAATTAAACCCATAATAAGGTTGGTTCGAACCTTTTTGGGAGCCGTTTCAAAAGAATCATTCGTGGAAGCCTGTTCGGCAGAATCGCTTGCTGGTGGCGTGTAAGCGGTATTGGAGGCAGGTGTTCCATACTGTACCGGCAATACTACCCACAAAATCAGGTAAACTATCGGGCCGATTCCTGCTCCCAAAAAAGCTAAAAGGAAGACCAATCGGACGATGGTAGCATCGGTTTGGAGGTAATCAGCCAGGCCGGAACAAACGCCGGCGACCATCTTATCCCGCATGTTGCGATATAGGTTGCGGTTCATGTTGTGAAGTTAACTTAATCAAATGTATGTGCTACCGAAATCCCTATACTGAGATTTTGATAATCGGAAAATTCAGGGGTTAAGTGGATACTCACGTGGATTGTTTCATACCATCCGTATTTAGAACGATTTTAAATGTATTCGGACAAAAAACTCCAACGCATGGATGCTGTTTATAAAATGTGATTTGGGCTTAACTTCGCGACGTCAAATCTTAACCCATCCCCATGAGTAAAATATCCCAGTTGTTTACTACTTCTATCGGGCAAAAGGTCATCATGTCGTTGACAGGATTGTTCCTTTGCTCGTTTCTGGTCATTCACATGATTGGTAATCTGCAATTATTTAAAGGCGATTCCGGCATGGCTTTCAACACCTATGCAGTGTTTATGACTACCAATCCGCTAATAAAAATTACTTCTTATCTTTTGTATGCCAGCATTTTATACCACGCCTTCAAAGGGTTATGGCTTGCCGCACGGAACCGTAAAGCGCGTCCGGTTAAGTATGCCATGAGTCAGGCTAATGCGAATAGTCACTGGACTTCCCGCAATATGGGCATCTTAGGAACTATGATTTTGGTTTTCATTGTGGTGCACATGAGCGACTTCTGGGCTGAATATAAATTCGGTAATGTTCCTTATACTAAATACACAGAGAACATTTTTACTGGAGCTACCGCTGTTGAGGCAATGCCGATAGGGCATGTTCAGACTAAGAAGATTGAGGAATATATGATAGGTACCGACACCCGAGTTGTAATTGTTAAGGACTTGTATAAGGAAGTTTCAGATGGTTTCCAGAACATCGGCTTGGTACTTCTCTATATCGTGGCCATGTTTGCCGTATCCTTTCACTTGTATCACGGGTTTCAAAGTGCATTTCAATCGCTTGGAATCAACTACGACAATTACAAAGGAATCATTCGTGCAATTGGCATCTGGGGATTTGCGATTTTGATTCCGGCAGGTTTTGCTGCCATGCCGCTTTACTTTTTTTTATTTAAAAGCTGAAAAACACCCGAAATATGACATCACCGCGTCTTGATGCTAAAATTCCCGGCGGGAATATAGCAGAAAAATGGACCCAGTTTAAATCTACCGTGGCCTTAGTAAATCCGGCCAACAAGAGAAAGCTGGAAATCATTGTAGTTGGTTCGGGATTAGCCGGATCTTCTGCTGCAGCAACTTTAGCTGAGTTGGGATATAAAGTTAAGGTGTTCTGCTTTCAGGATTCTGCCCGTAGAGCGCATTCCATTGCGGCTCAAGGTGGAATTAACGCAGCGAAAAACTATCAGAACGACGGCGACTCTACCTATCGCCTCTTCTACGACACTATCAAAGGGGGCGACTACCGCGCAAGGGAAGCCAATGTTCACCGTTTGGCCGAAGTTTCTGCCAGTATTATTGACCAGTGCGTCGCGCAAGGAGTGCCTTTCGCTCGTGAATACGGCGGACTTCTTTCCAATCGCTCTTTCGGTGGAACTCAGGTTCAGCGTACGTTTTATGCAGCAGGCCAAACCGGGCAGCAACTGCTCCTCGGTGCTTACAGCGCGTTGATGCGGCAAGTGGGTTACGGCTCTGTTAAAATGTATGCGCGTCATGAAATGCTTGACGTAGTGACCATCGACGGAAAAGCGCGTGGCATTATCGCTAGAAACTTAGTTACCGGTGAGCTGGAACGCCATTTCGGACATTCAGTTTTGCTTTGTACTGGTGGATATGGCAACGTTTTCTTCTTGTCAACTAATGCAATGGGTTCCAATGTAACCGCTGCTTGGAAGGCTCATAAGAAAGGGGCATTCTTCGGTAATCCTTGCTTCACTCAAATTCACCCTACTTGTATCCCGGTTTCCGGCGATCATCAATCTAAACTTACGCTGATGTCAGAATCACTGCGTAACGACGGACGCATCTGGGTTCCGAAAAAGGCGGGTGATAATCGTAAGCCTGTGGATATCCCTGAAGAAGATCGCGACTACTACTTGGAGCGCCGTTATCCTGCTTTTGGAAACTTAGTCCCGCGCGACGTTGCTTCCCGTGCTGCTAAAGAGCGTTGCGACGCTGGCTTTGGTGTAGGAAAATCGAAAATGGCGGTTTATTTGGATTATGCTTTTGCCATAGAACGTTACGGAAAAATTGAGGCGAATAAGCTAAATCTTGCCAATCCGGATAACGCTACCATCATCAAACTTGGAAAAGGGATAGTAGCTGAGAAGTACGGAAACCTTTTCGAGATGTATGAGAAAATCACCGGTGAAAATCCTTATGAAACTCCGATGCGGATTTACCCGGCGGTGCATTATACCATGGGCGGCCTTTGGGTTGATTATAACCTGATGACGACTGTAGAAGGGTTGTATGCGTTGGGAGAAGCTAATTTCTCAGATCATGGTGCTAACCGCTTAGGTGCTTCTGCTTTGATGCAGGGCCTTGCTGATGGCTACTTTGTGATTCCTTACACCATCGGTGCGTACCTCGCTAAAGAACTAAATACACAGCCTATTGCTTTGGATCATCCGGCTTTCGTTGAGGCCGAGCAAAAGGTTAAAAGTGATATTGAAAAACTGTTATCCATTAAAGGAAGTAAATCAGTGGATTACTTCCATAAGGCGTTGGGTAAGATTATGTGGGATCAGTGCGGTATGGCGAGGAGCGAAAAAGGCTTAAAATGGGCCATTAGTGAGATTCGCAAACTGCGCGAGGATTTTTGGAATGACGTTCGAATTCCGGGAGATGCTATGGAAGTGAATCCTGAGTTGGAGAAAGCCTGCCGGGTGGCAGACTTTATCGAATTGGGAGAGTTGATGTGCATAGATGCCCTCAGCCGAAATGAGTCTTGCGGCGGCCACTTCCGCGAGGAATATCAAACCGAAGAAGGAGAGGCACTCCGAGATGACGATAACTTCGCTTATGTAGCTTCATGGGAGTTCCATGAAGGCTATGAGTGGACACTCCACAAAGAAGATCTTGTATTTGATAACATTAAACTGACGCAGCGCAGCTACAAATAATCCTTTCCATGAAAATTACTCTTAAAGTTTGGCGCCAGAAAAACGGTAAGGATAGTGGCCGTTTTGAAACCTATCAATTGAATCACGTCTCTGAAGACATGTCGTTTTTGGAGATGTTTGACGTTCTCAACGAGCAGTTGATAGCGGAAAATAAAGAGCCGGTTGCTTTCGACCACGATTGTCGTGAAGGTATTTGTGGCATGTGCAGCATGTACATTAACGGACGTGCGCACGGCCCTTGGGACGGCACTACCACCTGTCAATTGCACATGCGGGCATTCAACGATGGAGACACTATCGTTGTAGAGCCTTGGCGTTCCGCAGCATTTCCGGTGTTGAAAGACTTAATGGTTAATCGTTCTTCGTTTGACCGCATTATGGCCGTTGGTGGATTTGTATCTGTGAATACAGGTAATGCAGTAGATGCCAACAGCATCCTAATTCCTAAGGAAGATGCGGACAATGCGTTTTCTGCTGCTGCCTGCATCGGTTGTGGGGCATGTGTTGCTACTTGTAAAAACAGCTCTGCCATGTTGTTCGTTTCAGCGAAAGTCAGCCAGTTGGCACTATTGCCACAGGGGCAGGTAGAACGCAGGGAACGAGTACAAAAAATGGTAGCTCAGATGGACGCCGAAGGTTTCGGTTCTTGCACCAATACAGGCGCTTGTGAAGCAGAATGTCCGAAAGGCATTTCCATAGCCAACATTGCCCGAATGAACCGGGAATATTTGGGAGCATCCATCCTTCCCGGAAATTAAATTAGATAGACTTATTCAGCTAAAAAGGCCACATTTCCGTGGCCTTTTTTATTTTTGAACGTTGTTTGCAATAGTTGACATAGAAGCGTCGGGAAGTAAATACCCGCAGGGAAGAATCATTGATATGGCCATCCTGCTACACGATGGCCATCAGATTGTTCGGGAATATCAGACTCTGGTAAATCCTGGGCATCATATTACTGATTTTTATCAGAAACTTACCGGCATCACCAACAGCATGTTGGAACGTGCTCCGTCTTTTAATGAAATTGCAGGAGATGTTTTTGATTTGCTAAAAGACGCTCACTTTGTTGCTCATAACGTTTCATTCGACTACGAATTTGTTCGAAGAGAATTAGGAAATGCCGGGTTTATCTTTGAAAGCCGCCGACTTTGCTCATTCAAACTTGCGCAGAAATATTTACCCGGTCACCAAAAGTACGGCCTATCTAGCTTGGCCGCAGACCTCGGAATTCCCATGGAGCGTGTTCATCGGGCTTATGATGATGCGAAAGCCACAGCGCGTGTTCTGGAAATTATTCTGGAAAAGTACCAGATTGCAGCGGGTTAGGTTTCTTTTTATTGCACTGCTCTTTTCTACTTTCGGCTATTCGCAACCGGGTTGGCTGGGAGATACGAGCAGTGTTTCAGATTTGGTCTTTATTGGTGGATTGGATAACCGCCAGACTTTTGTCCGGAATCAGCCGGTAGAAATTCTGGGCTACTTTGCGGGTTTAAGGTTGAATGGAAAACATGCTTTTGGATTGGGATATTATCACCTTCCAATAACCAATAAGAACAGTTTTCTCAGGCGCATAAATTCGGAAAACAGCGCGAGCCTTAAGAACTTCGACCTTTGGTTCTTTAGTCTGTTTTATGCTTTTACTTTACAGAATACCCGTTTTTTCAGGGTTCAATTGCCAATTGAATGGGGCTTAGGCCAAATTGAATCCGCTAAACCTGCAACCTTCCCGCAAACTGGGATTTTACGACAGACTGCTCTGATGAGCCATGCGCAATTAGGTGCAGATTTCTCCTTCAAACTCTGCCGGTGGGGAGGGCTTAATGCGGCACTCGGCTACCGAAAAGTTTTCAAGTCAGAAATATTTAAAGGAGAACTTGATGGTCTTTATTATGCGTATGGCATCTCCCTTTACTTCGATGCATTATGGATAGACGGTAGAAACCTGTGGCGTAGAATCAAGGCACCAGAATCTTCATTCAAGTGGGAGGAAATTGAAATAGCACCTCCACCGATGGAGTGAGTAAGCTATTCTTCTGCTAAAGCCGCTAACAAAGGAATTCTCCAGTTGCGCTGACCGGTTGTAACCCTAGCTTTAAGCTGATGAAGCATGGAATAAATGCCGAAGTAAGTCCGGTTGATGTAAAGCGTATGCTTCGACCCACGGCTTTCCTTACTGTTTCTAATTTCTTTGACCTGGCTTATTTCTTCTCCCATCACATAAATGCTGGCCATGTAGGCTTTATCCCCAAAGTCGAACGTGTCGTGGCGGAAGGGTTGTCCAAGTAATCGCGTCATTCGGATGAAGTTGTCCACAAGCACTTGCCGAGTGTGGGCATCGTCGTGCGTGTAAAGCATTTCAATCTTATTCATTTGCCGAATCATAAGTGGCTCGTTGTCGATGACTTCAGGCAGTAGCAAAGCGAAATAGTCGAAATAGAAATCCTCGGGTATTAGTTTGATGCAGCCAAAATCGATTACTCCCACACGCCCATCGCTGTGAAAAAGGAAATTGCCGGGATGGGGATCGGCATGAACGGCCTTGAGGGTATGAATCTGGAAGTCGTAAAAGTCCCACAATAGCTGCCCTATTTTGTCACGAGTTTCTTGATTTGGGTTGGTAGCGAGGAAATCGCCGAGATGAAAGCCACTCATCCAGTCCATAGTGAGTACCCGGTTCGATGATAACTCCGGATAATAACGTGGAAAAAGCAATCCGTCTATAGCCTTACAAGCTTCAGACATTTCAACCGAGCGCTTCAACTCTAACCGGTAATCGGTTTCTTCCATCAGCCTTTCTTCTACTTCACCCATGTATTTGTTCAAGTCCTTTTCATTCAGACTAAACATCCTCAAGGCGATGGGTTTAACCAGGTTTAAATCGGAGCGGATACTTTCAGCTACTCCAGGATACTGCACTTTAACCGCGAGAAGTTGCCCGTCTTTTTCGGCCTGATGTACTTGGCCAATGGAAGCTGCATGCGATGCACGAAGCTGAAAATGGTCGAACAATTCCGAAGGCGTTTTGCCGAAGGATTTTCTGAAGGTTTGAATTACTAAAGGAGCAGAAAGTGGTGGAGCTTGGTACTGCGCCTGAGAAAACTTATTCACGTACTGCTGAGGCAAAACGCCACTGTCCATGCTCAACATCTGAGCAACCTTCAGGGCAGAACCCTTGAGTTGAGAAAGGGAGTTGTAAATGTCTTCGGCATTATCGCGGTGCAGCTCCTCTCTGGAAAGCTCCGGATTCACCATTTTTTTTGCGTAATGCTTTAGGTAGTTTCCGCCAATACGGGCTCCTGTTGCTACGAATTTGGCCGCACGTTCCACCTTTCCGGTTGGAATGCTGTCCTGTTCTTCTCGGTTTGCCATCAGAATGGGCGGTTATGCAATAAAAACTTACCGAACTCTATCATGGAATCCAACGGAGATTGGCCTACTAAGTCGAAATATAGATTTACAGACTTCTCTATGGCCTCATCGGTTTTTTCGAAATCGCTGCTTTTGTCTTTCAGCCAGAAGCGGTAAATAAACAGGAATTGAATCCAAAGTGCGTCGGTGTATTTGTCACTCAATTTACCGCGTTTTTTCACTTCTTGGTCGTCCATTCCTTTCGCTAAAATGCTGTCAGCCATTTGTTCGAATGCGACTTTAAATCCCATGAGATAGGCAGGCTTCATTTCATGATTCGGAGTTTGATCTTGAAGCCATTGGAGGAAAGAACGTTTTTCTTTGAGTTTCTCAATTATTGCGAAGAAGAAACTTAGGACCTTCTCTCTGGCAGAGAAACCAGTCCATTCTTTTGAATCCGTAAGCGATTCGATGACCTCTTCTGCTAACAGCATGAGCACTTTTTCTTCCAAAGCGTCAAAGGAGCTAAACTCCTTATAGAAGGCAGATTCTTGAAGTTTCAGCTTTTTAGTGAAAGCATAAACGGTTGGGGGTCTGTGGCCTTCAGTCAGGACATAATCCAAGTAAGCATCTACTAGTTTCATACATATTAAACAGCAAGATGTTAGCTAAGTTTAGCTAAAGTGGACAAAAAAGTCAGTAATCGCTGGTTGCGCCTCCTCCTCCGGTTTCTCCGCCCTTAAATAATTGATTCTCTATAGAAGAAGGCTGATGGTTTTCTGCTATCATCATACTCAAGACTGCGGTAAGCTCCGGATGTGCTTCTTCATTTTGAGACAACCAGCACCAAGGACCTCTCTTCAGCCTGAATAACAGTAACAGCAATCCCACCAGTGCAATACCTGAAATTAACATGCTCCATAAATCCCACGCCATCCAAACAAAGTGGCTGTTGAGCCAGGAAAATCCTGCAATTAGACCGGCAAAGGCGTAAACTAATTGTTCTAATGACCGTTGCTTCCATGCCAACCAGCCCCATAAAATCGGGACAACGATTACCATTGGCCAAAAGGATATCGCAGACTCATCAACAAGAATTCCAGCAAGTGGAATAAACGGACCTGCAAGTGAAGCAGCCTGTTCCCAGCCTTCCAGCCAAAAAGCTTTACCGTGATGCGGCCAGGAATTAATGCGATTCAGCCAGATTATGAGCAAGAAACAGATTGTCAACAATATTGGAACTGCAATAAAAAACTCGGGATATCTCCACCAAAACCACATAATCCACCCAATGGCGAGAATTGCTGCATGTGCGCTCATGGAAGTTACATAACTCCAGAAGGTAAGCAATAACAAAGCAAATCCCCAAGATTCAGCATTGCCGAGATTCTGAGTTCCAATCCATTGAAACACGCCTTGTCCTACAAACATCATAGAAGCTGTTAGAAGTCCTTCGTCTATTCCACCTCTTACTTTCCATTTTTTCTTCCACGTACCCCACCATGCCAATGCAGTAAGCAGGATAGCCAATAGGAAAGAAAAAATTACTGAGTTGTCCAAAAATGGAATTAGTTGAAGGAATCCAAGAAGGCTGGCTGCGGCCCATATCATGAGCAAGTGCAAGCCAGTTCTCACTATCCAATTAGTTTCTTCTTGAGCAGTTAGCTTCAGTTCAATATTATTTTCTCCAACTTCCAACCAATCTTCTAACCTTTTTTCTACCCAAGCCAAGTGGATAGCTTCACTGTAATGCTTATACCACTGAGCCGGATTCATCTTTTTGCCTGATTAGCTGGGTTAATTTTCTGCTTTGCTTGAACAAAAGCAAGAGGAAGCTGAGCGTTATAAGGAGCACCAATCCGGAATTCAGCATCGGCATCCGGCTTTCCAATTCTCCCAAAATCTGAATACTATAATGAAAGTAAAGGCATAGAGCAAGCAAATAGCCAATCAAACAATCCATTACGAGTAAATACAATGACCGGAATTTGAAGGCAAGTAAATGCCAATAAACCGTGGATAAAATGCTTAAAAGCCAATATTCAGGAGCAAATCCGGTTTTTTCGAGCATCAAGCCGAGACAGAAAGCCAAGTAGTGAATGTGTGTTAACCGAAGGCTTTCTAAGAGTGCAGATGGAATAAACGGAATGGAAGAATACCAAGATAACGAGGTGGCTATAAGTGCGAAAAGTAATCCCATTTCCAAGACTAAACTGTCTGGTTGCCAGGCTAAGTTTAACCAGGCAAAAGTGTAAACCTTTAGCCCGATTAGGTTATAAATACTCAGTACTGCCATCCCATAAACCGTAATGTTTCTGCTGAAGTAAGCCCAACTGCCGAGTATGGCAATGGATAGAATGTTGGAAAGTGGACCTGCTCCGAAGAAATTGAACTTAAGGTCTAAGTATGCGATTATCGCTTGAGCCAAAAGTGCGGTGATGATATGAAGGCTGTTGTCCCAAAGGGTAGAAGCTGAAGTTGAAAGCGACTTCCATTTTCCGTTGCGTATGCTCAGGTAGAATGTAAAACCAGTGGCCAGAAATAAAGCCCCAATTGCCAGAAAGTGCCCCCAATCCTTTAAGTGCGCCATCAGTCGGTAGGCTAATGGCCCGAGGAAGCTGAAAGCGGCTAAGATGAGTAATCCAAAAACAAGGGAGCCCGCTGGCTTTTTTCTTTCGGAAAAAGCTTTTTCGAAACTGCTCTTGTCTTCTTCCGGAACTAGGTGTTTTCGAAAAACTTCAGCCAGAAAATACCGGTTCGGCATTAGGGAAGGTTAATGCTCATTAGATACATGAGGGCCGCCATGGAAGCTGCGCCCAAAGCCAACTCCCTCGGGTGAACGGTTTCGAATACATCAGTTTGCGCGTGATGCACATCGAAGTAACGCTGGGAATCGGGGCGATAGCCGCTGAGCACCGCCATAGGGAAAGGCTTGCGGAGGAAGCCAACATCAACGCCGGAACCGCCTTTGCTAAGGTCATGAAGGCCGTAAGGCGCCAACAGGTAACGAATTCTGTCCATGCCAAGAATACTTTCCGGCATTTTTTCGAAGGTGAACCCGCGTGGAGTAAATCCTCCGGCATCGCTTTCGAGGCCAAAGGCGTGTGGTTCGTTCTTTAGTTCTGCTTCTTCTGCATATTTCCGTGCGCCTTTCGCACCGTTTTCTTCGTTCATGAAGAGCACACAGCGGATGTTGAAACGTTTGGCTAACCCGAGCTTTTTCATTAATCGCAACACCTCTATCGACTGAGCCACTCCGGCTCCGTCATCGTGTGCACCTTCGCCTACATCCCAACTGTCGAGGTGTCCACCAACAACTAACCATGGTGCATTGGGTCGATCAGCATGCAATTCACCAATAACATTGTAGCTGTCGGCATCCGGCAGGGTACGGCAGTTGGTGCGAAGCCGCAGTTTTACAGTCTGACCTTTCACTAATGCATCTTCCAAAGCGTTAGCACTGAGGTAACCCAAGGCAAGTCCCGGTACTTTTGGCAGACTATCCACATATTGCATTACCCCGGTATGCGGGTTATCGTCGCGGATATGGGTAAGGGAGCGGATGACACAGCCAACCGCGCCAAAGCGAGCAGCCTGAATGGCGCCATCAATCCGCTGCCAGACACAGCTCCCGTAGGATTCAAAGGTTCGCAAATGGGTGTCGTCGAAGGTATGATTGAAGAAGACGATTTTGCCTTCGACCTTAGTTCTGCCCAGTTTTTCAAGTTCTTCCTTGCTTTTCACCATGACAACTTCAGCCTCAATTCCTGTAGAAGAAGTTGCAACAGAGCCTCCAAGTGCGAGCGCATTTAACTTTCTCGATTTACCAGCAACATTCATCATCACTGATTCCGGCTTACCCCGTTCCCAGTGTGGCACTTTTACCGGTTGCAGCCAAACAGAGTCAGCACCGGCAGCCTTTAGGGCTGCTTCGCCCCACTTTACGGCCTTGGATGCTCCTGTTGATCCACTAAGGCGATGCCCAACTTGCTTACATAAGACCCTTAAGTTGCTGTAGGCTGTATTGTTTTTTAGGCATTCTTGAAAAATTCGGCGTACTGTGATAGAATCTTCCTGAGCGTAAGCTGTTCCCGTTAGTAAACATGCGACAACAGCACCGGTAAGTAAGCGGTAAATCATGGGGTAGCAAGATACCCAAACCCGGCTTTATTCTTCGTAGTAATACGAGTAATCGATTCCCTTCCTAAACATTTCGCGGTCATCGATTTGATCGGTGAGTGCGTGTTGAATGAGTGGTAATAAAACGCTATAATCAACAGTACTGATAATCATGGCATTCATATAGTGTTCTTTGTTGATTTTACTCCAGTCCACGCATTTTTTAAGTACGTTTTTAAGCATCAAATCCAGCCAAATTCTCGTACTTCTGCCATTTCCTTCTATAAATGGATGTGCCTTGTTCATAGCAGCATACTTTTGAATGATTTCCTCAAAGTTTGACTGCGTCATAGCCTCAATTTGCTGCAAACTGGCCTTTAAATGCTGCGCAAAAACAAATGAATAGCCTCCTTTTGAAATAGATTTTTCTCTGATTTGGCCGGCAAAATCGTATAAGCCTCCAAACAGATAAGCATGTATTTGTTGCAGGCCTCTGGTAGTTCCTACCTCAAATTCATGGATAAGGTTGCTTTCAAATAAGGTGTATGCCTTTTTTTTACTTTGCCCATCTATGCTGGTGTCGCTGTAAAGGAACCAGTCTAAAAACTTGGTTGCCTTGGTGTTGGGGAAATGTTTGGCTAACGCTATTATTCCTTTGCTATCCAAAGTGTCGGTTAGGCGATATTTCCCATCTGGGCCAAGTAATTTCAACTGGTTAGTAGCACTAACCAGTTCACTTTTTTCTTGCTTAAGTTTGTTTTTCAGGTATTTCCAATAATTACGGACTTTGGTGTAATCCACTTCCTCATTTAATACTCCAACAACATCCAATACACTAAACCACCCTTTGGCATGTTCATCATCCCAAACAGCGCGAATCTCACGATCATCAAAAAAGCGAATGGAAATTTTCATGCTATTATTACTCTTTGGCGCAATTGCCCACTATGGCTTATTCAACCTGACTCCGAATAGGAAAACAACGGCTCATGATTGAGTTAAGTAGCGATCCCGAACCACTGCTGCATGATGGGCAGCATGGGCAGGTAAAATCCAGAGGAGAGCCAGCGCACTTACAGGCTTTCCGGAAGCAGAACCGATAAAGTTCAGTTGCTCCTCGTTTAAGGATTCTGCGAGGCAAAGAGTGGCCGATCTAATGGCTCTCCATTCCTGGTACAAATCGGTTAGAGACCTTGCTTGAAACCTTCCTTGCTTTGCATAGTCATCTTCCTCAAAACCTGGAACTGGAGTGGCATCGAAGCGGGCAAGCCTGAGCAGGCGATAGGAGAGAATACGTTCAGTATCGTTGATATGGCCGAGTACTTCGGAAATCGTCCATTTGCCCGGGGCATATTGCAGGTTGCCATAATCATCGGCAAGTACAGAAAACGGATTTAGTCCATCTTCCCATTGCGATTTCAGCATAGCAAGCGGATTGCCGGAAGTGACCTGTTGGTAATACGTATCGTAGTATTCCGGATAAGTGCCGGGTGAAGGTTTTGGAAACTGCATCTACGAAGCTAACTAACAAGAATGAAAAAGTGACTTCAGCCTCGCTTGGTGAGTTGGGTAACCAATTAGGTTTATAGAAAATGGAGGAAAAGATTGTGCGACCCTTTCAGGGTCGCAGGTGTGGGTGATGATTTCGTTCTATAAACCTGTGACCCTTTCAGGGTCTGAATAGATTCCGTTAATCTCGAAAAGATTTCAGGGTTATAGATCATGGTTTAACCCTTTCAGGGACTGAATAGATTCCATTAATCCCGAAGGGATTACAGGTTTATAGAAAATGGAGGAAAAGATTTTGTTCGACCCTTTCAGGGTCGCAGAAACTGTGGCTAATGCTTCCGTTCTACAAACCTTTGACCCTTTCAGGGTTGGTTTTGTTCCCATTAATCCCGAAGGGATTACAGGTTTATAGAAAATGGAGGAAAAGATTTTGTTCGACCCTTTCAGGATCGCAGAAACCGTGGCTAATGCTACCGTTCTATAAACCTTTGACCCTTTCAGGGTCTGAATAGTTTCTAT
>CALSBM010000052.1:0-22403 GCA_943373175.1 Chitinophaga pinensis | reverse complement strand
CATTATAAACGAAACGCTCGATGAAATTCACTGCAGAAATTGAAGTAATGCCCCACGATAACCTTCTTGATCCACAAGGAAAAGCAGTTGGTCAAGGGTTACAGCAAATGGGCTTTCACCAAATTAGTCAAGTACGGGTTGGAAAACACATCCGCCTAGAGGTAGAAGCTGAATCGGAAGCTGATGCGCAGGTCGCGATACAAGAAGCTTGTAACAAGCTTTTAGCGAATCCTATCATGGAGTCGTTTAGTTTTAGGCTGAAGCAGGCATAGCGATGAGGCTGATGGCTTCTGTTTTCGCGTTACTGTTACTCGCGGAAACTTCCAGTGCACAAGATTCTCTTCGTGCCCGCGAATGGGTTAATGCGCTTTGCTCGGAATCCATGGCGGGAAGAGGCTATCTGAATAATGGAATGGGCAAAGCAGCAGACTTTATCGCTAATCAGTTCGCATTGATTGGGTTAAAGCCCTTGTTTGAGGATTCTAAATCAGGGTTTAAACAGGAATTTCAGTTTAAAGTCAATACGTTTCCGAAAGCACCCATATTAGAAATCAATGGAATAGCCTTGACCCCCGGAAAAGAGTTCATTGTAAATCCTGAATCACCCTCCGGAAAAGGAAATCTGGGAAGTACGGAAGCGCAGAAATTACTTCAATGGAAGTCCAAATTAACTTGGTCTGTAGAGCGAGAGCAGGCGTCAATTCCCGGTTTTTCGGTTCTCAGAAACGCTGCCGATTCCGCAAACCTTCAGTCTATCCATTATCAAGTAAAATCGAAGCTGATTAATTTTACCGCATACAACGTTGCCGGTGTAGTCAAGGGAAAGAAACCGGAGAAATGGCTGTTGGTTAGTGCACATTACGATCACCTTGGCGGGATGGGCGACGGAGTTTGGTTTCCTGGTGCTAACGACAATGCTTCCGGTGTGGCCGTAT
Organism: Chitinophaga pinensis; assembly: GCA_943373175.1. Taxonomy (GTDB): domain Bacteria; phylum Bacteroidota; class Bacteroidia; order UBA7662; family JAIXUI01; genus JAIXUI01. The sequence goes on along the minus strand of CALSBM010000052.1, from coordinate 21,468 downwards.
TGCTTGATTTAGCTCGGCATTTTTCCCAACCTGCCAATCAACCGGATTATTCTATCGTTTTTATGGCTTATGCTGCGGAAGAAGCTGGGTTGGTGGGGTCGTTTTACTTTAGCGACCATTGTCCGCTGCCATTAGACCAAATGCGTTTTCAACTGAACCTAGATCTGCTGGGCGGTGGCTCCGAAGGAGTTACTATTGTAAATACTTGGCATTATCCTGATTTATTGGCGCAACTCAAGCAATTAGGACAAAAACACGGGATTGCTTCCGTAAACCCACGTGATAATGCGCCTAACTCAGACCATTTTCCTTTAGCTAAGCGCGGATTTCCTGCCTTTTTCCTATATACCCTCGGCGATGTGAAAGCCTATCATGATGTGGATGATCGGCCTGAGACCTTACCATTTGCCCGTTATTCTGCCGTGTTTCGTTTTCTTGCAGATTGGATAAGCGGAGCTGAAAAATGGTCATTGTTGAGAAAGAAGCCATGATTGGGCAGCTCTTTTTGGTGCCAACTCCAATAGGCAATTTAGAAGACATCACCTTTCGTGCGCTGAAAGTGCTCAAAGAAGTGGATGCTATTCTTGCAGAAGATACCCGCACTTCCGGCTTTTTACTCAAGCATTTCGAAATAACCACTCCTTTACAGAGCTACCATAAATTCAATGAACACCAGGCTACTGATAGAATTGTGTCGCGGTTGCTTACAGGCGAACGATTAGCCTTAATCTCAGATGCCGGGACTCCCGGAATTTCGGATCCAGGATTTCTGTTGGTTCGCGCTTGTAGAAAAGAAGGAATTCGAGTAGAATGTTTACCCGGTGCTACGGCTCTCATCCCGGCTTTAGCCGTTTCCGGCCTTCCTTCTGATCGTTTTTGTTTTGAAGGATTTCTTCCTACTAAAAAAGGAAGACAAACCCGATTACTAAAGCTAACGCTTGAAGTACGAACCATGGTGTTTTATGAATCACCTTATCGGTTGTTGAGAACATTACTTGACCTTGCTCAAGCATTAGGAGTAAACAGAAGTGTTACGGTTTGCAGAGAACTTAGCAAACTGCATGAAGAGATTTATCATGGAAGTTTAGCAGAAGCGCATGCGTATTTCGCCTCCAAAACCATTAAGGGAGAACTGGTTTTAGTCGTGCAAGGCCTTGATAAAAATTCGAATGAAGAGGAAGAAAATTAAAGCTGGAGGCTACATCGTTGCTTCAGTATTGCTTTTCTGGGCTGGATTTCCGCCTAACGGCATCCTGCCTGCACTTTTTCTATGTTTTCTTCCTGTTTTCCGCCTTCAAGATTTACTTTCTTTAGAGAACCGAAGAGTCAGATGGTTCATGTACTTTCTTACTTTCTCTCTTTGGCATCTTACAACGGTTTGGTGGATAAGTCATGCTCACCCAATAGGATTGATTGCTCCCATAGTGTTGCATGGTGGCATTATGGCTACCGCATTGCTTTGGACCGATAAAGTGAGTCGATCTCGACCAAAGTTGAGGATGCTCGCTTTTATTTTAGCTGCATTAGGCTATGAAAAGCTCTTCCTTAGCTGGGATTTAGAATTCCCTTGGCTATTGCTTGGTAATGGATTAGCAGAATGGACTTCCCTCGCCCAATGGTACACCTATACCGGAGTTTTCGGAGGCAGCTTATGGATTTTGCTTATTAATGTTGCAGCTTATAAATTATTGGAAGCCCGCGAATCATCGGAGAAAAGGAACTGGTTAATTGGTTTGTCTATCGTTCTCCTCCTTCCAGCCGGAGTTTCGCTAAATATGCTGAAGCAATATCATAAAAACCAGTCAAAAGCAGATTCCTTAACTGCAACGGTCTTTCAACCAAACATCGATCCCTATGGGTCAAAATTTCAAGCTTCTTTATACCAAAATCAGCTCGACACATTCCTTCGCTATTGTGATACTTTGCCTGCACAATCACAATTGCTAATCTGGCCCGAGACAGCACTTCCTGGAGACTACGACCTTGGTTTCGGTGCTTCCAACTGGCAGAATGGAGGCGTAGATTCATTTCTACAACGGCATCCCAACCTCTTTTGGCTCTCAGGAATAAATGGCTTCCAGTTCTTTCCACCTAATTACAACAGCCTGAGTGCACGTTCTGCCGGTAATGGCTCTTGGTATGAAGTTTATAATGCAGCCATTTTACGCGAAATAGGGGCGCAAAACATAGTTTACAACAAGCGAAAGCGAGTGGTAGGGGTCGAAAAAACTCCTTACTTGCATGCGTTAGCATTTTTAAAGAATACTTCATTAGATCTTGGTGGTATGGCAGGCAACCTGGGTGATTTGCCTTACAAAGGATTGCTAACGCCGCACGGCATTCCCATTGTGCCAATCATTTGTTATGAATCGGTTTTTCCTGATCAAGTAGCCGCCATGACAAAGGAAGGAGGGAAGCTGCTTGTCATCATGACAAACGACGGCTGGTGGGATGATTCTCCCGGGTATCGGCAACATTTCCTTTTTGCAAGACTTCGCGCTTTGGAGAACCGAAGGTGGATTGCCCGCTCAGCCAACACCGGAATTTCAGGATTTATTGGCCCTGATGGACAAGCCCATGAACAATTGCCTTGGGGAGTTCGTGGAATGCTTACTCGAAAGTTGCCCTTGAGTAATGAACTGACTTTTTTCACTAAGACCGGTGATTATATCGGGAAGATTGCCTCCTGGTTATTCGCAGCGTTGTTTCTTTTTTCCTTAACCCCATTTTTTAAAATTAATCATGATGAACACTGAAAAGCTACAATGGCTGGAAGAACAAATTATTCGAGTTGCGCGAGAAGCTGGACATTATTTAAAAGAGGAAAATCAACGCTTTTCTTCCGAGGCAACGGAATATAAAGGAAAGAACAACCTGGTTTCTTATGTGGACCGACAAGCAGAAGCATTAATTCTCACTGGATTAACCCCTTTGATGGAAGAAGCGGTATTTCTTGGAGAAGAGTCTGGAATTAATGGCGACGAATCGGCTGAATGGATGTGGATAGTGGATCCGCTCGATGGCACCACCAATTTCATTCACGGACTGCCCCTGTTTTCTGTGAGTATTGCCCTTTGCTATCAGCAAGAACCTGTTGTAGGGGTGGTGTATGAACCTATGAGGGACGAATGCTTCAGTGCAGCATCCGGGCTGGGAGCAAGACTTAATGGAAACCCCATCAAGGTTTCAACTTCAGGACAATTAGAAACAAGCTTGTTGGCAACCGGATTTCCTTATTTCAGGTTTGAGCTAATGAATGAATACTTGTCGTTGCTCGGTCATCTCATGGAAGCTACCCGTGGAATGCGAAGAATGGGTTCTGCCGCTATCGATCTAGCCTATACAGCTTGCGGAAGATTCGAAGGTTTTTTCGAGTACAACCTCTCTCCTTGGGACGTGGCAGCGGGAGTACTACTCGTTCGCGAAGCAGGTGGAACAGTTACCGCTTTTGAACAAAAACGCTCGCCAATATTTGGTCAACAGATTGTAGCAAGCAACAGTTATGTTCATCATGAATTGCTGTCTGTTATTCAGTCTCACTTTAGAATAACGCAGTAAGAAATTCGTGATTTTTGATTAGGTTAAAGAATGTTGTTGCGCTGAAGAAAAAACAATCCTGAACGTGTAATACAACAGTTTTTTAAGGTTGAAGCTACAAGCGAAAATCTTAAGAAATGAATCATCCTTGGCTATAAAAAATTGTTTCTATTGCAAGTCAGCATTCAGTTAGCATATCTTGAAAATCAGTTGGTTTTCTCGGTGGCCAGAACCATTTTTACTTTTAGCCTAACGCCTATTTCCAACACATTTACTAAATCTTGAACATTTAGAGAAGGATGCGCTCTTACCACTATCGTAGGTTCAGGCATGGCCGAAGTAAGCGTTTTGAGTCTGTTTTCCAGCAAATCAAAGGCAATCGGATTCTTATCAATGTAAAAATTCTTATTCTCATCAATCGAAACGGTAACTTGCTGCTTAGTCAGTGCTTGTTGAGCCGCCTTGGCTTTTGGCAACATTAATCGAATGACATTAGGATTGGCTACTGTGCTGATAATTAGAAAGAAAAGCAACAAAAAGAACATGATATCATTAAGCGAGTGCGTACTCACCTCTGCATGAAATCGGCTTTTACGGCGAATTTTCATTGCTTCGCTTATTGTTGAAGAAAGTCCAGAAAGTCATTTGATTCGCTCTCGATTTGAAGCACTAATTTATCGATGAGCAAATTCAGATAATGATAGCCAGCATACGCAATTACCCCTACTACTAAGCCTGAACCGGAAGTAATCATTTTCTCGTATAACCCACCGGCGATTATACCGATCGAGATATTATCTGTGACAGAAATGTTGTAAAAAATTTTGATAACGCCGGAGATTGTTCCGATGAAGCCAAGCATTGGTGCAATCCCGGCTACTATCCCCAATACTCCCATTCGTTTTTCGACTTTTAGTAAGGCAACCGAAGCTGTTTTCTCCATAGATTTTTCAATGCTCTCAACGGGTTTCCCCACCTTGCTGATTCCTTTTGAAAGGATTTCTGCTACAACACCGGTATGGCTCGCACATAATCCTGCAGCAGCTTTCAAATCCCCTTTCATAATCAGCTCTTTGAGCTGGGGCATTAGCTTACTATGATATGCTGAAGCCTTTCGAATGTAGAGCAATCGCTCAATGATGATACTCAGACTGAGGATGGATAGCAGAATGATTGGAATCATCAAGGGGCCGCCTTTCCAAAGCAGTTCGAGTAAGCTTAACGAAGTTTCGGGTGAGGCAGTTGGAGCAACCTGTGCCACAGCATCTGTTGACGGGTTGCTTAATTGAGACATTTGTAGCAGCATGGGCTGGAAACGGTATTGGATGAATTGGTATTGTTTGCCAATATAATCACAAGGGATGATGCCATGAATCCTCCATTCATTTTTTCACACCCTGATACCATGCTTGTAAGTGCTTCTTATCTTCGTGTGACTGATGGAAAACTTCATAGTATCCTTTCGCAAGTACCGCCCCGCCACCTTCGATACCGTAGTTGGCCAAGCCCATATTACTGGTACACTGAAGAATGCTATTCGTAATAATCACCTTGCTCAAGCCTTCCTTTTTTGTGGCCCTCGGGGTGTTGGGAAAACTACTTGTGCTCGAATTCTGGCTAAAACCATCAATTGCCAAGCGCTAACTGAGCAAGGAGAAGCGTGCGACCATTGCGACCCCTGTGTTCAGTTTAACCGGGGAACATCACTCAATATATTAGAGCTCGATGCTGCTTCTAATAATTCTGTTGATAATATCCGCGAACTTATTGAGCAAGTTCGCTACATCCCACAGTCAGGGAAGTATAAAATCTTCATTGTGGATGAGGTTCACATGCTTTCTCTGGCAGCTTTTAATGCTTTCCTCAAAACGTTAGAAGAACCTCCCGCTCATGCAATCTTTATACTTGCTACCACCGAGCGCCATAAAGTTCTGCCCACTATCTTGTCTCGTTGTCAGATATTCGACTTTAAACGGATTAAGGTCGAAGACATTCGTCTCCAGTTAGAGCAAATCTGTGAAAAGGAGGGAGTTAGTTTCGTTCAAGATGCCTTACACCTTATTGCTCAAAAAGCGGATGGCGCATTAAGAGACGCGCTTTCCATTCTCGACCAACAAATTAGTTTTTCAGGCCAAAACCTTTCTCTTGAAAGTGTTCTCGAAAACCTCAACATCATCGACTTTGAACATTATTTCAAAGCAACAGAAATGATGCGTTCCCAAGATGTCGCAGGTCTTATGCTTTTGCTTGATGAAGTCATGTTTAAAGGATTCGACCCTATCAGTTTTTTGGCTGGGTTATGCAGCCATTTCCGCGACTTGCTAATGGCAAAAACTGAGGCTACTGTAAAGCTACTTGATGTCTCCGATGGAATCCGAAAACGCTACTTGCTTCAAGCTAGGGAAATGTCGGAGGGCTTTCTGATGTCGGGGCTGAATATTTCAGCAACCACTGAAGCTAACATCAAAACAGCGAGAAGTCCGAGGTTACAAGTTGAGCTGGCTCTCATGAAAATGGCTTTCCTAACTCAAGTGATTGATCTCGCTCAAATAGCGGACGAAAAAAAAAAGCCTGATTTAGAACAAGCTATAGCAGCAAATAACCCTTCCCAAACGCTTGTTGAAACCAAACCAGTCTTCAACATTCCATTACCACCCCCTCCAACTGAAACCAACCTCGGTTTATTAAAAGGGGGAGTGAATGCCATTAGAGGGCTAAGTAAGGAGCTTAAGGAGGCTAAGGAAATGGAGCAGCAGCGAATAGCAACTGCCAACAGCATCCCGATAACTCAAGAAGATTTTCAAATACAATGGCCGTTAATTATTAAGAACGCAACAGCTTCCGGCGATTTGTTCTTAAAAGCAATTCTTGAGTCTGGTAATGCCACTCTTCATGAAGCGAAAATTCGTATTTCTGTTCGCTCTAAAGTGGAAGAAAGCAAGATTTTAGACTCCGCATCTTGGCTGAATGAGCAGTTTCGAACTCATTTCAGTAGCAGGCAACCAGCAATATTCATCATTCTTGAAGAGCCCAAAGAGGAAGGCCCGGTGATGTTTGGAACTGGAGCAAAAAGTAAGTTTGGCCGAATGGCTGAACTCAATCCTAGCCTTATTCAATTAAGAGACATTTTGGACCTCGAACTGCTTTATTGAACTTGTTTCGATTGGCAATCAGAGCAGATACCCTCCATATACAACGAGGTTTTTTCTACTAGAAAGCCAACTGGAAGAACCTCTTGTTGAAGTAGAATATCAGTACATCGCGTAGCATTACAAATCCTGCAATGAAGGTGAAGATGATCGTGGCGATGATTATGACGATTGCAGCCGTTGTTGCACAGTGCATAACGAATAGCCCCAGAAAAATCAGCTATTTCATGAAGAATACCATGTTGAACAAAACGTTCCAGCGTTCGATAAACAGTAACTCTGTCAAACGTATCAGGTAGTAATAGCATAATATCCGGCTGAGATAGCGCCACAGACTTCAATACAAATGCTTCCAACACACGTAATCGGGCGTCTGTAACTCGAAGACCGTGAGATTTGAGCTGATTTTCATGTGCAGTCATGATAAACACTTTCATGCAATTATAATTGAACAAGAAATAGCAAGGTTGTTTTCAATTGCGTGTTACTGATTTCAAAAATTGACTTTGTGTCTTTTCTACGTCAAACACTTTAATTAACTTCGGAAGTGATTCGATGTATTATCATTGATCCAGATTTGATTGCAGCCCAATGGTTGGATTCGTTATGTGGCCAATTGCCTTTCCTTCAGGTTGTTGGCAAATTCAATAACGGGTTTGATGCCTACGTTTTCATGCAACATGAGCAAGTGGACGTACTCTTTATGGATGTAGCTCTTGAAGATATGTCTCATGCTGAGTTTTTTAAGGTCATTACTCAGAAGCCGTTATTAATTTTCACCAGCCTTAACGGGTACTTCGCCTTAGATGCCTTTTACTTCGAGGCCATCGATTATCTCATCAAACCCATTGATATCAATCGTTTTATTCGTTGTGCAAACAGGCTAAGTGAGGCTACAAGTTTGAAGCAAGGTGAAGGAAGTGCTTCAAATTATAAACAACGAAATCAGCGCGTTCAAACAGCCCTCTTTGTGAATGTTGAATACAAGTTGCAAAGACTTGATGTTCATAAAATTCTATATGTAGAAGGATTGAAGGATTATCTAAAGATTATTCCCGAGGCTGGCAAGGCGGTTTTAACCATGATGAGAATGAAGAACATAGAAGAAAAACTTCCTTATCCACAGTTTGCCCGCGTTCACCGTTCGTATATCGTAAATCTGTTACGAATCGAAACAGTCCAGAAAAACCGAATTATGATAGGCGATAAAGAAATACCGATAGGCGAAATGTATTCTCAGCAGTTTTTTAGCCAATTAGAAAGGCTTTAATTCAAACTTAAAAAACAGAATAGAATAAATGCAAAAAAGGCTTCCAATGGAAGCCTTCTGTATGATTACCGTGCGGAAAATTATTCAGCCGGAGTAGCTTGCTTACGATTCATGCGATATTTCGCACCTAAACCTGCGCCTGCAGCAAGTAATAGTGTGATGCCACCATCAAGTGGAGCAGCCGCAGCACCACCACCAGCACCACCCGGATTAGAGGGAGGAGGTGGAGGTTGGGCAATGGCTGTCAATTTCACGGCCAACATTACAACAGCTATAGCCAATACCTTCTTCATTTTTTCTTTTGTTTACTGGCTCAAAAATAAGGCATTCAACTTTAGTCTAACAAATATTTTGGATGAATTTAGTTTAAAGTTAATAATAACATTAGAATCCACCCCCGTCTTCAGTGCCAGAATCAGGTCGTTTTCGGGGTGCATTGACCTCCTTTCCTCTGCCAAATCGCCAGGTAAAACCTGCCATTAGAATGCGGGATTCGCGTTTTCTGTTGAACATTAGCTCGAAGCCTACCCCCTGTGCATCAACCTGAAATTCGCGTTGGTCGAAAACATCATTCAGCCGCAGACTTAAGCTCGCTTTGCCTTTAAAAAGATCATGCCTCACTGCTAAATCAAAGCTTTGCATCGGTTGTAACGTCCCTTGAAGTAACACTCCCATAATCATGGTGTTGTAAAGCAATTGAATTTCCGTTTTCGGACTAACCTTGAAACTTCCCGTGTATCGGACGAAACCACCATAACTGGAGTTCGTCATGTTGCCTTCGAGGTTTTTACCATCAAGGCGCTGATAGAAGTAGTTGGCATTCACCACGTTCCTCAACCACTTTAAAGGGTCCCAGCTTAAGGTCATTTCTGCACCTGCAGTGTGTGCGTTATTCAGGTTGAGAAATGTCATGGTTGAAACACCCTCTAGGGTATTAGACCTAAATCTGGAAATGATATCGTATTGATAGCGATAATAAAGATTGATGTTAAAGCTTCCTTTTTTCAACCCTCTCAAATAGCTTAGCTCAACCGCCTGTGTAAACTCCGGACGGAGATATGGATTCCCAACCATCAGGTTCAGTGGGTCGGTGTATTCCGGAAACGGATTCAGGTTTTCTACAGAAGGCCGAGTAATTCTTCTGCTTAGGTTTAGTGCTAGTTCCTCTCTTTCTCCAAGTTTACGCTGAATTGCTACTGATGGAAACAAACTGAAGTACGTAAGGGGAACATTCATTCCTAAGGTAACCTGCCTGGTTTCAGCATTGGTCTGCTCCGCTCTCAACCCTAATGAATACCCAAATTTCCCCAGTGTGCCTGTGAGCAATCCATAACCTGACCAAACATCTTCCGAGTATTGTAACCGATTCGTTAATCCTTGGTCATTCAGCCAAACTGCGGGAGCAGTTCTGAAGCTCTCCGATCGGAAATCATTATCAATGAATCGCCTTATCAGCTTGAATCCGGTTTCTACGCGATGGGTACTGCCTAATGGTTGGCTGGTTTCTATGAGGGCAGTCATAATCCAAGAGTATCTTGGAGTTTGAGTTCTTTGTGCTTGCTGAGGCGATAAACTAATGTTGTCCGTAACCCTCACTAAATCCTGTCGGGCATCTAACCAGTCGGTACTATTGTTTTGAGAGAAGTTAAAATCGGCACTCAGGCTTTGCTTCGGTTTCTTGCCTGTCCATTTCCACGAAAGTGCACCATCCCAAGAGTATCCTAATCGGGTTGCTCCTGTTACTCGTTCAGATCGGCTAAAAGGAGTGGTGGTAGAATCTAAAAATCGATAGTCGATGTCCCAGTAGGTCATATCATCCCTTGTGTTAAAGCCCCCGGTTGCACTAAGTGTTTGAGAGGCACTCAGGTTATACTCGGTACTAAGTCGGAATGAATGCGTTTTATTTCGGTTAAATCCATTACTACGTTGGCGAAGGAAGAAAAGCGTGTCCAAGGAGTTTGTTCTATTGAGTACATAACGTAGATAATGAATTTGCTCCTGAGCAGAATAGCTCAATAGCGTACTGCTTTTACCTTTTCGATAACCTATGCTAAGACTTCCAGTGTATTTATCATTCGAGCCAACATTCAGTTGAAGGTTTCCATTCATGCCCGCTTGGCGATTCTTCTTCATGACTATGTTGATAATTCCGGCCATACCATCAGGGTCATATTTGGCGGATGGATTAGTGATAACCTCTACGCTTTCAATTTCTGAGGCAGGCAACTGGTCAAGCATGGCCTGGCGACTGCTGCCTAATAGAGCAGAGGGTTTGCCATCAATTAGTATCGTAACGCCTGTATTTCCACGTAGTGAAACGGCTCTGTCTGGATCTACCGTTACACCTGGCACATTGCCAAGGACGTCGGTAGCAGTACCGCCTTGTGAGTTAAGATCTCTCCCTACTTGAAACACCTTTCTGTCTATTAGTTGCTGCATATAGGCTTTATCTTCAGCAATCGTAACATCTTTAATGGTATTCGCACGGGCATCCATTACCCATGCCGGCCAAGAACTGTTGCTACTTAGTTTTATCGGCCCCGCCCACCGAGTTTTAAACCCAAGTGCGCTGATTTTTACTTTGTATTGCCCTGCCTTAAGCCCATCAATCCTATAGCTTCCAAGGTCATCGCTGCTTGCACCACCCGCCGGCTTAACGGTATCTGGAAGGCAATACACAATCACTGTTGCGAATGGAATGCCCTGTCCTTTTTCGTCCGCTATCTTGCCGGTTACTTGTAACTTATCTGATTGTGCTTGAGAAGCCTGATGTAAATACAAAAGAAGAAATAGAAAACTTAGGGACTTTTTAAGCATGGCGCAAAAGTCGTAAATTAATGAGGTAAGCCAAGTTACAAGCCCAATTTTCCTCAACGGTTTACGAGGTTATTCGGTCATTTTTCCAAATTTTTCTTCCAGTATTTTGAAACGGAAGTCAAAGATTCCTTCCAATTGTTTTTGAACAAAAAACGACTGAGCAAGTGTGCCTAGGGGGCCAAATGGGAGTTTATAATGAATAATATCCCGCATTTGTACTCCACCGTTGATAGGTAGAAAATGATGCTGATGATGCCAGAAGGCATAAGGCCCGAAGCGTTGCTCGTCGATGAAGAAAACGGGTGCCTCTACTTGTGTGATTTCTGTAACCCAATGCAAAGGAATTCCTAACAACGGACTCACCTTATACTCAATTATTTGTCCGGCATACATCTTTGGTGGTAACGAACTTAAGACCCGAAAGCCCATGTAGTCTGGAGTTATTGCTTCAAGATTTGAAGGACTTGAAAAGAAATTCCAAGCTTCTTCCAGGGAGATGGGTAATTTTTGAATGCGCTCTAATCGGTGTAATGGCATTTTATTACAACTCTTTTTGAGGTTAGTTGGTTTTAAACGGGCATTTTATCTGGGATAAGTGCATTTTTGTTTGTTATGAATTCTGAACTTATCCTCCAAAGTGACGGTCGAATTTATCATCTCGGTTTACGGGCTGAACATGTTGCAGACATCGTCTTTACTGTTGGCGACCCCGATCGTGTAAAGGAAGTCTCCCGCCATTTTGATACTATCGATTTTCAAGCGCAACATCGCGAGTTTGTAACACACACCGGGCAGCTTGCTGGGAAAAAAGTTACTGTTATCTCTACCGGTATTGGCCCAGATAATATCGACATCGTAATCAACGAACTTCATGTTTTGGCCAACTACGATTTTAGTAACGGCGTTTGGAAAAGTCTGGAATCGCGCAGAAAACTTAAAATTATCCGCCTTGGCACCTCGGGAAGCCTACAGCCCGACTTCCTACCCGGCGATTATATGGTTTCTGCTTTGGCAGTAGGCTTAGATAATCTGATGCACTTTTATCCGGAAACCGGAGAAACGGCCTTGGCAGATTCGTTTATTAAGTCTGTGCCATTGCCCTCGGCCATTCATCCTTATGCTACAGCGGCTTCCACTGCACTGGCCGGAATTTTTTCACTGTGGCCTATGGGAATAACCCTTACTGCTCCGGGGTTTTACGCCCCGCAAGGCCGGTCTATTGGCGCTCAAAGCCATCTTTCAACTGAGTTTTGGGTAGCTGTGGAAAAATTCAAGTATCAGGGCTTTCAGTTAACCAATTTTGAAATGGAAACTTCTGCCATCTACGGATTAGGTAGTCTTTTTGGCCACCAGGCACTGAGTATCAGCGTTTTACTTGCAAATAGACCGTTGAAAAGGTTTGCTGATAACCCCGGTGATTTAGTATCAAAGTTTATCCGAGATGTTTTGGATAAATGGGAGGATATAGCACAAGCCTAATGTATTTGTTTATTTTGGCTTCATATTGTAACCTTTCTTCACACCATGCCATACAAACCCATAGAGAAAATCCTTCAGGAGGCGTCTAACCAAGAACATACGCTAAAGCGATCACTGGGCAAACTTAACCTGGTTAGCCTCGGAGTTGGAGCCATTATCGGTGCCGGTATCTTTGTATTGACTGGTCAGGCTGCTGCTCAGTATGCAGGCCCGGCTATAGTCATCAGCTTTATCATTAGTGGTATTGCCTGTGCCTTTGCCGGTCTTTGCTACGCCGAATTTGCTTCTATGATACCCATTGCAGGTTCCGCTTACACCTATGCTTACGCTACTATGGGTGAAACCTTTGCTTGGATTATTGGCTGGGATTTAATACTGGAATATCTCTTTGCTGCTTCTACTGTTGCAGTCGGCTGGAGTGGGTATGTAGTTTCATTTTTAAAGGACGTAGGGCTTGAAGTTCCCCTTCAGTTTACTGCTGCTACGGGGACAGAATTTGTTAAACTCGCCGATGGTACTTGGAAAATGTTAGACGCCAATTTGTTGAAATCGCTTTCAACTCAAGGGATTTCTCCAGACCAACTCGAGCATCTTACAGCATTTGCAAACTTGCCGGCGATGGCCATTATTTTTATTATTTCTTCTTTGTTAATCGTTGGCGTCAGAGAATCAGCTTCCTTTAATAATGTGATGGTGATTCTGAAAGTTGCGGTCATTCTTATCTTTATTGCTCTTGGCTTTGCTTATATCAATACGGATAATTGGACTCCATTTATTCCTGAAAACACCGGCGAATCAGGGCATTTTGGTTGGTCAGGGATTTTCAGGGCTGCGGGTGTAATTTTCTTCGCTTACATTGGTTTCGATGCAGTAAGTACTGCAGCTCAGGAAGCTAAAAATCCTCAGAAGGATATGCCTGTTGGAATTTTAGGCTCTCTTGCTATTTCAACAGTCTTATACATTTTGGTTGCTCTCGCTCTAACCGGTATCGTGCATTATACCGATTTGAATGTTGCAGATCCTATAGCAGTAGGTGTTAACAGAATGGGTGAAAGCATGAACTGGCTCAGGCCGATAATTAAAATGGCTGCAATTGCCGGCTTAAGCTCTGTAATCCTCGTCATGTTAATGGGCCAGCCCAGAATATTCTTATCCATGAGCAGAGATGGTCTGCTTCCTGGATTGTTTGGTAAAGTTCATCCTAAATTTAAAACTCCTTATGTAGGAACTATCATCACTGGAGCGGTTTCGATGATACTTGCCGGCGTTCTTCCTATCAACATTTTGGGAGAATTAGTTTCTATCGGAACCTTGTTTGCTTTTGCTATTGTCTGTGTTGGTATCTGGATACTTCGAAGAACACGCCCGGAACTAAATCGTCCTTTCAAGGTGCCCATGGTGCCTTTCATTCCTATTGCAGGAGCCGCAGTCTGTTTGATTCAAATGGCTTTCCTTCCTTTAGATACTTGGTTAAGGTTAATTGTTTGGATGGCCTTGGGAATGCTGGTGTACTACGGCTGGGGTCGTAAAAACAGCGTCATCGGTAAAGCTGAAAAGCATTCATAAGCGAATAGTTTTCTGACTTTTGAACAAGCTCTTCAGAAGAAAGACGCTTCAGTCGATTCTGGAGCGGCCCGAAGAAGAACACTCCCTTCATAAAAATCTGGGAGTTTGGGATCTCACTGCGTTTGGCATTGCTGCCGTAATAGGTGCCGGAATTTTTGGCACTATCGGTACTGCGGCTGTCCATGGAGGGCCTGCGGTGTCATTGCTTTTCGTATTCACGGCTATAGCCTGTGGCTTCTCCGCCTTGTGCTATGCTGAATTCGCTTCCCGAATTCCTATTGCAGGAAGTGCTTATACGTATGCTTATGCCAGCTTTGGTGAGTTAATCGCTTGGATTATTGGTTGGGATCTTATTATCGAATACTGCATAGGAAACATCGCAGTAGCTATCCCATGGTCCGATTATTTCACGAACCTCATGGCAGGACTTGGGTGGAAAATTCCGGCATGGTGCAGCATGGATTACCTTTCTGCTTCCCGAGCTCAAGAGGCCATTCAGGCTTTGATTAGCCAAGGTAAAGCCATTACTCCCGCTTTAATGGAAGCAAACGAAGCTTGGTCTGAAGCTCCACGATGGGGCAACTTTAGGATAATTGCCGATATCCCCGCTTTCTCTATTGTTGTTCTGATTACTGCGCTTGTGTATGTTGGAATCAAAGAATCGAAGAGAGCCAACAACCTATTAGTGATACTTAAGCTCGTAATCATAGTTTTGGTTATTGGCGTTGGCTCTTTTTACGTCAATCCAACCAATTGGAATCCCTTTGCTCCTAATGGCATTGCAGGCGTATTGAAAGGGGTTGCAGGGGTCTTTTTTGCCTTTATTGGGTTTGATGCAATTTCAACTACTGCAGAAGAGTGCAAAAACCCACAAAGAGATTTGCCCAAAGCCATGATCATCAGCCTGATTGTTTGCACCATCCTTTATGTGCTTATCGCTCTCACACTTACCGGAATGGTGCCTTATCAGGAACTCGGTGTTGGCGATCCACTGGCTTATGTTTTCGAGCGGGTTGGCTTAAACTGGATGAATGGGCTGGTTTCTGTGAGTGCAGTAGTTGCTATGGCTTCTGTGCTTTTGGTTTTCCAAATGGGGCAACCCCGAATTTGGATGAGTATGAGCAGAGATGGATTACTTCCGGCCAGGTTTTCCAAAGTGCATCCTAAATATAAAACTCCTGCTTTTGCAACGGTAGTTACCGGAGTCTTGGTTGCTTTTCCGGCTTTGTTTATGAATCTTACAGAAGTTACGGAGCTTTCCAGTATCGGAACGTTGTTCGCTTTTGCTTTGGTTTGTGGTGGGATTTTGTTGATTAAAAGGGATAAATCGTTGCCTAAAGCAAAATTTCAAGTTCCTTATGTTTCGGCGCGGTACCTATTCCCCATTTTTCTTTTTTTAGTGATTGGAATTGGAATACATGAGAATGAAAATTTACTAGTTGATTACTTCTTGCAGGGCACCGAAGAACATCCGATTGGAAGCAGAATACCCCATTGGTTTTTCGGAGCATTTTGCACACTACTGCTTTATGGGTCAATTCGCTGGAAATGGTCTGCAATACCTGTTTTGGGCTTATTCTTCGACCTTTTCCTAATTGGTGAGTTAGAATGGACCAATTGGGTAAGGTTCGGACTTTGGTTGCTGATTGGCCTAGTTTTGTATGCCACTTACGGTTACAGACGAAGTCGTTTAGCTAAATAAATTGTTAAAAATTATATTCATAAGTGCCTTAACAGTTCGGCTTGGCTTGTTTATGTAAAGTTTATTTAAATTCCAATTTTATTAACAAAATAGGAATGGTTTGGTAATTAGATTTATAGCCAAAATCAATTTACCGATGAAAAGAAGGATACTTGTGTGGATGGGACTACTAATGCTGCTGAGCAGCTTGGTGGTTCAAGGGCAGCGGGCTTCGAACTATGGGATAGTTCGAACGAACACTTCAAATTTAGGTCAGGATAAGAATGGCAATACCATTGATCTAAGTAGTGCAACTAATCTTATATCGAACAACTTTACTACAACTAACTCTCCCCTGCAGGCTATTGGGTTTAACTTCATCTTTATGGGGAGATCCTATACGCATTACGTTGCAGGTAATGATGGACAGATTGGTTTAGGTATAAGTACTTCTCCTACGTCCATTTTAAGTACTACTGCAGCAAACAACCTTTCTAGGGCAAGCTTTGCTTATCCTCCATCAGGAACTGAACAAGCCCCAGTACTTGCTGCATTTTGGGATGACCTTAGAACAGCCATAACCGGCGCCACTGTCGTGAATATTACTGTTGGTACAGCGCCTAATCGTTGCCATGTTGTAGAATTTAATTCCAAAATCCCGACAGGATCCTCCACTGGCGCTGCTGATGGTAGATTCCAAATCAGAATTTATGAGACAACCAACCAGGTTGAGTATGTCTATGGTAATATGGCAATCGGTTCAGCCAATACTGTGACAGCTTCTATTGGTTTCTCCGCAGGCTCTACCAATGGAAGCATGCTTTCATATACCAATCTAACGGCATTCGATACAACTACTGTTGCCGCTTCTGTGGTCAACAATTTGGTTAACTCTTCAACGATTGGAAATATCGCTGGACTTCATTCTCCAACAGAAGGCTCAAGACTTTCACTTCTTTTTTCACCAGTCGTAACTGTACCATCTGCTGTTGGTGCGATTTCTTTTTCTGCCATTACTGGCACAACTGCTACCGTTACCTGGGCAGATATCTCTTTAGAATCTTTTTACTCAGTTGAAACTTCCAATGACGGGATTAATTGGACTATCGCAGGAATCGTTTCTGAGAATTCAACAAGCTTTAACCTTACGGGCTTAACTCCCGGTTCTACAGTATTCGTTCGCGTTTCTGGTGGCACTGAAGGTGGTGGATTCGGAACACCCTCTCCGGTTAACTCATTTAGCACTACAGGGCCGGCAGCTATTCTTTCTTTAGCTACTGGTAATTGGAATGCAACTGCAACTTGGGTTGGAGGAGTTGTCCCAGGGGCAGGAGACTCTGTAGTAATAACTGCGGGTCATACCGTAACGTTGAACGTTTCGGCCTCCGTTAATGCGCTTACCGTAAATAATGGTACGCTCCAATATGAAAACATTGCAACTGCCCGTACACTCACAGTGGCTCGCCATGTATTAATTAATGCAAGTGGCACGCTTCGTTCCGCTCAAACACCTTCTGTAACAGGAACGGCTCACGTGCTCTCTCTTGGAGGAAACCTTACCAACAATGGAATATTAGACCTCCACAGGGTAGCAACTACGTTTACTTCCGGTGTAGGCTTAACATTTACCGGAGCTTCTAACAACACCTTTGGTGGTACTGGAGCAACAACCGACATTAGAACCCTTACCCTCAATAAAGGAACTTCCTCAGCATTTACGCTTACCCTAAACCCATCAGTATTCACTATCCAGGAAACTACGGTAGATGGAACGCCAATGGCATTTTTAACCTTGACCAACGGAACTCTTAGGGTTGCAGGTACTTTTACCATGACTTCCAGGGTGTTTACCTCTACGACTTTTGCTATTGGAACTTCTGGTGCAGGAAATGCCGGATTTTGGTTAGATAACCCAAACTTTACTATTGCGGGTCAGGCTGGTTCTCCAACTGCAAATGGAACATTAAGAATATCACAGGGAACTTTCAACATCGGAACAGCTGCCAATAACTCATTAGGTTTTGGTGCCGGTGCAAACTTTATTATGAGCGGTGGAACCTTGAATGTTGCTGGCCGCTTTGCATCTGCCAATGCAATCAATGTTACAATGTCTGCAGGAGATATTAATGTAGCTACTGTTTCAAACACGAGCACCACATTAGCATCTTTTGGATTAACCTCTACCTCCAATACCTATACGGTTTCAGGTGGAAATATTAGCGTTGTTAATCCAAATACAGGAGCTACGCCTTTTCATGAGTACATCGCCAATGGGACTTCTACTCCATTTTGGAATTTGAATTTGGGAAATAACACCACTGCTGCTGGAGTCAATTTCAGAGTTCAGGGTACATTGCCGAATGTATTTATTAACGGTACTAATAATTACTCTGTTTCAGTTTTTGCAACGGCTACGTTTGCCGGAAATCTTACTGTTGGCACTGGAAAAACACTTATCAATAACCCTTCAAATACGTCTGGAGTCTTTTTGAATGTTTCGGGCGGCTCATTAACTAATGATGGAGAAATCCAAAGCAGTAGTTCTAATTGCCGTTTTATGTTTAACGGTTCTGGCCTTCAGTCCATTGAAGGATCGGGTATTTTTGGAACAATTGCCGCTCCGTTTACTCGCTTGGAAAGCAGTAATACCGGTGCAGGGATAAACTTGGGTCAATCAAATAACATCATTGCAACCAGGGTTAACTTGTTTGACATCGGTGGATTTACGAATGCTTCAAAAATCACTTTAGGTAATGGTTCTTCGAATGTTACCGTCCAATTTGGCCAGACTGGGGGAACTATCGATGTAGGAGGTTTCAGTGCTACTCCTACCTTTAACTTGGGAACCGGTAAATACACATTAAGTTACAGCCGTGAAGCTACTGGGGCAACAATTGGAGGTAGAAATGAAATTCCGGTAAGCAGGTCAATCAATTACCTAACAATTAATTCTGGCACCAATAACCTGACTTTGTCTGGAGGTGCATTAACCATTACAGACTCACTCCAGTTTACCCGTGGGGTAATTTTAACTTCAGCCGCTAACCCATTAGTTATCAACACAGCTAATGATGTTTACCTCGCTGGTGTTACCGATTCCGGATATGTTCGTGGTCCAATGAGAGTGGTTTTTCCAGCCAGTTTATCCGGTTTGCGTAATTTCCCACTGCCTATTGGTACCTCAACGCAATACTTACCCATAGAATATAAGGAAGTTAATACTACTTCAGGTGGTTCTGTTACGGTTCAGGTTGAAGCTTTCGACGGTCCTACTGGAGGAACTTTTGGTGGGTTGTTTATCGGAATAAATAGCGATAATTACTGGCAATCTTCGATAGTAAGTGGAGGTGCCAACTTGGTAGATGCAAGAATTAAAATAACAGATTTAATACCTACGATTTTTACAGCGTCTAACCGCCTTGGATTTTCTACCACTCAAACGGGTATTTACCTTCCTATTGATGGTGGTTTAGATGGTCTGGGAGTAATTGGTGTTCCTGTAACTGATCTTAATGGTTTCTTCCTTGCAGGAACTGCACCTGAATTTCTCTCAGCTGGAGTTTATCCAGTAGGTGCTTCTGAAACACTGAAAAACTTGACGGATATTACTGCAGAACTTGGAAGTAAAGTGCTTCTCGGGAATGTGATTTATGAAATCCAGCCTGATTATGACGGTACTACCGAAGTATTCCCGGTAACTTTTTCCCAACTTACCACCAGTCCACTCAGTTCAAACTATACGGTTACTATCCGATTGGCCAACAGTTTAACCAATGTAGTAACCACTAACGGAGCTTCAGCGCCAACCACCTCCATGATTTTAGTTGGTGGAATTGATAACTTAACCATTGATGGTCAGGGTAGAAACGGATCAGGTGTGCCAACAGGAGTTCGTGAGTGGACGTTTGATATGCAAACCAACACTAACAATGTTCCTACTTTCCTTTTCCGTAACGATGCTAACAAGAATACGTTAACCTTCCTAAACATTGAAGGAAACTCGCAAATAGCAACTTCCGGTACTGTAACCTTTGCTTCCACTGCATTGATCAATGGAAACGATAGCAACACAGTT
This sequence comes from Chitinophaga pinensis, assembly GCA_943373175.1. Classification (GTDB taxonomy): domain Bacteria; phylum Bacteroidota; class Bacteroidia; order UBA7662; family JAIXUI01; genus JAIXUI01. Next base: position 1,894 of record CALSBM010000052.1, on the reverse strand, counting down.
TCTAATTGTATGATTCGGGATGCGGTAGGTGGTGCTCCTGGAATGCCTTTCTATCCGGTTTACATGTTAGGAAATACAGGTGTGGGTCTGAATAACAATGGAAATGTGATTTCTAACAACATCATTATGAACTACTTCCGAAATGCACAAATCAGTGCTGGGGTTGCAATTCTTGGTGGCGATGTTGGTGCAATAATCCAAGGTAATTCCATTTTCAATGAGGCAGGATTTACTCCAACAGGTGGTACTACTACCTCAACTATTTCAGGTGTTTTCCTTCAATCTCCTAATGCCATCAGCAACACTATCAGCAACAACTTCATTGGTGGTACTGCTCCCAATTGCGGCGGTGCACCAATGAACATCGATGGAGGAACAACTAACAATGCAACAGCGTACTTGATTTATGTAGAAGGCGGAACCTCATCTGCTAATACGGTTTCAGGAAATACCGTTGCAAACATCAGCTACTCTGCTCCCAATTCTGGTACTACTTTCTGGGCAGGTGTTAATTTGGTTACAGGACCTGTTAGTGTTACTGGGAACACCATTAGAAACATCACTATAACTCCTCCAAGTTCTACTCCAGGTTCTACTATCACGCATATCATTGCAGGTTCAGTTTTAGGCGGTACAGTGAGTAACAATACCATTAGGGATATTGAAGTAACGCCGTTTTCCACTACCCTCATCCTTACGATGAATATGATTGGAGGAGCTCCTGCTTTAACCTCCGACCTAACCATTTCAGGTAATACAATTGGTAGTGTTTCTAACTTGAGTTCTATTGCTAATAACAGCGGTTCTACCAATATAATGGCTATAAACGGAATTAACGTTTCTATGACCACAGTTACTCCGGGTGTTACCGTTCATGTTACCGACAATACCATTTCAGGTATTCATAACAATACGAGTGCAACCAGCACCAGCGGTTCAACTCGCGGAATAAACATTACTGGAGCAACAGCACCTAGCGTGAATGTTACAAATAACTTGGTTCAGCATCTTAGAAGTGCTTCGGGCAGTACAGGAACTACTACTACCATGTCGCTGAGTGGTATTTTTAACAGCTCAACTAACACAAGTAGTACCTTCAACGTTACCAATAACACTGTTCGGTCGTTAACGACTACGAATAGTTCTGCTACAACCTTTGTAAGTGGAATTCTTTCCTCCAACTCAGCATCTGGATTAAGGGGAACAATTTCAAGAAACAAGGTTCATAGCCTTAACAATACCTCTTCTTCAGCCACTGCTGCGATTATGGGTATTCATTTAGTTGCTGGTCCTCAGCTTGTTACAAACAACGAAGTTCGTTTGGGTATTGATTCCTTAGGAAATTCAATTGATTCTGTAAAAGCGATCAATGGTATTTTGAAGAGCAATACTACTAGCCATTCGTATTTCCATAATAGTGTCTATATCGGAGGAACAACAACTGGTGTTACTGCTACCAATACCTTCGCTTTCAGAAGAACGTCAACTGGTCCGGCAGACTCCATTCTGAATAACTCATTTGTTAATGCACGCTCTAACGCTACTACAGGTGGAAAGCACTTCAGTTTTGTACTCAACGTGGTAACAACCAACATTTCTGATAACAACTTATACTTTGTACCTGGAACTGGTGGAGTGTTGGCCTCAATAAATGGTGGAACGGCTGATTTAGTTACACTTGCAGATTTGATAGCTGCAATGCCTACCAATAACCTGAACAGTATTTCAGCATCTCCTAACTACAGTGCGCCAGTTGCTCCTGCAGGAAGTGTAAGCCTTAACCCAGCTAATCCTACTCCGATAGAGTCTGCTGGTAGTACAGCATCTGCCATTACCGGACAAGTTACTTTGGATATTAATGGTGCTTCACGTTCTGGATTAACCCCTACGGATA
>CALSBM010000051.1:0-22511 GCA_943373175.1 Chitinophaga pinensis | reverse complement strand
CATTCATGTAGCCTCTTTATATACGTCGTTACAATCTGTGCAGTATCGGACTTTTGTTTGTTTGGCAACATCATCCTCATAACCACGCCTCTTATAAAGTTCCTGTTCGTAGGCTCGAATGTTTGCCGCCAGCTTCCTTCAGATTCCGCCTCACAACGGACACCCTTGCTCATGGCTAACGGTAAGTACTGCAACTCCCGCTCGGGACTTCCACCCTATAGCTGATACACATGCCTGACGCACCAACAAAAAAGGCCGAAGTAATAACACTTCGGCCTTTTTGTTGAAACAGTAGCTACTACTTCAGAATTTGAACACGAACAATCGCAGTTCTATTGCCTCGAACAACTCGTAACAAATACATTCCTTCTGCCAGTCCTTCTGCATGAATGGTATAGGGCAAAGAAACCGCCCCCTGAGTTTCACTCATTAACCTCCTACCGGAAAGATCCAGCATTTCAAATCGGGTTTCTTCAGCATTCAGGTTTTCCTCCAGCTTCACACTAAAAATTCCACTTGACGGGTTAGGCCAAATTGTAACAGGTAAACTGGCATTGACTGTTTGAACTGAGCTTCCAACAAACGCTATTGTATCAGATGAAACGGATGAACATCCATTTACAGTTACAATTACATAGTAAGAACCAGCAGTATTCGGCACAAAATTCTGCAAGTTACCATTAGGGAATGGGCCAAATCCTACTAAATACCATTGATTGCCCGCTGGTGCGCTGGAAAGCAGAGAATCGTTGACACGAAGTACATTCGGCTTAGGTGGAAGAGGCACCAGGTTTACCTGTACTGCTGAAGAGGTGCTGAAGCATCCGCTAGCATTACTCACCTGTAGGCTATACAATCCGGCGGTAGTTACCGACAAAGCATTGCTGTTTGCTCCTGAAATTGGAAAACCATTCAACAACCATTGAAATGGCCCTGAGGCAGTAGTGGTTAACACTAATGTACTGCCTGCGCACAATGATTGTGTTCCACTTAAGTTCAACAAAGGTGTTGCTGGAAGGCTGTTTACAGTTATACTAACCGCAGTACTTAAGGCACTGCAACCGAAAGAATTGAAGATTTGTAAAACATAAGTTCCTGCCTGGGTAGCTACAAAACTATCCGTAACAGCTCCGGCAATAACTTGTCCGTTAAGCCACCACTGATATCCTGTAGCAGAACCGCCGGCTCTTAGTACGGCCTGGCCTCCCTGGCAGAAGGTCAAGGAATTGGTTGAGGTAATATTCACTGCATTAGGGAGCGGATTCACCGTTATTACCTGTGTTTGTGAAATTGAACTACAACCATTACTGTTAGTGAACCTCACGGAATATGTTCCAGTAGTGCTAACTCTTAATGTATCCTGATTCGCATTGGCAATAGGCTGACCGTTTAATAGCCATTGATTACCTCCTGTTAGGGAAGAAGTTAACCTCACACTGCCTCCGTCACAGAAAGTCACCACACCTGATGCAGAGATAGTTGGTGTTGCAGGAAGCGTATTCACTGTAACAGTGGTAGTTGCGGAAGTAGAACTACAACTCTGAGCATTCGTAACCCGAACACTGTAGTTACCAGAATTGCTAACTAACAAAGTATCAGTAGTTTGTCCGCTAATTGACTGACCATTCAGTAACCATTGATTTCCGGAAACCTGACTGGAAATCAACTGCAACTGTCCACCTGAACAGAATGTTGTGCTGCCAAGTGCTTGAATAGAAGGTGTTGCAGGTAAACTGAATGCCGTCACCTGAACTGGGGTTGATACCGCACTGCACCCTTGAGCATTGGTTACTTTCACTTTTACTAAACTAGTAGTGGTCAGCGTTAAAGAATCCAATGTTAATCCAAAACCGGGTAGTCCATCGAGGTACCACTGATTGTTGGTGGAAGAAGAAGAACGGAGGGTAACTCCGCCGCCTTGGCAGAAACTCACTGCCCCTGAAGCCGTGATTTGAGGTACAGCAGGAACAGGACGAACAGTAAAGACGTAAGGAGCTGACTGTATGGAGCAACTGTTGGTGTCGGTTACCAACAAACTATAGGAGCCTGAAGCGTTTATTAAAACACTGTCTGCAGTTGCGCCTGGAATTGCAGCTCCGTTGAATAACCATTGAGGTGTTAAAGAGGTGCTAACTCCAAGCTTAACCGTATCGCCTTGGCAAAAACTCAAGGCTCCAGAGACTCCGGGAACAGGGATAGTAGGCAGCGCATTCACAACTACCGTCAATGGACTGCTGGTAGCACTGCAACCTTGAATTGTGGTAACAACAACACGGTAATCTCCAGCTAGTTCAGCATGTAGCGTGTCATTGGTTGCACCTGAAAGCAGGTTTCCGTTACGAGACCATTGATTTCCGGTAGAAGAATTCGAGAATAAAACAACTTTCTGACCTGCACATAAGATTAACGACCCTCCGGCACTTAAAACTGGCTGTGCAGGAAGTGGGTTTACTACAAGTGTAAATGGAACTGATTGATTAGAGCAACCATCTTGATTAGTTGCTTTCACAACGTACTGACCCGCTTGTGAAATCTGAATACTATCATTGGCTGAATTAGAAATCGGTTGACTATTCAGCAACCATTGGTAATTAAATGCCGGTGTGCTGACTAACCAAAGTTGATCACCGCTACAAATAGCATTGGAAGAAGCATTGATTACCGGTACAGGAGGAAGGGTTTTCACCACAACCTGGGTGGGTGCTGAAGTTTGTTGGCAGCCGAAACTGTTACTAACAACTACTGAATAATTTCCATCAGCATTTACAACTAAGGAGTCCGCAAAACCGCCTGCTATCGGCTGATTGTTCAGTAACCACTGATAACCATTTGCAGTAGTTGTTTTCAACGTCACTTGATTTCCAGCACAGAAAATAAGAGGTCCATTTGCTGTAACAACTGGCGTTGAAGGCAAACTGTTTACCACCACCGAGGTAGTTGTAGAGGTTGCTGTACAACCCGAAACATTGGTTACTACTACACTATAAAGACCGCTTTGTGTCGCTATAAATGAATCAAGAGTAGCTCCAGTAACCGGATTTCCATTTCTAAGCCACTGATTATTGGTTGAAGAATTGGATTTCAAGACTACTTGCCCACCCTCGCAAAAGGTAGTATTGTTTTGAGGCACAATCTGCGGGGTAGAAGGCCTACTGTTTACTACGATGCTCAAACCTGTAGAAGTACGCTCACATCCAGCAGCGTTAGAAACCCTCACGGAATAATTTCCTGACTGGCTTACCTTAATGCTGGATAAAGTTTCTCCTGACAGTGGCTGACCACCTTCTAACCATTGATAAGATTGAGCGGTTGGGGTACTCAAAGTAACTGTATCGCCTTGGCAAAGGTTGTTGCTTCCGCTGTTGTTAACTACTGGAACACCCGGTAGGGCATTTACGGTTACACTTAACGAAGTGGAGGTAGCCCTACAGCCGTTTCCATTCGTAACCTGAACTCGGTATTGGCCTCCTGCTTGAACATTAATACTCGTTGCAGTGGCTCCTGTAAGTGGAGCATTATTCAATAACCATTGGTTACCACTCAATGCAGAAGAGGAAAGTAAAACACTGCCTCCTTGGCAAAAAGTTAGTGTCCCTGATGGAGTAATAGTAGGAACAGGCGGTAGGCTATTGACAACCACAGTTAAAGCATTGGATAGCGATGTGCATCCTCCACTCCCTGTAGTCTTTAACACATAAACTCCTGCCTGGTTTACTGTAAGGCTTAAGCCGGTTTCTGCTGGCAACGCAACATTGTTTCGCATCCACTGGAGGTTATTTCCAGAAGAGGTTGACAATACTAACTGATCACCAGAACAAAGACTCAAGCTGCCATTCGCATTTATACTGGGGGCTACTGGCACTGCGAAAACACGGAGAATTACCGATTGAGAGGAAGCAACAGCCGGAATTGCACAACTTGCATTCGATGTCATAACTACCCTTACACTATCGAAGTCATTAGGGTTGCTTAAGACCAAGGTATCGGCCTGATTTGCATTGACTACACCATTTACGAACCATTGAAACTGAGGATTGCTTCCTCCAAGTCCGGCATTCGTGCTGAATTTAACCGGTGAACTTCCACATAAATTATTAGCACTGGCGGTAAGTTGTACTGTTGCAGGAGCACTGGGTTGTACCTGAATGGTTAGTTCAGAACTTAAGGCTTGGTTTGTGCTTAAACACCCAGCATTGCTTGTAATCTGAACTCGAACTTTATCATTATTAATTAGCGTGTTAACAACGAATACGTTGTTTGAGGTAGCGGCTCCCTGACTATTGCCATTAACAAACCACTGATACAGGGGTGCAGTACCACCGTTGGTGGGGATAGCCTGAAAAGTGGCGGTTTGACCTGGGCAAATGGATTGATTCTGAGTGCTAATTGTAACTGAAGGCTGTGCCGGTTGTGTAACTCCTATCACGATGGCATCGGATAATACAGAAGAAGGATTGGCACAAGCAGAGGAAGAAGTCATCAATACACGAACACTGTCTCCATTCCCGAGATTGTTGGCAGAAAAGGTTGCACCCGTAGCTCTTTGTATGCCATTGACCAACCACTGATAAACCGGTGATGTACCACCTCCGGTGCTTGATGCGATATTGAAGTTGGCTGTTGCACCCAAGCAAACTGGATTTGCTGACACTGCCGCCGACACTGTTGGGCTAATCAATGGTGAAACATTAACAGTCAAACTATTAGAGGTCACTTGCAAAGGCTGTGCGCAGGTCGCATCACTGGTCAACTTAACCGTTACAATCTGACCATCATTGAGAGAAGTAGTGTTAAAGGTAGAGCTGTTGGTTCCGGCATTCTGGCCATTAACCTGCCATTGATAAACCGGGTTACTTCCTCCATTTACCGGGGTAGCTGTAAAAAGTGCTGTGCCGCCAACGCATAAATTAAGGTTATTGGCTGAAATCGAAACGCTGGGTGTAAGAACAGGATTTACTGCCATCCTGATAAAATTGGAAACTACCGAAGTTGGTTGAGCACAAGTCGCATTAGAAGTGATGCTTAATCGGATAGTGTCGCCATTTTGAAGAGAATTGCTGCTGAAAGTAGTGCCGGTTCCCACGTTCTGGCTATTAATTATCCATTGATACTGAGGGTTGCTACCTCCATTAATAAGGTTAGCGCTAAAGTTTACCGATGAGCCTGAACAAATGGTATTCTGACTGGCATTGATAACCACTGTAGGAACAACTGTTGGCGTAACACTCATCGCTAATGCATTGGATTGAGCAGTCACCGGCTGAGCACAAACCGCATTACTGGTAACCTGAACGGTTACTACATCGTTATTGCTTAGCGAGCCAGTAGTAAACACTGCATTGTTAGCTCCAACATTGACGTTGTTAATCTTCCATTGGAAAACAGGAGTATTGCCACCATTGGTCACTTGCGCAGTAAACTGCACATTGCTGTTCTGGCAAACGGTGTTGCTTGCAGTACTTATTGAGACACTAACTGGTACAACAGGATTGACTGTAACTTGAGTGGCTGAAGAGCGCAGCTTACAACCAGCCGCAGAACTTACTTCCACTTTGTATTGACCACTTTGACTGACGGAAAGGCTAACACCAGATTGCCCGTTTATTACAGTATCGTTTCGCAGCCAAACGTATGAATTGGCCGTGGTAGAAGTAAGGGTTACTGAACTTCCGGAACAGAAGTTTAGAGGCCCGGAGGCAGAGAGCGTTGGGGTGGTCGGAAGTGGATTAACTGTAACTTGATAAGCCCTGCTAAACGTTTGGCAGTTATTGGAGCCTGTCCACTTTAGCCTGTATGAGCCACTTTGGCGGACAACTAAACTAACTCCAGTGGCTCCTACGATATCTTGTCCGTCGCGTTGCCACTGTGGAGCAAAGGCTGAAGCACCTATGCTGAAAATCAAGCTATCGCTAGCACAGAAAACGGTATCTCGTGACAGGTTTATGACCGGCTGTGGAATATATATCCTCATGCTTCGGGATAAAGTATCGTTTCCAAGAACATTGTCTCCAGTATGCTGAACTATGGTCTTCACCTGATAAATCCCACATGGTGAAGCAGTTGCAGGCAGGTTTAAACTGATTAAGGCAGAATCTCCAGGGAGCAAGCTGTTATTCACTCCAACACTATCTACCCGGAAACCATTGACCCAAAGCTGAACATTGTAATTAGATGAGGCTGTATTGCCCTGATTTTGGATATAAACTTTCACTGTTGTGTCACGTCCGGCAAGTAAACTGTCGGGGAACTCTACTAAACGTTTGGGATATAAATCAACCTGGGCTTGAAGGATATCTTGTACGCTTCTTGGTAAAATCTGATACCCTCCCAAATAAGGTGCTGAAGTTGATGTAGTAAATTGAGAACCTAATCCTATTAAATTAAATGTTCCTATTGGAGCAGGACTTCCGTCGATATCAGTGGAGTTTACGATGCGCAATAAATATTGATTCACTCCATTAGTTACCGTAACATTAGCCGAGTTACCGGCAGAAGGCCATGTTCCGGAGGCGATTGTAAGGTTGTTGATTCTTATGAGATTCGATTCTGTATTCTCGTTCAAGGTATCGGTTACTCCAAGAACAGCCGGTAATTTCAAAGCCATCCCGGATCCTAAAAGGAAGATAGAATCGACGTTCAACTGAGCCAACCCCCTAAAAACACTCACCGTACCAAATGCTACTACCGAATCTCCGGCAACGGGCAAATAGCTTAAGCCGCTGTTATTTCTAAATAAAGAAATACCACCGCTTGCGTCTTGGAGGACGGTTTGAAAACCGGGATTTCCGGAAGGTCTTTGGGTGGAAGAATAAATCACTCCACGTACTCTGCAATACACTCCTAGTGAATCTGGGCCGCCGTTAAGGTTTAGCCCACGAATCTGAGCGGCGGTATAAAGCGGAAAATTACTTGGAATAGCAGATGGTCCGGTGATAATAACCGTGTGAAGGGTTGATGCACCTAGCTGCAAATTCCCTGTTAACTGAGTAAGATTGAAATACAAAGTATCATTCTCTCCTGCTGCATTGTTTGCAACTGGTGTAAACGCGAAGGAATCTAATTGTGAACCCACCGCCAAGGCTCTTACCAACTGATTGGAGGCAAAACCGGCACCGAGTGCAACATCGCTGCTATTACTTGCGGGAGCATAACTAACACTGTATGTAACGGAATCGCCGGATGTCGCTGGCTGCGAAAGTTGAACACGAACAAATTGCTGACCTGCATTGTGTGCAACTACCGTTTGCTGACTTTGAAAACTGATAGAATTGGGTAAAGCTACTCCTCCTCCATCTTTTACCGTAAGCACATCAAAGCGCCACGTGCCGTTGGTAGCATAATTAGAAGTGCTTTGTGAGGCTCTGTATTGGCCGGTTACTGAATCCACATCCGAAACAAGCCGGATTGCAGCCAGTGGATTGTTGTTCAACCCTGAAATAGCGGTTAAATCGATATTTCGGAAGTAGAAAGTGTTACCAGAATTGGTAGTGGGCTCAATGCGAAGCGTCTGAAAATCAACCCAACTGCCGGAATTCCGATTTAGGTTGTACTGAATCACCATCGTATTGGACGATGAGCTCGACGGGCGGTGACTGAACGTCAGCACCAGATTACTATATCCTGTGCTATTAAAATTGATTTGCAAACCTGCTGTTTTGGGATTCACAGCAGGAGCCGCAGGAAATCCAGCCAAGTTCAAGGCAGAGTTGTCAGGAGAGACAATATCTCCACCACCAGTGCCCGAAGCAAATGTCCAAGTTACTCCACCATTTCGCAGTAACGCTCCACTTCCTAAACTAGGTAAAGTATCGCCGGTGGTGGTATTATTATCCGGAATCGGAGAATTAAAGTTCCATTGAACTAAGGTATTCTGCCCAAAAGCCGAATTCCATAAAGTAGCCAGAAACAAAAGAAGTAAACAAATTCTTTTCATAGGATTGAAGAAGTTGCAAAATTAGAACTTCTTGAATGTGTTATTGACTACTTTAACCTTCGCGCAGAACTATGAAATTGATTTTCATTGAACAATCTTGCAATACGATTCTTAAAAGCAGTTTACCCAAAAATTCTTAATCAAATAAAAACATGAAATAAAATTAAAAACGAACAATGTCATTTTTAATAAATTCCATTAATTAAGTTAAAACCGGTAACGAAAGGAAAGTCCGGTTGATATTCCTTCTTTCCTCTCAGAAGTGAGTGGAAAATGCGGTTTAATATCAAAACTAAGAACAAAAGGAGCTTTCGGAAATTGATATTCTAAGCCTGCAATAAGGTCTATACCAAAGCTTATACCCTCCCGATAGCCTCCTAAATGAAGCCCTGCACCCGGATACCAATAAAAATCACTCCCGTTAATTTGTTGCTGATATTCCCATAATGCGGTTACCAATAAACTATTATCTAAACGCTCGAGTAAAGCTTCTAACCTTCCTTTTTGTAGGTTTTGCTGAAAAGTAATTCCTAAATAGCTGTCTCTTAAACTACTTATTCGGACTCCGATACTGGCATCCTGGCTTTCGGACATCCTTTTTTGCTGTGCATCAACGTTAAAACCCATCAACACGCCAATCACCATGATTAGCCACAATCGCTTCACACTTTAAAAGTACGCATATCCTCTCAAATCTTAACAGGAAAATATGGCTCGAAGCGTTACAACTTAGTGAGGCAATAGGATTGTTTTATCTTCGCAGCATGCTCACGCTGACTCAACTCAAGGAGAACACCGAACTTATTCGCGAAGGACTTCGCAAAAAGCACTTCACCCCACTTCACTTAATTGATGCAATTCTGAAGCTCGATGAAGACCGTCGTTTCAAACAACTAACCCTCGATAACCTAAAGGCAGAAGCCAACAAGCTTTCCAAATCTATTGGTGAGTTTATGAAAAGCGGTCAAAAGCAGGAAGCTGAAAATGCACGTGAGCAATCAGCCGGGTTAAAGACCGAAATTAAAGCTTTAGAAGATGGGTTCGAAGCTACGGAAAGCCAAATTCAGGAACTCTTAATCCAACTTCCCAACGTACCTCACTCAAGCGTACCAGAAGGTAGAACCCCGGAAGAAAACCTGGAAGTATATCGCCATGGTGACTTCCCGACCCTGCCAGCCGGAGCTCAGCCCCATTGGGAGCTCGCTTCTAAACACGATTTAATCGATTTCGAACTAGGGGTCAAAATCACTGGTGCAGGCTTTCCTGTCTATAAAGGCAAAGGAGCACGACTTCAACGAGCATTAATCAACTACTTCCTCGATCAAGCAACCGCAGCCGGTTATCTTGAAATAGAGCCACCAATTCTGGTCAATGCCGATTCCGGCTATGGAACCGGGCAGCTTCCCGACAAGGAAGGTCAGATGTATTTTGTTGGACTCGATAACCTCTACCTTGCGCCAACTGCCGAAGTTCCCGTCACCAACCTATACCGCGATGTGTTGCTCGAAGAAAGCCAGCTTCCGGTAAAAAACACCGCCTACACCCCTTGCTTTCGGCGTGAAGCAGGCTCCTACGGCGCACACGTAAGAGGCTTAAACCGACTTCACCAGTTCGATAAAGTCGAAATTGTGCAATTAGTAAAACCCGAAACCTCGTACCACGTACTCGAGGAAATGCGCGACTATGTTGCAGCACTTATGCGCTCCTTAGAACTGCCTTTCCGCATCATCCGACTTTGTGGTGGCGATATGAGCTTTGCTTCTGCCCTTACCTACGATTTTGAAGTGTGGAGTGCCGCCCAAGAACGTTGGCTCGAAGTCAGTTCTGTTTCTAATTTCGAAGCCTTTCAGGCCAATCGGCTAAAAGCCCGTTTCCGGCCCAAAGGCGATGGTAAAAACCAACTTGTGCATACCCTGAATGGTTCGGCGTTGGCACTGCCTCGTATTGTAGCAGCACTGCTCGAAAACAACCAAACTGAAACTGGCATCCACATTCCAAAAGTGTTGCAGCCTTATACCGGCTTCGAAACGATACAGTAGAATCAGGTCAAGCCCTGCTTCCACAATACATTCAGATACAAGGGTGGTAACTCATCACCCCGGCAATCGTCTCACCACCATTTGCTCGATGAGTTGGAACAGCGGCTGGGGTTTATGGCGGCGCCAATTGAATTGATCGAAGTTGCCACCAAACATCCAGTAGTAGTCTATGCCGGCTTTGTTGAAGTCTTCAATAACGTGTTCTCGAAAGTTCAGGGCTACTACCCAGCCATCTTCCAGGTCCTGAAATAACTCTTCGTAGTAGCAATCGTCGGAGGCGTGGTAGTTAAGGACATTTTCTCCGATCAAAATGAACTTGGTGATGCCTTCTTCCACCAAAATATCCAACACTTCGGTCTTTAAAAGCATGATGTCGTTGTGAAGGCAATCGTTCCACTCTCCAATAAATTCTAGGATAGCGAAATTGCGATCGTAATCGGCAAAGAGGATTTTGGTGTACAGGGTTTCAGAACCAAACTCATCCCACTGTGGGTGTAACAAGAAGTTGTAGAGCTGATGTGTAAAGTCGAATTCGTCGTAGATACGTCCGAAGAAAGGCGAACGGTCATCTTCCGCGGCAGAATATTCGTCAATCCAGTTGTAATACGGCTCTAAGGTGTGCATGGCCGCAAAGATGGTTTTTTTATACAGGCTTGAATTGCTCAAAAGCCTGCAAGCAGTCGAAGCAATAGTGCAGGGAACGGCAGAGCGTTGGGCCGAAAGGAGACTTCATGGTGGTATTCTCGCTGTTGCAATAGGGACAGGCAGTGTGTCGCATCGCCTCAAAGTCCGGATTCCCGGTATGTTTAGGTGGAGGTGCTAAACCAAAATTCTTGATGATTTCTCGACCTTTCTCGCTGATGCGGTTCGAGTTCCAAGCGACATCAAAGTTGGTGATTACTTCCGCACGTACTCCAAGCCCTTCCACCGCCTCTCGCACTTGCTTTTCCATTAATTTCAGAGCAGGACAGCCGGAAAACGTTGGCGTCATATTCACCTTAACAAGGTCATCTTCAATCTCTACACCGGTGATGATGCCGAGATCTACCACCGACAATACCGGAATCTCAGGATCCATGACCGCCTCAAGGGCGGCCATGACCTGTTGTTCAGAAAGGGGGCTTACCATTCTGCGCTGGGATCGAGGCGATAAACCTCTGTCATTTCGTTAAGTAAAGGTTGTAGCTGGCTGGTATGATACCCTTGACGGCCACCTAGGTAGCGGCTTGCATCAACCTGAGATGGCCATTGCAGTCCCCAGGCAGTTAAACAAGCTTTCACACGGCTTTCCCACTGGCTTTGCAACGCCGACTCAGCGGTAATCAAGCCTGCTTCTGCCAGTAGAGCGTTGTTTTCCTTGCATTCAAATAATCCAAAGGCCATTGGCAGCACTTCGTTCAAAGCCGATTGCATCCGTGCTTTGCTTTCTTCCGTACCTTCTGCTAAGGTTTTTACCCAAGTTTCGGCATGGAATACGTGATACTTGATTTCGCCTTTGATTTTACGCGCTACTTTCGCCAGTGGCAACCACTGACTTTCAGCATACGCATCAAAACGAATTTGTTCAGCAAGGTCGAATAGCCAGTGACGAATCAGGCTGAAATCGTACTCGCCAATAGGCATTTCTACAAAATGACAGCAGAAAAAGTCCATTTCATCCCGCATAAAGGCAATGGTGTCGGGTTCCGGTTCTGCGAGTTCCTGATTCAACAATTGATACAGTGCGTGGGCATGGCCTACTTTGTCTTGAGCTATAGAGGAGAATGCAATGTCTTCTTCCAGTACCGGGCCTAAGCCTGTCCATTCCGAATTACGGTGCCCGATGATGAGTTGATCATCGGCCAAGCGATACAGCAATTGACGTAAGTCTTTAATTTGTTCCGGACTCATGCGTTTTGTTTCTTTTTGAATTCGTTGATACGATCCATGACCTTATAACCGGAAGGATCGCGGTAAACTTTCTCTGGAGTTGTTTCGAAGATGTCGGCATCGCCGTAATCAACCGCCATCACGTGTTCGGTTTTCACCACCCAAAGGTTAGACGTTTCGCCTCTTCGAGCAAACTGTTCTTTGGCGAACAAGAGTGCCATATCGGCGTTAGGCGCGTGAACAATTCCGCAGTGCAAATGCTGGGTGCCGCGTTTTTTCTGATGGAAGACTTCGTAAGTCTCCCAGTGCTCCATGTTATGAAGGACTTGGTCCTTGTAGGGGTTCTCGTCGGAGAGCTCCATGCGATTGACCCGTGGATCGAGTGAGTTCAGTTTCATGGTCTTAAGCAAGAGGTACGGTGTAACGGTGAGAAGGTTTCAGTAGGGCTTCACGCACCCATCGGCCATGATCTTCGGCCCATTTACGTACAGCGATACGCTCGCTGTTGCAAGGACCATTGCCTTTAATGACTTCGTAGAATTCTGCCCAATCCGGATCACTGAATTCCCATTCATTGGTTAATGGGTTTTTCTTCAGTTCCGCATCCGGAATAGTAATTCCTACTTCGCGGATTTTAGGCACATACATATTGAGGAACTGCTGACGCATATCGTCGTTTGAAGCCATTTTCACTTTCCAGCGCATCAACGTTTCGGTATGTACGGATGATTTATCGGACGGCCCGAAGAAGTGCATGATGGGTTTCCACCATCGGTTAAGTGCTTGTTGAACCATGTCGCGCTGAATGTCTGTTCCCGTAGCCAAGAACACGAAAATGTCGTGACCTTGCTTAAGGTGGAAGCTTTCCTCGTAGCAAATCCGCTCGAGTGCGCGGCAATACGGCCCATAAGAGCCTTTGGAGTTAGCGACTTGGTTAACGATTGCAGCCGCATCGATGAGGAATCCAATTACGGCAACGTCGGCCCAGGTTTTAGCCGGATAGTTGAAGACGTTAGAGTACTTGGATTTACCATTGATGAGGTCGTTAATCATCTGCTCCCGAGGCTTTCCAAGAGTTTCGGCTGCGGAGTAGAGCAGTTGAGCATGGCCAATTTCGTCCTGCACTTTTGCCATAAGCGCCATCTTACGACGGAAACCGGGAGCACGAGTAATCCAAGTGCCTTCGGGCAGAGAGCCGATGACTTCGGAGTGTGCGTGTTGCTCAATCATGCGAATGAGTTGGCGGCGGTACTCTGTGGGCATCCAGTCTCGGGGTTCAATTTTGTCTCCCGCTGCAATGCGAGCTTCAAACTCAGCCAAGCGGATGGGGTCTTCGCCTTCTGCGAGGTGGTTCTTGGGTTTTTGGTTGGAATCCTGATGGATATATCCTCCTCCGTACATGGTATTGGGTGGGTTTATTGAATGCCTTGAATGATCAGTTGAGAAATGTGCGCTGAGAGCTGCGCTACCGAATAGCGGCCATTGGGTTTGTACCAGTCGTAAATCCAGTTGAGAGCCGACAGGATATGGCGAACGGCAATGGCCTCGTCCTCGTAATGAAATACGCCTTCGTCTTTTCCACGGCGCAGGAGCTTCAGCCAATGGATTTCGTACTGCTGACGCAACTCCAAGAATTGGCTTAGGCTGGGTTCGCTAAGATGCCGCCATTCGTGGAGAAACACACCAGACGCGCTGAGGTGGACAGCAACTACACCAACATGGGCTTCTACGGCTTTGCGCAAGGCTTCGGGCGAGGAGTCGTCGGGTTGGAGGGCTTGATGTTGTGCTGTGAAGAATGCTTCGGCGAGGGTGAAGCAAATGCGACTAAGGATTTCCTCCTTCGACTTTACATGGCTGTAAAGCGAGGCCGCCTCGATGCCCACTTCTTGAGCAAGATCACGCATGCTGGTGGCCGCATAGCCTTTCTCCCGAAACAATCGCGTGGCAATGTCGGTGATGCGTGCTTTCTTCTCAGTGATAACTTCCACAGCTAACTAACGGTTGTTAGCAAAGTAAAGAAGAAAAAAATTTAATCCACCTTAACCCGTGACTTTTTATTTAAAAACTCTTTTAAGAAAATCGATAAAAAGAAGATGAATAATCATTCAAATATTAGAACAAAAATGACAGGACGAGCTCTCAACGACTTGCATCTCAAGTGTCAAAAGGGCCTATATTTGTTCAATTCGAAATAAAATCCTTATCCTATGAAAATTTTACTGCGATTAATTCTAGTTGTTTTAGTTACAGCAACTTGTCCGGAAGTACAGGCTCAACAAAGGGATTTACCAGAGATTGGCTCTGATTCTACCAAGGTGTATCGGATAGAAATGAACGATGGTTCCGTTTATGTCGGGAGTATTCTATACCGGGATGCCGTAAAAATTATCATTAAAACATCGGCAATTCCTAGAGTAGAGCTTTTGGTCATTAACCTAACACGCATTGAGGAAGTTAAAGACGAGAATTTCAGAAAGGGGGTTTATTGGTTCACCAATCCACATACATCCCGATACTTTTATGGACCATCGGCAATTCCATTAAAAAAAGGAGAAGGGTATTTTCAAAACACGTGGTTGCTTCTTAATTCCTTTCAGGTGGGAGTTACTGACAACATTTCCATTGGTGGAGGCTTCGAAATTACCACACTGCTTTCAAGAAGCGATAGAGCCTATACTCCCATTTTTTTCCTGACCCCAAAAGTCAGCTTTAAGGTTAGCAAATCGCTTCATTTAGGCGGGGGATTGCTATATGTAAACATCCCAACAAACGAAGATGGAAGCCGTGGTAGTTTCGGTATTACGTATGGAGTTGCCACCTACGGCAATAAGGACTATAACTTATCGGGAGGGTTAGGTTGGGGGTATGTTGAAGGACATTTTAGCAGTAAGCCGGCAATCACCCTTTCCGGTACAGCCAGAGTAGCGAAAAAAGTTGCCGTAATTACCGAGAACTGGTTTTTACCGGGAGAAACGTACTATGGAATAGCTTCCTACGGCATTCGAATAATGGGTGAAAGCACCGCTTTTGACTTAGCATTTGTAATCAATCCTGATATTGCAAGAGCATTCCCTTTTGGTTTTCCTTTTGTAAGCTATACATTAAGATTTTAAATTAACTCTATTGACGGTTTGTACAGATATAGTTAATCAAGAATAACTCAAGCGAATTTTTTACGGATTGCAGACTCCACAGATAGCAGGATCTGCATAAGGAGCTGTTTCAGGCAGCAAAACTTCGTTTTGAAAACCACAATAGTTGCAGCGACTCAACGTAGCTCTTACGGCTGACGTTGGATTCAGGCACCAAGCACAAGGCAAACCCGGCAGAGCACGGACCATTCCAAAGCCAAGTTTATTACATCGCGGGCATGGGCAAATAAGCTTTTGAGCCAATTTTTCGGCTGCCTCGGCAATAATTAGTCTTCTTCCGCTGCTTCTATGCGCCCTTAAATCCGAAATTACTTGAACAGGGTAACTGCCATTTTGAGAAACAGTTCGATACACTGCAATTAAGTTAGCAGCACCTGACTCAACCGCTATTCGTTCCGATGGCGGAGCTCCTACCAAAGAAATAAAGACATGCTCTTTTCCTTCTTCGATAGCTCCTTTAATCAATTGTTGAAACTCAACTTCCGAATTTACTTCCCTATCGATAGCCCAAGCTATTAAACCGCTTTTTTCAGCTACTACCGGAGTTTCTTCATTAAGTGGAAGGGCGAGAAGCAACTCATGTTGCCGGGTAACAAAAGGAACGGCAGGGTCAGGGAAAAAGCTGCCTTCGCTACCAATGTACCAATCGAATCCAGGTATTGCCCTACGACCGGCCATCGCTTTTGACAAGGCTGCATCAAATGGACTTAGCTTTCGGGTAATAGTACCGGAAAAAGTGCCCAATTCATCTGTATCGAAATCGGTAAAGGCCTCCAGTCTGATACCTGTTGTTTTGAAAGCTGTTTCAAGGCTTTGCTCCTTGTGATGTTTACTGACCAACAGCGCTCTCATGAGCTACCTACTTAGATTTTCTTCAACAGATAATATACACTTGTGGTGAACAAATCACGTAATCCGGGAGTAGCCTTCACTAAATCAAACTGCAATCGGGTTTTAAACCCGAATTTGTCTTCATAAATGGGGTTAATCAAGTAGTAAACTTCCCCAACCTTCTTTAATCCGGCTTCTTTAATAAGACGATGCATCATTCCAATAGGGACTTGGTAATCATGCACTTCTGCCAGCTCTTTCCAAACTTCTTCCGGCTCCTTAAACGCCTTCAATAACGCCACATATAGCGGCTTAGGGAGCAAATGAAACCAAGGTAGTTTCTTGAGTAAACCGGAGTGACAAATCTGTTGATGCCCACCAAAAGGCATAGCCCAGGGCGGCCAACCTACGAAGAACAAACCATCCTCATTAAGGAACTCGCTCATATTCCTCATCGCTTGTGCCTTATCCGGAATATGTTCAATAACATCCTTCAGGATAATCAAATCGAACTTTCCTTTAAAGCGTGCGCTAAGTGCGTCATTAAAAATATTATCGTGAAACAACTCAAGGGTTCCTTCGGCTATATGAGTTGCCATGAGAAGATTGCCTTGCTTGATTTTCTCACCATTCAAGTCAAAGCCAGTACAAATTGCACCTCTTTCAGCAAAAGGCTTGAGGTTACCTCCTTCACCGCATCCAAGTTCTAAAATCCGCAGTCCTTTAATAGTCTTTGCAGAAGAAAGATGCTTCTCTATAAATGGAACGATGCTTTTCTCTGAGTTACGAATGAGTAAGTCGAGGTAAGCCTTGGTATCGCTATGAAAATCGTAAGGCATTAACGAAGCAGATGAACCGTACCTCGGGTTTCAATAACATTACCGGTTGTTGGATCGGTATAGCGAATGAAGTAAGCGTATCGCCCTTCCATCATCATGCTTCCATTGTAAGTTCCATCCCAGCCTATTCCCGGAAGAACAGACGCAAAAACCTGCTCACCAATACGGCTATAAACTTCCATCAAATAGTCTTTATTTACCGCACTCAAAGTACTAGTATCTAAACCAGTAGGCCTGAATATGTCATTCAAACCGTTATCATCCGGGGTGAAGGCATTCGGAATGGAGACAATTTGTGGGCATCCAGAACGAATTATCAAAGAGTCGGAGGCTTCGCAATTATTTACATCTCTAACTGTAAGAACAAATTTTCCCGTATCGGTAACGGCAATGGAGGAATTAGTAGCTCCGTTTGACCAAGTGTAACCCGTTACATTGGAAGAAACTACAGGTAAAAGTTCAATCAATTGGCCTTCACAAGAAGTTTTATCCGAACCGAGTTCCACTGTCACCGGTTGACCAACGGTTATCACAACGGAATCAATGTCTTCACACGCATCTTGTTCCACTCTTACTCGATAGGTTCCGGAAGCCGTAACATTGACGGTTTGAGTAGTGCTTCCATTACTCCACGTATATCGCGAACCGGGATTGCCGGCATCTAAGGTTAAAGATTGTCCAAAACAAAGAGACTGATTACCTCCGAGGTTTATTATGGGAGGAGTGGTATTGATGTTGACAAAGGCAGAATCTGAGCCGGTGCATCCCGCAGAATTGACAATCAGTTTATACCAACCGGAGCTGCTGACGGGTTGAGAAGAAGTGGTATTTCCATTAGAGACGAAGTTTCCTGGTTGTCCAAATTGCCAGTCGTAACCTCCTACCTGAGTTGTGCTCAAAGTAAAAGGCGTTCCTATGCAAAGTCGGGTTGAATCAGGCCCAATATCAACCGGAATAGTAGTGCTGATGGCAATCTGACGATCCAATGTATCTTGACTGAAACATCCGTCACTCACTATTAGTCGCACAGTGTAAGTACCCCCTACATTAAAAGTATGCGTTGGATTAGTTTGGGCGCTAGTTCCAGGAGAGCCCACGCCGGTTAGGTCGAAGTTCCAATTGCGTGTTGAAATTGCTACAAAAGAAGAATCTGTGAAACTAACTGGAGCTCCTACACAACCAGCAGTGAAGCTAAACCGAGCCTGAACGCCATCGTTAAAAAGATAGTCCATAAAATTAGGCAAGCCCAAGCGACCCGTTGAGTTAGGTAGAAAGATTACACTATCCTGAAAATTACAGGCTGCACCTAATTGGTTAGGCTGAAGAATGGCATTCAACTGATCTTTAAAACGTTGAACCAAATAGATGCGTTTATCTGGACCAAGTTGAAGTGCACCGAATTTGCGGTTAGTATCAAGTTGGCTATAGATTACCTGCTTAGTTAGGCTAACATTAGCAACCATCAAATTGAATTGGTAAACCTCATTACGAACCAACGAGCCAACCGAGTCGCGTGATGCACTAACGTACAACAAGCGATTGTCGGGTGAGAAGGAAACGCCATACTCCCCTCCGGAAGAAGCCAGCAATACGCCTGATGAAACCTGACCAGTACTGGGATCAAAATTGCATAAGAATATGGTGTTAGGCATATTGTTATTCAAACAAGAGACTAAGCGACGACCATTAGGAGAAATTTTCATATAACCACCTTGATTACCGATTGCTGAAAATCCACTATTAGAATTAACAGGGGTCGTATTAATTCCGGTTGATGTTACCAAGTAAGCAGAGAAGCCGGGGCCTAATGCACTTTGTAAGACAAACCAATAATCAGTACCATTACAATGGCGAGTTCCGGTGACTTTTGGCAAAACATCGAATGCAAAAAGGGAATTCTTAGTTGCTGTTACAACCCCGCCATTACCCCCATCGAGGGTCATATCGATCTCGGACCATGCGGCAGTATTCGCTGAAGCTGAAACAGTAATGAGATAAAATCGGTTGGGCTGCCCAGGACGAGGAATAATTAAAGCACTTTGGCTAGCAGTTTCTTCCCCAAGCATTCCACTACCATTTAGCATAACCTGGTTATTACGATTCCATACGGTAGCTCCATTGGTATAAAACAACAAATTGCCTGCTGCATCTGCCTGGGTTGCGCAACCTTCTACTGATTGCATGGCACTTCCTACAATTCCAGTTGCCGTACCACCGCTAAACACCACGCCAGCAGATTGCCCAAAACGCCATTGGGAACCGTTTTGTGCATGAAGGCCACCACTCATTACTAAAAGTAGTAACATGCCTTTTATCATTAATAGCCTCATATCCTTACAAAGAGCACTAAAATACTTCAACATAGACGAGTTAGCTTTAATTTTAACTAAATCAGCAATCACAACCTTCCAGAATCTTTAACTCTTCCAAGAATCGCAGTAGTAGAATGCCCTTCTGTTAAGGGCAAAGTAACCACTTTGCCCCCATTGGCTACAACATGTTCAGCCCCGGCAATGGCTTCAACCGAATAATCGCCTCCTTTAACCAGAACATTTGGATTCAAACGCGCAATCAAGTCTGCCGGAGTTTCCTCTTCAAAGATTACTACTAAACGTACAGACTCTAATCCAGCGAGTACCCCTGCGCGGCTATCCTGAGACTGATATGGCCTCGAAGGGCCTTTAAGCTTCTTAACTGAAACATCGGAATTAAGTCCAACAACCAGATAATCTCCCATACCAACAGCTTCTTCCAGGTTGAGAACGTGCCCTACATGAAGAATGTCAAAACATCCATTGGTAAAAACGATGACCTTGCCTTGCTCTTGCCATTCTTGGCAAAGCCTTTCAGCTTCTTCTACTTTAACAATTTTATTTTTGATTGACATGGCCTTTTCTGTTAGGAGAGAAGAACATGATGAGCAACGAAATAAATCCAACCACAATAATCATAACCGTTTGGTTAGCGTGGCTTAACGTTGCAAAAACTAAAGCATCGCTTTCTACGATAGTTCGATGAGGCAAATGTGTTAGAAATGCCACCATTATTGCATGATAAGCGCCGATTCCTCCCTGTACTGGAGCGACAATCCCAAAGCTACCGACTACCAGTAGCATCCAGCCATCATTAATATCCATGTTAGAAGTGGCCTCTATGGAAAACACACACAAATAGACCATCAGCCAGTATAAAAGCCAGATAAAAGAAGTGAGCAACAGAAATAAACCCTTCTGCTCCATTTTATTAAATGCTTTAAAACCCTCTGATATGCCTCTGACAAAATCGTTTAACCTAATAAACCACGCATTTCCACCGGCTTTTTTTCTGATTAATCTTAGCATCCACGGTATAGAAACCAGAAACACAAGAACAAAAACTGCCATAAAGGCTATAGCCCACCAGTTAATCGTCCCTGATTTGGAGTTTACAAAATCCAAAATAGGCCGTGAAAACAAAGTCAGGTTAAAGAACACTACAACTAAAGAAATTACCAGTAAACTAATTAAGTCCCAAAGCCGCTCCACCACTACCGTTCCAAGGAGTTTATCAACAGCGAGCGTTTCTTTCTTTGCTAAGCTGCCGCATTTTGAAACCTCCCCCATTCGTGGAAAGGCCAAGTTGGCGATGTACCCGACCATTACTGCATGGAAGGTATTCCAAAGCGTAGGTTGGTAACCAAGCGGCTGCATGAGTACTTTCCAGCGCATAGCTCGGACTAGGTGGCTCAACAGCCCACATGCGATAGAAAGCAGCAGCCAAGAATAATTAGCTTTTGCAAGGCTATCGGCAAGTCCTTGGAAGTCCTGCTCTTTAAAAACCCACCACATCAGGAACACGCCTAAAGCAAGCGGCAGGAAAAAACGCAGGAGTATTTTCATTACAATCAGACTACTCGGTTGTTGTTATCCGGAAAGACTGTCACCGGATTAAACACTTTTGCCTCATCGAAGGGCATTAGGGCATAAGCAATGATGATGACTACATCGCCGACCTGAGCTTTACGGGCTGCAGGGCCGTTCAAGCAAATTATGCCTGAACCACGTTCGCCTTTGATAACATACGTTTCAAGGCGTTCGCCGTTATTGATATTGACCACCTGAACCTTCTCATTCTCGATTAAGTTGGCAGCTTCCATGAGGGCCTCGTCGATGGTGATGCTTCCTACATAGTGAAGCTCAGCCTGAGTGACCACTGCCCGATGGATTTTAGATTTTAGAACCTGAATTTGCATGGTACGCAATTGGCGCGGCGAAGTTAGTGGAAATTAATAGTTAGGAAGCACATTATCAATCAGCCGCACACCTTCAACCCAGATTGCAGCGCAAATCACCAATGGTCTATCGGGTTTTGGTGCTTGTAAATCAGCTCGATCAGCAACTTCCAGGTATTCCAATTCAATTCCTTCCAGACTTGAAAGCTTAGTCCGGGCTAAATTCAATGCATTTACAAGGGCATTTCGGTCAGCAAGCTTCACCATTGAATTCAATTCTGCCGAAAGAATGGAAGCCAACTCAAGCCCATTTTGCGACAAACGGCGATTCCTGGAACTCATCGCGAGTCCGGAGACTTCTCGTATAGTTGGACAAATCCTCAATTCTGTGTTAAAGCGTTGAGTCTGGCGAAGCAATGCTGCTACAATAGCGCATTGCTGAAAATCCTTCTGCCCCATATACAATTGATGAGGCTCTATGAGTTCAAGCAATTTATTGACAATCTGGCCTACACCCCGGAAATGACCGGGACGTTCCTTGCCTTCCATAACCTCCTCTAAAGACCCAAAATCAAAAGCCTCAACAGGCTGAGCATAGATTTCTTCGGATTCAGGCATAAAAACGACATCGATTCCATTGTCGTAAGCCATAGCTAAATCAAGCTCTGGCGTAACTGGATAGCGCCTGAAGTCTTCAGGGTCGTTAAATTGGGTTGGGTTGATAAAGATGCTTAGAACAGAAAGATCAGAGCCGGACTTACAGGCTTGCATCAACGATTGATGACCCTGATGAAGTGCCCCCATAGTAGGAACAAAACCAACTGAGACGCTAGCAGGCAGGCTTTTTCGCCAGGCCTGCAACGCAGGAATATGTCGAAATACTTTCAAGAGGCCAATAAAAAGAGGACAAGAAGGCCAAACTAATAGATTGTGTTCAAGATTACGAGTTTATACCTTAATTTTGCATAATTTTTAAGATTGAACCACTTTTTGAGATGAGAAAACACCGCATCCTGTTTGTGGCGCACGAGATGGACCCCTATGTGATGCTGACTGATGTCGCCAGAATCGCACGCGCCTTACCACAAGCCATCCAGGAAAAAGGAATGGAAATCAGGGTGTTGATGCCCCGTTACGGCCTCATCAATGAAAGGCGCCATCGCTTGCATGAAGTCGTACGCCTTTCAGGCATTAATGTAGTTATTGGCGATAATGACAACCCGCTAATTATTAAGGTTGCTTCACTTCCGCAAGCCAAAATGCAAGTTTATTTCCTCGACAATGAGGATTACTTCCAGCGAAAGTATTCTTTGCGTGATGAAAGCGGACAATTCTTTGACGACAACCACGAGCGGATGATCTTTTTCAATAAGGGAGTACTTGATACCGTCGTTAAGCTGGGTTGGTCTCCCGACATCATTCACTGCAATGGCTGGATGACGTCTTTAATCCCGCTTTATATCCGAAAACTTTACTTCGACAATCCAATTTTCAAAGATACCAAAGTGGTTTATTCCGTTTACAGTAGCCATTTTGATGAAAAACTTCCACCAGACTTTATATCTAAAGCCCGTTATGAAGACATGACGGAGGAGGACCTCAGCCTATTTACTGGATTAGATTGTAATTCAATGTACC
>CALSBM010000050.1:0-22949 GCA_943373175.1 Chitinophaga pinensis | reverse complement strand
CTTCCTATCACTGCTTCTGGAACTGACTTCGCCTTTATTCTATCCAAAAGATTTGGAACAAGGTATTTGAATGATATCCCTTTACGAGATACCTTGGTTTATTTGCAACCCGGTTGTGATACTATTCAACTTGTCAGGTTTAACGCCTTTGGTTGTGCAGATACTTCTGCTGCTCGTATCATTTGTAACTATCAAAAACCTAAAGCTTTATTCTCTTTAGATGAAACCGTTTCTTGTGGCTTCGTTTACATAAGGGTACGGGATAGTAGTACCAACGTTTTTCCCGGTACCAATGCTTCTCTGAGGTGGGATTTCGGAGATGGTTCTTCACCACTCATTCTCAATCAGCCAAGTGGTGGATTTGTTTTCCACCCTTTTCAGCAATCCGGCGTTTTCGATGTTAGATTAATTGCTACCAACGGAAATTGTTCAGACACTTTACTTAAACCCCAGGTGATTACGATTACTCCAGCACCTAAGCCAGGTGTTACAGTTGATCTGCCTGTCGATAGCTTATCAAGAAATGGTTTTTTACGAAAATCGATTGAAGCCTGTGTGCCTTTTTCCTTTCAGTTTACCAATCTAAGTCAAGGTGCTATTGACTCGATTCAGTATTTCCTGAATCAGGATCAACTTGCTTCAAATCAAGTAAATATTACGAGTCCTCAACCTCAGTTTTTGTTACAAAAAGTCTTTGGTTCAACAGGTTGTATAACCACTGATACCATTCATATCATTGCAAAAACTAAAAGTAGGCCTCATCTTCTTTTAGGTGACACCATAAACACTTGTTTAAAAAGGGAAGTGATTTTAAAAGGTGGATTTATTAATACTGATTCAGTAAGAATTGATTGGCAAAATAACAATGGTAGTTTTAGTCAAGGAACTTGGACTGATACCTCCAATTGGATTAGTTCTAAGTTGTTTACCAATTCGGGAAATTTTGGGTGGAAGTTGTTTATGAAATCGAAAGGTTGTTTGGATTCACTTTCAATTCAATCAACTATTGCTATTAGACCCAGAACAAAGGCCAACTTTGAGTTAGGTGATTCGATGGCTTGCATAGGCCAAAATGTTTCAATCAATAATTTGACTCTGAATGCTGACAGTTCATGGATAGCTACTGCACCAATTTCAAGTAACCTTAGAAACTATTCACTGTTAACTAACCCATCTATAAATTCTACATTTCCGGGAGCTGGCTGGTGGAATGTTTACTTGAAGGCCAAAAGCATTGAAGGTTGTGAGGATTCTGTTTATAAGTCAATAAAAATACTTGACCCATTTGCGGTTACTTATTCAGTTTCAGATTCATTTTCCTGTGGAAAGCTCCATAAAAAACTCGTGATTCTTAACAGTGATTCTACAGAGGTTTTTTTAAATGGAGTAAAAATAATTCCTGAATCAATTAATAGTTGGAGGTTTTCGTTGTCCAACACTGTCCCAGATACTTTGCAAGTTCAAATCCGAATCTTTAATGCTCGTTGCGACAGTTCGATGACCTTGAAATTTCCATATCAAGTACGACCAGAATCCTCTGTTTTTTCTCAGTTTGATATAACAAACGGTTGTGCCCCATTTGAACTAAAGGCTTTAATAATTCCAAGGCATGTAGATTCTCTTTATTATCAAATATTGCCTGGAAATTGGATTTTATACCCTACAATAGATACTTCTTTAAGGCCAAATAATTGGAGTTTATTATTCCCAAATGCCTATACTGGAAATCTACGCATCAAATGGTCAAGTAAAGAAGGTTGTAATGGAGAAAAGGTTGCTGAGTCGATAAGAGTAAACACATCTCCTACAATGAACATTAGTATTTTTCCAACAATAGGTTGTGCCCCTCTACCAGTTAAAATTGTAGGAATTGTAAATCATACCGACTCTATTGTTTGGAATAGTACTTTAGGACAAACTAGAGAAGTTGTGTGGAATAATCGCCTTAATAAACTGCTTTCATTCTCAACGACTGATAGCTTGAAAATTCGTTTATTAAATTCAGCTTGTCAAACAGATACTTCGGTTTTAATTCGCATTAATGGATTTAACAATACTCCAAAGTTGGAGTTAACAGCTACAAGAGTAGATTCAATTGAGCTGAGCGAACGGATTAAAATATTTTGGAAATATTTAGAAGGTACTCACGCGATAGAGGTAGAGAGAAGTCAAGATTCTGTTAATTGGATAATCGCTGATAGACTTTTTGTAAAAAGTCGAGATTCAATATGGATGGATAAAAATGCCAATTCAACTATAGCTTGGTGGTATAAAGTCACCGCTTTTGACTCTTGTAATAATGCTGCTTATTCTTTTAGACCAATTAGAAATCTTGCCCTATCTACACAGAAGGTTAGTGGGTTTCCTACTTCCATTCAATTAAACAGTTTAGGAACTGAAACATTAAGTTCTATTCAGCGACATCGATTTGATCATCCCATTAATGATTGGGTGGTCAGGGATTCTATGATGCTTAATGTCCCAATTGCAATCGTGGAAGATTTGATTCCGGCCAGCACCTGGGATTCTTCTATCATTCATGCCGGATTTGTCAAGCATTTCTTGACTGAAAATGTTAATGGTTACTGGAGACGATCCAATACTTGTGTAGATACTTTACCAAGTAAAATTTGGCTTCCAACAGCCTTCAGTCCTAATAACAATCAAATGAATGAAGTACTTCGTCCGATAGGATTTAGTATTCAAAATATCAAAATGCAGGTTTGGAATAGGTGGGGTGAAAAGATTTTGGATAAAGATGGGACAAATGTTTACTGGGATGGTTTTTGGAAAGGTGAAAAAGTGGAACCTGGGTTTTACATCGTCAATCTTGAAGCAGTTGGTTGGGATGGAATTACACATCGATTAAGACAATCGGTTTACTTGAGTCGTTAAAATAACAAAGGCCGCTAATTGCGGCCTTTGTTATTAGGATTGGTTGAATTAATTGCGGTTAATCTTTGCCCAACCAGGATTTGCACCCTGCGTACGCAGAACATATATTCCTTTGGGCATTTCTTCCAATGAAATGGTATTCACTCCGCTTTTGAACATTCCACTTTGAACGATTTTTCCTTCTATGCTCATCAATTCATAAGGTACTAATTCCAGATGGAAACCGGTATTAATCCACACAACCGTTTGGCTTGGATTAGGATATACTTCTAGTTTTTGGTCGGAAAGATTATTTACTGAAACCCCTGTCGTTACTACCAAGGATACAATGTTAGAGGTATCAGAACAAGTTCCTTTTGTAGTGATGCATCTAAACAGTTGATTGCTATTTGAAAGTGAAAGGTTTGAAACTTGAAGAGTATCATTATTAACACCATTATATTGGCCTGCATTAGTTAGGTTTTGAAATCCAAAACCAGCATCTGTTTGCCATCTAAAAATGGCATTAATATTATCAGTAGTTGAAAGAATAAATTTAACATCACCTAAAACAAAACCTGATTGGTTTGTAGGTTGAGTCGTGATATTTGCTGCACTGAGTACGGTAATAGCGACTGGTAATGAAGTAGAAGTACAATTTCCATTAGAAGCTGTTACCGTATAATTGCCACTTTGCGTTACATTAATCGAGTTTGTGGTTGCATTGTTTGACCATAAATTTCCGGTTTGATTAGAAGAAATCAACGTAACAGATCTTCCGTCACAGAAGGTTGTTGGTCCAACAGGAGTTACAGTTGGAATAGGAGGTGAAGTATTTACAGTGATTGAAATTGGTAATGATGTAGAACTACATGCACCATTAAAAACATTCAATGTATAACTTCCTGTTTGGCTAATGATAATGCTTGAATTTGTGGAGTTGTTTGACCATAAATTTCCAACTGAACTGGAAGAACTTAAGACCACTGAACCACCGCTACAAAATGTTGTTGGTCCATTAGGTGTAATTACTGGGATAGGTGGATAGTTGTTGAATATAAAAGCTTGAGGCGAAGAGGTAACTGAACAGTTTGAATTACTAGTGGTTACTGAAAAGGAGCCTGATTGGAATACTCGAATGCTGCGGGTAGTGTCTCCTGTTGACCAAGTATTGCCAAATAGGTTTGAAGAAGTGAGTGTTACAGTGTCTCCTACACATTTGCTAGTAGTGCCAGTAAATACTATTTGAGGCACAGAAGGACAACCTGTGTACATGGTTTGTATTTCTTGGGAAGTTAACGGACGATTGTAAAGAAATATATCATCCAAGCTACCAGAAAAGTAATTATTAGCTGATATCCAATTCCTTCCGATTCTTAAAGAGCCGCCAGCACAACTATCCATTTGAGATGCAAGAGCTGTCTCAGCAAGAAGTTTAACTCCATTTCGATATATTATCAAGCTGTCAGGCCTTATTACACACGCCATCATTATCCATTGATTGTTATTGACGTTTCCCATGCCTTGATTAAATCTCCAGCCAGTACCTGCAACACAGTTGCTATTATACTTTGCTCCCATTAATATCATTCCGGGATTAGGGAAGTTTATTGAGGAAGTGTACATCTCATTATTCGCAGTATTAAAATTACTTTTGGTTATGATAGTTTGTGGTGAGGTAGATGAAGTTTTAATCCAATAAACTATTGACCCATTTCTGAATCTGAGTTTCTCATCGTCTTGAACTTCTATATAAGTATTGAAACCATTGAAATCCATTGCAGAATTATTAACTCCGTTTCTCCCAGTAGTATAGGTAACTGATCCAAAGCCTGTACCATCTAATTGATTTCCTGAAGAGTCTATAGTATTGCCATTTAGAGAATAATACGCAACTAACCCTGAAGTCGATGCCCAACCAGGCACATTTTGCCCCACTACACTAACACTGATTGCGGTTAGAAACAGAACTGAGAGAAACAAGGTGAGATTATACTGCTTTTTCATAGTTGATTTTGTTGGCTCAAAGATAATTAGTAAACATATTCGAAATGCTACAAAAAAGTGATAGATTGGATTGTGAAATTGTAATCTATCAAGCAAAAAAAACGGATTAGAGTATCTTTTTATCAAAGAAGATATAAGCTTAATAGCTAGTAATCTCTTTGATTTGGTGGTAAGAGATACATTTTCATAATTAAGTTTGGTCTCTGCTTTTGATAGAATCAAAGCGTTCTTCTATACAATATTTTTGCTTGGGCCAGTGCTTACAAAAGTTTAATGAAGTTACCTTTCTCCTTTAGTAACCGTGTTAGTTAAAACTGGAAGATTTTTTTTAAACCAGTCAGTTAAGCCATTTTGAGATACCGCTGAAACACATTTTCCTTTTTTAATTTCTGCCAAACAAGCATGTTCTATTCCAGATGTATTGAGCTGGTTGACTTTCGTTGGATAACTTTTTACGATAGTGAATATCCCATTACATAATCAACCCTGCGATGGTTGCTGAAAGGTAGGAAGCCAGAGTTCCGGCAAGTAAGGCCCTCATGCCTAATCGTGCCAGATCAGCACGCCGGCTTGGAGCAAGTTCTCCAATTCCACCAATCTGCATGCCTACGCTGGAAAAGTTAGCGAAGCCGCATATTGCAATAGATACAATCAGCAACCCTTTTTCGGTGATTACCGGAGTGGTTTTATTTGCTAAGCTTTGGAAAGCCACAAATTCATTGATGGTCAATTTTTGCCCAAGTAGCGTAGCAACATTGGCGACATCTTGACTTGGAACGCCCATAGCCCAAGCGATGGGGTAGAAGATTTTCCCAAATACCCAATTAAGGGTTAGGTCGAAGTTAGGATTGAACCAATGTGCAACAGAAGTTAAGCACCAGTCGAGCATGGTAATGAGCGCAATAAAACCGATAAGCATCGCAATTACGTTCATGGCGATTTTAAAACCGTCGCCGGCACCATGTGAAACAGCGTCCACCACGTTGACGTAGTGGCTTTTCACTTCGAGCTTCACTTCGCCCATGGTTTGACTTTCTTCGGTTTCCGGAATCAGTATTTTAGAGATTACCAAAGCGCCTGGAGCGGCCATGAGGCTGGCGGCAATAAGTTTAGGCGCCAAATCGAGCCCGGCTTGTGCGCCCATGTTTACATAAACGACAAGGATTCCACCGGCGATGCAGGCAAGGCTGCCGCTCATACTGGCGAGCAGTTCGCTGGTGGTCATTCCGGCGAGGTAAGGACGAATCATCACCTGAGCTTCTACCTGCCCAACAAAAGCACTCGCCACATTCGACAAGGCTTCAGCACCACTCACCCTCATGATGAAGTTCATGCCTTTAGCAATCACCGATACCACACGCTGCATAATTCCGAAGTGGTACAAAACCGCAACCAGCACACAAACGAGGATAATGGTGGAAGTAACATTAAAAGCAAAGACAAATCCACCGGCAGCGAATCCTTTTACTGAACCATCGAACTGATTTACTGCTATTGGGCCGTAAACGAATTCCGCTCCTTTACGAGCAAAGAGTTCAATTTTCTCCATACCATGCCCGAGCGTTTGAAAAAAGGCAGTTACCGGAGGGACTTTCAATACCAGAATGGCGATAATTACTTGAAGGCCAACGCCACTGAGTACCAGGCGATAGTTGATAGCCTTTCGATTGTTAGAAAATAACAGGGCAATACCCAGTATCAGCAGAATGCCCAATAATCCGGTTAAACGTTCCATGTTGAGGTTTAGCGTTGCAAAGTAGGGCATTCCATGCCTTATTCAACTATTCTGAAGTCATTGTTTGCTTACATATGAGGCTCACACAGATATGTGATTGATGCGCAGTAATCAATTTTAGACCTTAGCGTCAGGTAAATTTTGATAGGATGGTGCCGATAATGCAGTTAAACAGAGCAAAAAATTATAGCCTTGGGCTCTTTCTAATCATGATGTTTTGTTTCAATTCAGGGCATGCACAATCCCCCGACAGCATACCTAAGCCCAAGAAGTTCGGATTATTCGGTTCTATTGGTTTAGGGACGCAGTTTTATTCCAATTTGGAAGGTGCAGCAAGGAATCGTCCCGGAACGTGGATGCTAAGTGGTAGCCCAGTAGTGAGGCTATTTGGCTACGATGCCCCATTAAGTTTCAGCCTTTCTGAGCAAAACAGAAGTTTTCAGCAACCTTTTAATCTGATGGGATTCAGCCCCCGATTCAAGTGGATTACCTTTCATCTGGGTTACCGAAGTTTGCATTTTTCCAATTATACGTTAAGTGGAATTCCTGTTTTGGGAGTAGGAGTGGAGATGAATCCGGGAAATTTGAGGATTGCTGCCCAGTATGGCCGTTTTAACAGGGCGGTAAGCCGATTGGATTCTTTAGGAGCCTTCGGAATTGGAAATCGTTTAAGTTTCGACCGTTGGGGTTATGCCGCAAAGGTGGGCTTCGGTAGTAGGAGTTCTTACTTCGATTTAATCTTTTTAAAGGCGTGGGACGATTCCGGCAGTGTAGCGCGTTTACTGGCTGATAGCGTTAGGTTGAATCCTTCAGAAAACGTCGTAATCGGTTTTAATACACGATTGCAGCTATCGCCATCGCTGGCATTTGAGGCTGATGCCGCCTATAGTGCATACACTGGCGATATTCGTGAAAATGTTAATGAAGAGACTGGCTGGAATCAAAATGCCGGTTTTTTACTTAAGCAGCGTCTTTCCACTTCTTTGAACGGAGCAGGACGAGTAGCACTGAATTATTCACATCCCATCTTTGGACTTCAATTAGAATACCGCCAGGTGGCACCCGATTACCGAAGCATGGGGATTTTCTTTGTGCAATCAGACATAGAGCAGTATTTAGTATCGCCCAGCTTTGGATTATTTCGACAGCGGTTACGCTTAAGTGGAAGTGTAGGTCTTCAATCCGACAACATCCAGCGTAACAGAGCCGCAACAACCCAGACACTTATCAGTAGCGCAATGGTTTCGCTTAGCCCCGGAAATGGTGCTTATGGAATTGATTTGGCTTATAGCAATTTTGGTATTAACCAACGTCCAGGATTACAACGATTAAGCGATACAATCCGATTAGCTCAGAACAATCATTCGGTGAATGTCACTCAGCGACTCACCTCTCGGGGAGGAAGATTTACTCGCAACTGGTTCTTAATTGGTGGCTATCAGCAATTGCAGGATTTGAACCGGTTTACCGCTGAGGCTAGCCAGAATCAAAACATCAACATGAGTTTGAGTTATCAGCAGTCGCCTTCAAAAGGAAAAGGCTTCAGTTGGCAATTGGCTCTTGTTTACAATGCCTTCGAAACCTCTATGCTGAATTACAGCTTGGCAGGGATGAGTGGAAATTTATCAAGAGCATTTTTCAAGAACACCTTGAACATGTCACTAAACAGCTCATACCAGGTCAACAATACTAACGGGCAACAGGCCGGGGGAGTAATTAATGCAGGTTATAGCCTTCGTTATAGCCCAACTCGGCGTCACAGTTTCTCATTCAGCGGCACTTACATTAACTCCACTAATAACCAGGTAAGTGGCCAAGATTTCTCTGAAATTTTCGGCTCACTTGATTACCGATTCACCTTTTAACCATGAAACGATTAAAGATTCTTTTTTGGAGCGGCTTATTCCTGATGTTCACAGCAGGAGTATATGCCCAGACCTATCCACTTTCGGTTACGGTGAATATCGCCCCACCTTACACCAATCGGTGGCAGGATTATACCGGGAATGGAAATAGAATTCAGGTAAGGGTAACGAATAACACAAGCCAGCCTTTTAATTTCTATCTGTCCGGCACTTTTTTAAAAATTCCTGAACGAAACATTGGGGTTCAAGCACTTGCTACTCCTATTCCGAATCAGCGATTAAACATAGCCGGGGGTATAAACATGATGAGTGTGTATTCCGGAACTCAGCTTGCACAATTTTTTGTGAGCAGTGCTACCTCGGTACAGGCCGTTGGGCTTACCGATGAAGAACTTTCACGCGGGGTGATGCCGGAAGGAACGTATCAATTGTGCTTGGTTGCCTACGATAATCAAGGTCAGCCCCTCTCTAATCCTCTGGAAGGATGCAGTGCACCGATTCAAATTTCATGGTTGCTTCCCCCCAGGCTTACCATGCCATTGTGTGAGAGTATCGTCAGGGCAAATCCTGTTCAGCAAGTCACATTTAACTGGACGCCGCCAAGCGGTGCCGGATTAGTGGCTTCTCAAATGGCCTATCGATACACGTTAGTAGAGGTGCCAGAGGGCATGGATCCTAACTATGCGTTGAATAATGCTACTTATCCGGTACTCGATACCACCGTTCCGGTTACTTCTTTAAACTATACCAACGCAAATCCACCTTTAATTTCGGGTAGAACTTATGCTTGGAGGGTTCAAGCATTAGACCGAAGCAGCACCATCGGAATGTTGAATAATGGATTAAGTCAGCCTTGTTCATTTACTTATTCAGAAGGCTTTCAGGCCCAGTTGGTTTATCCTGCTCTTAACGAATGGATTCCATTTACCGGATTTCCTGTAATTGTTCAGTTTAGCCCTTATAGTAATACTTACAAACGATTCGAATCTTCCCTCACATTCAGTAATTCCGATATCTCCGGTAACCGAAACAGAACGCTTCGATGGCCAAATGGTCCGATAAGTTCGCAACAAGACGTGGGTGTGCCGGTGGTGAACACTCAACAGGCGAGTCAGATTACGGTATTTCCTACCACTCAAGAACCCAATTATCTTCAACGATATCAGCGAGGGGGGAGGTATTCGTTCAGCGGAACTGTACGCATTGGCTATCAATTGGATAATGCTCCATTAACTGCAGGAATAAGGGGACAATTCAACATCGGGATGTCGCCATCTACTTTATCACTTCCGGCCAATAACGACACCGTTGCGCCAGGAAAAGTGCGTTTCAGTTTTAAAACAGCAGACAGGCCTTCGAAACTAATCCCAGATTTCTTCATTCAACAAAGACAGCGTGGTGAAGCTTCTCCCAGTTACTACGATGGAGAAGTGTTAGAAAAATGGGTGTTGGAAGTTAGTCAAAACCAGCAATTCACCGGCAAAATAGACACCATTCAGGGCAGCGTAGGCGGTAGGAAGCGTTTATTAGGCATTACCAATGCTGAAGCACTTGCGGCTGAGTTGTACCGGGATATGGAGCGTGAAATTCAGATTGATTCAGCAGGGAAATACTGGTGGAGAGTAAAATGGGTCAATAAACCGGACAGTGAATCCGATACTTCCGCGTATCAATATTCTTCAACATTTATTTTCCATGTAAAAAACAGGGGCAACGGTCGAGTTGATACAACCAAAGAAAATCCTACTCCTTCTTCTTGTATTGCGTTATGCGATGAACCTATGGTTACCAATCGGGTGACTTCAACTCAAGCTGCAGTTGGCCAGATTGTCCAGATAGGCAAGTTTGCCATGACCATACAGGAAATTGAATGGTTAGAAGGCAAAGCTTCAGGGAAAGGGGCCATTGCCATTCCTTTTATGAATACGAGGGTGTTGGTGAATTTCAACAACCTTCAAATAAATACCGAAAGCAAGGTGATTGATGGGGTAGTAAATGCGGAATATGAAACCCAGCAGTTACCCAATCTGGGTAATGGTTCCGCTTTTCTTACCAGTTTAAGTGGTATGACGGAGACTCAATTGAATACCCTAACTGGATTTATCTCACAGAGCGGAAGGCTGATCAGTCAGTTGAGCGGGTCAAATCCGCTGAAACTTCCGCTTGGAATTGATAACCGAGTGGGCGACCAGCAGTACATCATTGGGGTTGTTGGAATGAGATTCACCCCAGAGCGCGCCACTCTTAATGCGTTAATCCGATTGGATATCGAAGGAACTTATGGCTGGCTTTCGCTAGGAGCATCAGACCTTTGCTTTCATCCGCGAGGATTAGCAGGAACTGGCCGTGGCTTTTTGTACAACCCAGCAGATAAAATTATTCCTTTTGGCTCCACACGGTTAATTTTCAAGCAAACACAGTTCGCTCCAGGGGATTACAATACCATTGTGGACTCCGGCACTTATGTTCGTTGGGACTGTGAAGGGTTTAAAGCTTTACAGATTAAAGGAGAAATTGTATTCGGGACTGATGTTGCATTAAAAGAATTGCCAAACGGGAATATCGCTTCCGATTCTGTGGTAAAAAGTCAATTTAGGGCCACCTTGCGACAGGCGAAAAACTTTGTTTTTACATTTACGATGGATCGGTTCCAGTCGCCATTTGCCCGTGGTTATGGATTTGAAGTTCAAGAAGCAATACTCGATTTGAGTGATTTTGAAACACCCGATGGTGTTCGGTTTCCGGCCAATTATCCTTTTACTCAGGCAAAACCTTTATGGAGGGGCTTTTATTTGGGCAGAATGGCCATGCATTTCCCTCCTGATTTTCAAGGAACGGGTGGAAGAAGGTTGTCCATGTCGATAGGAGGAATCATCATTGATCGAAATGGATTAAGCTGTGATTTGAAGCTAAGAAACATCGTGAGTCCAGACAATTGCACGGTGGACGGTTTGGCCTTTGGGATTGATAGTGTCAATTTCCGAATGGTTGCTAACAATTTCAATGATGCCGGCATGTACGGCAGATTCAAGCTTCCAATAAGTCCGCAAATGTTGACTTATGCCTGTGTTATCTCTTCCTTCACTACACCAGTTAGAGGAACTCAATACAGTTTCAGGGTTGGAAGTGCTGATACCTTAGATGTGCCTTTGTGGCTGGCAAAACTGAAACTAAGTCCGGGTACAACATTCGGAATAAATTACACTTCGGTTGCTTCAACAGGAGGAGGCAATCCGCAGGGTGCGCCACAGAGTGGGTTTGCACTAGAGGCCGATTTGCATGGAGAGATATCGATTAAAGGGTTTCAGCAACCGGTTGGTGAGATAGATTTTCCTTTAGTTCGCTTTCAAAACTTGAGGGTACAAACCCGAGAACCGTACATTGGTTGTGGACCAGGCGGTGGTACTGAGTGTGTTCGATTGGCATTTGGTCAGGCCAGCCCTGCAAAAAGTGCCGGAGGGTTTCCAGTTAGTTTAGATTCTGTGTTCTTGGATGTGAATCAAAGCATTCATTTACTTGAAATAGATAAATCGCCTGGCGCCCGTGTTGGTATTGGGGCTAAAATCAGCATTATAACCGAACAGAATAAGAATTCGACCAACACAGCCAACAGAGGATCTTCTTTCCAATGTACCAGTGTACTTCGATTTCGGGGTAGGTTAGGAACTAACCCTCTTGGTTGGGTTCCAACAGGATTAGTGGCAGATTCGGTAATTGTGAAGGGTCGGGGTTCTGCGGTTGATCTTGATGGAAGATTGGTTTTCTACGCTGATGATGCGGTTTACGGAAGCGGTTTTAAAGGAGAGATAAAGGCAGAAATTAAACCAGGCTTCCGGTTGAGGGCATTTGCGCAATTCGGCACAGTTCAAACTACCGACTATTGGTTTGTAGATGGCATGTTTGCCGCCCCACAAGGAATTCCTCTGGGGGCATCCGGAATAGCCTTTTATGGATTTGGTGGTGGTGCTTATCGCAATATGCGTATGGAAGGTACTCAGCAAGTGCCTACTTCAGGGACGGCAGATTCTTCCAGGTTAACTCGAACTCAATTGCGTTACATCCCCGATTTGAGGGCTTCAACAATTGGCATTCGGGCAACGATAGCCCTTGGCGCAATAAAAAAGGAAATGTTTTATGGTGAAGGAACCTTAGATGTGGCGGTAAGTCCAACTGATGGTTTACAATCCATAGCGCTTCAAGGGAATTGCTGGTTCTTCAAAAATAATTCCGGTACAGATAATACCGTGAGAGGCAACTTCAACTTTGTTTATCTGCATCCTGCTAGAACCTTTGATGGTAACATCGCAGTGTATGTCAATGTATTAGGAGGAAAACTTAAGGGTATTGGAGCTGATGATTTAGCTGGAAGAATGCAAATGCATTTTGCACCCGAAACCTGGTTCATAAAATTGGGCGAGCCGGTAGCCGATATTACGAAGCGAATAGGGCTTCAATTTGAAGTTACTTCCAGCATTAAACCTCGCTTTAGTGCTTATCTCGCAGCCGGCAGACAATTGCCTCCGATTCCAGAGCCAGCAACAACCACGCTCCGTGCCTTAGCCGCATCGATTCCTGCTAATAATGTTTCATTAGCTACTGAGAGTGATGGTTTTATGTTTGGAGCATCAGCAGAGCTGAACACCGGGCCACAAACTGTGGCAGATTTTTTCCGATATAGCTTTGGCGTTGAACTCGGTTTTGACTTTGCATTGAAGGATTTAAACAGAGTTCAATGTGCAAGCCCAAGTGGTAACGGAAGTTTTACACCGGGTATGAATGGCTGGTACGCTCAAGGTCAATTGTATGCAGGGGTAAATGGTGCGTTGGGGATTAAGCTTCCGGTTTTGATGTCTGATTATGTAAATGTGGTGGACTTTGGTGCGAACTTTATTATTCGAGGCGGTTTTGTAAACCCAACCTACATGGACGGTATTATCCAGGCACGCCTGAGGGTGTTGGGTGGATTAATCGACATTCCAGATGCTCGCTTACCATTCCAGATAGGGGAGAAATGCCGTGTTGTTCAGGAATCACCAATGGCTAATGTGGAGTTGATCTCGGATTTAACTCCACCGCACGATCCCCAGGGAAGGAACAAAGTGGATCTCACAGCCAATCCGCAATTGATGGCTAATTTTCCAATAGGTCGTCCATTCTCTCTTGAAACCCTAGATGAAAACGGGCAAGTGAATATGAAGTATTTCAGGGTAGTGGTGGATCGTTTATCGCTTACTAACTTAGATTCCAACACTGCTCATCCATTTGTGCAACTTCCAGACCCAGCAGTTCCCGAGCAAATCACGTTGGTGCTCGACAGAGCAATGAATCCCAACACACGTTACAGTGTAGCTGCAACTCTTTCGGTGAACTTCGCAACAGTAGCTAACCCTTATGCCAGCCAATACCAATGGGTTCCGGCAAGAAAAGCCGATAACAGCCTTATAACGGAGTCAAAAAGAAATGATTTTGTTACAGGAGCAGTTCCAGTCCGACTTCGCGATGATCAAGTATTTCATGCTTATCCTATTCGTAATCAACGCTACTTGCTTCAAGCAGAATGCCCCAAAGGGTATATCGCCTTAGGACAAGAAACTAATTCGGTTGTGTTTCGCCCTGATGATCGACCGGGCGTAACCACTAACTTCTTCATTCGCTATATCCCATTGGATGGAAGTCATGCAGCCATTGAAGTTCCTTTTACAAGAGGAAGCAGCAGTTATACGCCTCCGCCTCCTTCTCCACCAAGTCCTTTACCCGATAATTATGTTTCACCAGCGATGCCTCGAATTCAGGTGCCGGTAATTCAGTTCGATATTCCCTCGCTGCGCAATTCTAAAGTTTATGCGTTGCAAATCATTAGAAAAGTGACCGCGCCGGCAACAGCATCAGGAGGATTTCAATACCAGACTTCATTCATTGATAACCCTCAGTTGCAAATGATGATTCGGAAAAAAATGCTCGGTCCATTGGCTTCCGGTCCGGGTGAAACGGTGGTTTATCAGTATTTCTTCAGAACCAGTCAGTTCAATACACTTATCCAAAAAGTCGATGGATTTACGGTAAACCAAGCAAGGAGAGAGACCCAATGGATACTAAGAGACTTGGTTAACATCCACATGAGTCATCAGGAACCTTGGGAAGAATACGACGTTATGGAAACGACCATGACTTCCACCCTTGGACTTCGGTTCGTTTATAGGCCGCTCATTCGCATGGCGACTAACCTAACTTCGCCTTGGGCTAGCCAGTTTGTTATGCCACAGATATACCAGCTTGCAGACAGACTTTCATCTTTTGGTGGATCTATGCGAAGAAGTCCCCAGCAAATCTTCAGACGATTGCCGCAAGGAGATCCCGGCATTCCACCTTGGAAATCTGTTTATTTGAGTTTCGAAGGTTCAACAGTTGCAGGATCGCTTCGCTCCAATGAAACGATGGCGACTAATCCCATGATAAGAAGCCAATTGGTTTCTCCCAGTCAGTTTGTTGCCAGTGGATTGCCCAATGGATTGAATGCCAACCTCTTTGCTTTCCCTTCGGGATATTCAAGTCGAACAACCTTGAGCTATTATCTTCCCAATCAAACGCAATTCGATTGGGCTGCACTGCGCTCGTATGTGCAGCGCTTAGTGGCTGTTTACGGACAACCTGAAACTTCGGAGTTCTTCCCAATCGATATGCGTCCGGCAATCAGACGAGTACTTAACAATCAGTACGAGTATATGCGAGCCGGTAATTATGAGGTTATTTTTCGATTCAATCCTCCTTTTGGACAGTGTGCCACTACCGACGAAAGTGCTAATCTAACAGGGGCAGTTAAATCTATATCTGTGCAATGAAACGACTAAATTTTGCCATTGTCATGTTGATGTTGTGTTGCCCAATAGTTAAGGCTCAAAAGACAACAAAACCGGCAACTGTTCCTAATAAACCCATAAAGACTGCCCCTGTTGAGAAAAATTCTCCAGGAAAGACTCCGCTTTTCATTACGGCAAGGCATACGGGCGACAGTGTAATCTTGCGTTGGGCTCCCGGACTCAATTCGGCTTGGAGAAATGCAATTAAGGAGGGTTACATCTTAGAGAAAGCCATTATTCAGAAGGGAGTTCCACGGTACTCACGGCTGGCTGAGAAAAAAGCTGTCGGAAAAGAGGAGCTGGTAAACCGCTATCAGACCTCCAAGGAACGCAATGTTGCCTTGGCTTTGGCAACTTTATACAACGAAACTGCAGCTCCAATTTCAGAACTCAG
This sequence comes from Chitinophaga pinensis, assembly GCA_943373175.1. Lineage (GTDB taxonomy): Bacteria > Bacteroidota > Bacteroidia > UBA7662 > JAIXUI01 > JAIXUI01. The sequence goes on along the minus strand of CALSBM010000050.1, from coordinate 7,217 downwards.
TTTTGATAAAATGATCGAGCGTTCCAATGCCTTCAACCTGGTGTATGGTTACAACTTGCTAATGGCAGATATAGAACCTGAAGTTGCTGATTTATCAGGTTTGAGGATAGTTGATACTAAGGTACCGGCAGGCGCTATGCTTGGTTATCGAGTTTTCTATAAAAATCTGAGAGAAGGCATTTCTGATACCGCTTATGTATTGGTGGATACTCGTTATCAGGATACTTTACCCGCAGTACCCACATTAAAAGCATCTGGATTACAAGACAAGGTTGCATTGGAGTGGCAATTTCAGCCTGAACAGTTTGTTGCTTGGTACATAGAAAAAGCCCGGCCCGGAAGCAATCAGTTCTTTCGACTTCATCAGCTACCATACACCTTTACGGAAGAGCAGTATCGAGGGCCTGGTCAAAAATCATCGTTTACGGATACTGGGTTAAAAGCGTACGAACCTTGGGAATATCGCCTTGTTGGGATAACCTCTTTTGGGGAGAAAGTAGAAGGCCAGAGTACAATAATCGCGATGGCTAAGGATGTTACACCCCCACCAACTCCTGAAATGGATACTGCCTATACCATCAACCATGGGGTTCAGCTTAAATGGAGCATTCAAGGTAAACTGACCGATTTGAAAGGATTTGTCGTGATGAAATCAACTCAAGCGGCAGATGGATTTCTTCCTATTTCTGCAACACTTTCTACGAATGAACGAAGCTGGATTGATACAGTTCCAGCCCTAACAGATGGGAATTACTACCAAATTATGGCTTACGATACTGCCGGGAATTCAGTTAGCTCCCCATCAGTATTGGTATTTAGTAAAGACACTGTTGCTCCGGCAGTTCCTGAATGGGTTGAAGGAGTAGCCGACACCAATGGAATAGTGAAACTAAAGTGGAAAGCCAGCCTTGCACCTGATTTACAGGGCTACCGGCTGTATCGAGCTTATTCTTCCACTCATGCGTTTTCATTGGTTACGCCTCGCTCCACAACGGACACCTTTTACCAAGATACGTTGATGAGAAGAAGCCTAACTTCCAAAGTGTTTTATAAGCTTACCGTAGAAGATTTATCGGATAATGTTTCAGATTTAGGAACTGCCTTGTTTGTGAAAAGACCGGATTTAGTGGCTCCTGAAGCACCAGTACTGCTTAGATTGATAACCGAAGGCGAAAAGGTTGTACTATCGATTCTTCCCAGTCAGAGCGAAGATGTTCAGAAACTAAGGATAGAAAGAAGAACTAATGGAAGTGATTCATGGACTGCGATGGAGGATTTGAGCAAACAAGGCAACGAGCAGATAGTCTGGGTTGATACTAACTTTTCCTCTAACGCTTTTCTGGAATATCGCCTTCAGGCAATCGATAGTTCAGGGAATCTTTCCGATTACTCTAGAACCAGTGCAATAAAAGCTCCGATGCGCCAACAAGATTACTGGGGGTATTTCAGGGCGAACTGGGTTCCAACGGATCAAAAAGTAAAGGTTGAATGGCAATGTTCCAGAAAAGAAGCGAATGGCTTTGTTTCGCTTATCCGCCAAATAGGGGAACAGACTCCCAGAACAATTCAAAGTTTTAAAGAGGAAATCATCCAATTTGAAGATGCAACTCCGGCTAAAGGTCAGCAAGTCCGTTATTGGCTTCGTTATGCCGGGGAGAATTCGGAGTTTTTTACCACGCCAATTGAACTGATTATTCCTTGATTGAAATAATGATCGAGAGAAGGAGAGGAGTTTCAGCTTAAAAGTCGATTTATTGAACAATACAATTGTTTAATATTGGGTTTAACTTCGAATGAAACGACTTCTGATTTATAGCTTTTTGCTTTTTTCCATTATTCAGTTTGACCTGAATGCTCATGCTCAAGTAAACATGGAGGTTCAGTTAAACAGTGAGGAAAGTCAATTGTTGAAGTTGATTAATCAGGACAGACTTAAACACAACCTTCCATTACTTAAAATTTTAAAAGAGCTACAAATGGTGGCAAGGGAACATGTCAGGGATTTAACCCAACATCCACCGGTTCCCCCTTGTAACCTGCATTCTTGGTCGAATAGTGGAAATTGGGTGCCAGTTTGTTACACCCCAGATCATAAAGAAGCCTTAAAAATGTGGAACAAGCCAAAAGAAATAGCCGGTTATCCTTCTGAAGGTTTTGAAATAGCGTATGCCCACTCTCATCATGCCAAGCCGGAAGAAGCGATGGCATCATGGAAGAAAAGTGCCTTGCATTATGCCTTGATAGCCAATCTTAATCAATGGAAAGACAACCACTGGGTAGGAGTAGGAGTGGCAATTTTGGGTCAGTATGCCGTGGTCTGGTTTGCGGAATAGGCCAGAAAAGGCCAATTCACGAACGCGTTTTCCAGAGTATTTCTTCGTTGTTGTGCTCGTAACAAAGTTTGCGAGCCAAGGTGAATAAATAATCTGAAAGCCTGTTGATGAATGCCAAATACAACGGATTGACTGGATTTATCTCGTCGAGTTGAGTAATTAATCGCTCTGTACGCCTGCAAACACAACGAGCAATATGGCAATAAGAAGCAGGTGTATTTCCTCCTGGGAGAATAAAGTTTTTAAGCTCCGGAAGCCGCTCATTCATCCAGTCAATCTGATTTTCAAGAAGCTGAACATCTTCAGGATTTACATCCGGCAGTTTCATCTTACTTGCTTCAGGGTCGGCTGCAAGTTGTGACCCCAGACAAAACAGGGCATGTTGAAGGTCGGTGAGCACAAGTTGATGCGTTTGATTGATATCCTGATCACGAATTAATCCTAACCAAGAATTCAATTCATCTAAGGTGCCATAAGCTTCAATTCTGATATGATGTTTGGGGACTCGTGTTCCTCCAATAAGAGACGTTTGGCCTTTATCGCCAGTTTTTGTGTAAATTTTCATTCGTTTGCTTTACTCATGGTTACGATGGCTTCGTTTACCTGATCCGACTCTACCAATCCATCTCTTAAACGCACAATGCGATGGGCATGACGTGCGATATCTTCTTCGTGTGTCACCAGAATAATGGTATTACCACGTTGGTGAATTTCTTCAAACAACCCCATGATTTCGTAAGAAGTCTTTGAATCTAAGTTGCCGGTAGGTTCATCAGCCAAAATGATGGATGGGTTATTCACCAATGCTCTGGCAATGGCAACTCTTTGTCGCTGCCCACCAGACATTTCATTGGGCTTATGGCTCATTCGATTGCCTAACCCTACCATATTCAATACATCTTCAGCACGTTTTAACCGTTGCGTTTTGGGCATTCCGGCATATACGAGTGGTAGTGCAACATTTTCTAATGCACTAAGCCTTGGCAGCAGATTGAAGGTTTGGAAAACAAATCCAATTTCCTTGTTTCTGACCTCAGCTAACTCGTTGTCCACCATATTGCTGACGTCTTGTCCGTTCAGAATATATTGGCCTTTGCTTGGTGTATCTAAGCAGCCAATAATGTTCATCAAGGTTGATTTTCCGGAACCTGATGGCCCCATTAACGCGACGTATTCGTTTTTCTTGATGGACACTGTTACAGATCGAAGGGCATGAATTTCTTCCTCGCCCATGCGATACATTCTGCCTATTTCGCTAAGCCGAATGATTTCGGCAACCGATTTCATTTCTCAATTACTTTCGGAACCCGGAAGAAGTCAGTATCCTTTTTCGGAGCATTTTTCAATGCGTCTTCATGTGAAATAGTGTTGATGACTTCATCCTTTCTCAACACATTCACGGATTCATTAATATAAATAAGTGGCTCAACCTGGGTTACATCAATTTCATCCAGCTTGGCTACAAATTCCAACATGCGGTTCATATCATGAACCATAGTTTCAGCAGAGTTTTCATCAAACTCTAATCGGGCGAGGTGCGCCAGTTTGCGAACAGTTTCTTTATCGATTTGCATGTTGTAGTACAGTTTGAGAGATAAGTTGAAAAGTTGATTGTTTTAACGCCTCAACTGATTCAGCCGAATTATCTTTTGCAAAAATAGGTTTATGAAAGACCACTTGCACTGAACCCATTCTCATTTCCGGCAATTCTCCATTACCAAGCAGGTAATCATTCCCCAGAATTGAAACCGGGAGTATCGGTACACCGGTATCAGCAGCCAATTTAAATGCTCCAATCTTGAATCTGGAAACCTTGGGAGCAGTTTCCTTGATGCCTCCTTCCGGAAAGATAACGATAGTGTTCCCTAAGCTTAAATAATGTGAAGCCTGTTCCATGCTTTTGGCTGCTTTTCTGGGATTTTGCCTCGAAACACTCAGGTCCAGCGTTCGAAAGAAAATCCCGAAAAGGGGGATTTTAGTCAGTTCATCTTTTGCAACAAACCTTAGAAATCCGGGATATGCCAATGCCAAGGTGGGTATATCAAGGTAGGAGAAGTGATTCGCACACAGTACATAAGGTCCTTTTGGGGTAACTTCATCCTGATGCAACACTTTCAGTTTAACTCTCATAACCCAAAATAAAAAAGAAGCCCATCGAACCCTCAACCGATGTGCTTTAGCGTGTTTTTCAGGATTGTGTAGCCAAGGTAAAAACCAAGGCAATAAGCACAGAAAACTTACTGCGAAAAGCAGCAGAAATCGCAGAGCGCGAAACTTTCGCCAAAGAGTCAGTAGCCTGAACACAGAGCGAAATTAGGAATTATCCCTATTTTCGGCCTCCATGTCTATCGTAGTCAGTGGTATTCGTGCCACAGGTCAGCTTCATATCGGCAATTACTTCGGTGCCGTTGCCAACTTTCTTAGAATGCAGGCGCAGGATTGTTGTTTTTTCTTTATTGCCGATTATCATGCTTTAACGACTCATCCTGATCCAGCTTCTCTCAAAGCCAACTCTTTAACAGTACTGGCGGAATACTTGGCCTGTGGCCTCGACCCTGAAAAAGTCACGCTTTACTACCAGAGTGATGTCCCTGAAACTTCTGAGCTGTATATGTTACTGAATATGCAGGCTTATGTTGGCGAATTGGAACGTTGTACTTCATTTAAAGATAAAGTGCGGAAACATCCTGAAAATGTGAATGCGGGCTTGTTAACCTATCCGGTTTTAATGGCAGCCGATATTCTACTTCATAAAGGACAATATGTGCCGGTTGGCAAGGATCAGGAGCAGCATTTAGAGATGGCCAGAAATTTTGCCAATCGCTTCAATCATTTTTATCAAACTGAAACATTTCCAGAGCCGTACGCTTACAATTTTTCCGGTGCTTTAGTGAAAGTTCCTGGCTTAGATGGAAGTGGAAAGATGGGTAAAAGTGAAGGTGCAGCAAATGCTATTTATCTTAATGAAGATGCATCAGCAGTAAAAAAGAAAATCATGCGGGCAGTTACAGATTCAGGTCCAACGGCCCCTAACAGCCCAGTCACAGAACCAATAGCCAATCTTTTTACCATTCTGGAGTTAGTTTCTTCACCTGAAACACTTCATCATTTTCAATCTACTTATGCAGATTGTTCGATAAGATATGGGGATTTGAAAAAGCAACTTGCAGAAGATATGGAGCTATTTCTTTCGCCATTAAGAGAAAAAATCAGGGAGTACAGCTCGAATAAGCCCTTTTTAGAAAAAACTGCACTTCAAGGCGCAGAAAAGGCAAGAGAAAGTGCCCGAAAAACTTTGTCTGAGGTGCGCCAACTGATGGGATTCCGTTGAAATTTGCGTTAGTATGGTAAATCACATTGCGGTTGCTGGAAATATCGGCTCCGGAAAAACCACGCTCACCACCCTTTTAGGAAAGCACTATGGATGGGACACCCACTTCGAGGACGTGGACAATAATCCTTATCTGTATGATTTCTATCAGGACATGCAACGGTGGTCATTCAATTTACAGATTTTCTTTTTGCATAGCCGCTTTAAACAAGTTCTTGAAATCCGAAGAAACAATCGCCCGGTGATTCAGGATCGAACCATTTATGAAGATGCAAACATCTTCGCTCCCAATTTATATGAAATGGGGTTGATGTCTGTGCGAGACTTCGAGAATTATACCAACCTGTTCACTTCCATCACCAACCTGATTTCTCCACCAGATTTGCTGATATACCTTCGAGCTTCTGTGCCAACGTTAGTTAGACAAATTCAAAAGCGCGGACGCGATTACGAAGACAGTATTCGCTTAGACTATTTGAAGAGGCTTAACGACCGATATGAAGAGTGGATTTCCGGCTATCAGCAAGGAAGATTGCTGATTATCGATGCAGATACTATAGACTATTCTGATAAACCTGAAGATTTAGGGAAGGTTATTAATCTCATTGACAGCCAGTTACACGGTTTATTCTAATTTTTATTGAAATTTTTTTTCGAGAGACTTTTACAGGTCAAACTGGTATTTATCTTTGCAGTCCCTTCGGGAGGGTTGCCTGAGTGGTTAAAGGAGCGGTTTGCTAAACCGTGACCGTGAAAGCGGTCCGTGGGTTCGAATCCCACACCCTCCGCCAGGGAAATCGGGGTGTAGCGCAGTCCGGCTAGCGCACCTGCTTTGGGAGCAGGGGGTCCCAGGTTCGAATCCTGGTACCCCGACAGATAGGGAGGCTTAGGCCTCCCTTTTCTTTTTTAGTTTTTATTATTTAACGCATTATTTTTCGTTTATTCTAACTTGAAAGCTATTTTTGCAACTAAGTTGCATTAATGTTGCCCCGGTTACTACTTTTTCTTTGTTTACTTTCTCTTTCTGCCCTTGGACAGGAAAATAGAGGGCATTCAGTCCGTATTACTGTCATAGATTCAACAACGCTTCAACCGCTAGATAATGTAACAATTCGCTGTATGCCAGCAAAAATCCGCCTTCAGTCGGATTCTAATGGATTGGCGGTGTTTGATAAACTAGTAGTAGGAGTTTACACTTTTACTTTTTCCCATATAGGTTGCCCAGATGAAATAAGACAGATTAGCATTTCCCAATCAATCGAACTAAGAATTGCTATGTTGCATCAGGTTTATCAGCTTAATGAAGTACAAATTCAACCTTTTCAGTTCAAACGGCCAGTGATGAATTTGTTAGATAGAACCCAAATCAATGAAAACTCTGGCAACAGCTTAGGCGAATTGTTATCCTCATTACCCGGAATAAGTGTATTGCAAACGGGTGCAGGCATTCAAAAAGCGGTAATCAATGGACTAACCGATAGCCGAATCGTTTACGTTAATCGTGGTTCGAGGCTCGAAAGCCAACAATGGGGACAAGACCATGCCCCAGAAAT
>CALSBM010000049.1:0-23277 GCA_943373175.1 Chitinophaga pinensis | reverse complement strand
GTCGTTAATTATCCGAAAACTCCTGAACCTACGGGTGGTGGAATTGCGGCACCATTGTTCCGAGAAATTGCAAAAAGAATTTATGCCGGTTCTCTGAATTATCAATTTAGAGCGCTGAAAATGCCAAGCAGAACAGCGGTAGCCAGCTTACATAATGGCAATCAGACTGATTTAAAGCACTTATTGAGAACGTTAAAGCTGCCTTATGTGCTTAAGGGAGAAGAGGTACTGGCAAAAACCGACCACAATGGAAATCGATACTTGCTCAGCGGCATTCGCATTCCACAAAAAAGCATGCCCGATTTAACAGGCATGAATCTGAAAGACGCCTTATTTATTCTTGAAAAACGTGGTATTCGTCCCGTTGTGAAAGGAAAAGGACGAATTGTGTCTCAAAGTGTAACCGCTGGTAGCTCAATCAGAGCGGGCATGCCACTTCAATTAGAGTTAGCTTTATGAAGCCGCTATCAGAACTCCTTTTACACTGCTCAATAACAGAGACTTTCGGTGAGATGTCTCGGGTTGTGCAGGGCCTTACGGCAGATTCACGCTCGGTAGTATCGGGAGGTGCTTTTGTTGCCATACCCGGAACGCGCACCGATGGACATGCGCACATTCCTCAAGCTGTAGCAGCAGGCGCCAACGTAATAGTGTGTGAGCAAATACCCGAAGAAAAAGCAAGTGCGGTTACTTATATAAAAGTCCCTTCAGCTTCGGCAGCATTAGGGCAAATGGCTTCCAACTGGTTTAACCATCCGTCGGAATCCTTGATTGTAGCAGGGGTCACCGGAACGAATGGCAAAACCACGACCGCGAGCCTTCTTTTCGAACTTTTCAGAAAGTTAGGTTATCGATGCGGACTACTTTCTACCGTTGGCAACCGGATTGAAGAAGAGCTTCTTCCTTCCACCCATACCACTCCGGATGCGATAAGCCTTCAAGCGCTCTTGAGAAAGATGGCCGACGCGGGCTGTACCCATGTTTTCATGGAGGTTAGCTCCCATGCCGCGCATCAAAACCGGATTGAAGGGCTGAAGTTTAAAGTAGCTGTTTTCACCAATCTCACCCATGACCACCTGGATTACCATGGCACTTTTGCGGAATACCTTAAAGCGAAAAAGTCGTTTTTTGATCGTTTAGGGAGTGATGCTTTTGCTTTGGTGAACCGCGACGACCGCAATGGAATGGTGATGTTGCAGAACACAAAAGCACAGGTTCGCACCTTCGCGCTTCTGCATGGGGCTGATTTCAAAGGAAAACTGATTGATAACAGCCTGGAAGGATTAAGCCTGGAATTTGATGGAATACAGTTTCACAGTCGTTTGATTGGCGACTTTAATGCTTCAAACCTATTAGCGGTTTATGGCACTGCCCGATTATTAGGCATTCCGCAAGAAGCCTGCTTACAAGCACTATCCTCAGTTGGATCGGTAGCAGGAAGGTTTGATTACCAGGTTTCTTCTACCCGAATTGTAGGTGTAGTGGATTATGCCCACACCCCAGATGCCTTAGAGAATGTGCTGGAAACATTACGTCGATTCCGAAGGAGTGGACAAAGAATCATTACTGTGGTAGGCTGCGGAGGAGACCGGGATAAAACCAAGCGTCCCATTATGGCACAAATCGCCTGTTCGCTTTCTAACCAAGTAATTCTTAGCTCCGATAACCCAAGGACTGAATCTCCTGAAGCCATTTTAGACGATATGGTTAAAGGCATTAGTGCAGAAAAACAAGCCATTTATCTCCGCATCAGCGACCGAAAGGAAGCTATTCGAACAGCCTGCCATTTAGCCAAGCCGGGAGATATCATCCTTTTGGCCGGAAAAGGCCATGAAACTTATCAGGAAATCATGGGCATAAAACACCCTTTTGATGACAAGGCAATCCTTACTGAAACCTTTCAATTGCTGAAAAAATAATGCTTTACTACCTCTTTAACTACCTCGATCAGCAATTCGACCTACCGGGTGCCGGAATGTTTCGTTTCATCAGCTTTCGGGCTTCGATGGCAGCCATTCTTTCCCTTCTTATTTCTCTTTTTATCGGCAAACGCATCATCAATTTCCTCAAGGCCAAACAAATCGGAGAAAGTATTAGGGTTTTAGGGCCGGAAAGTCATTTCTCGAAAAAGGGAACCCCTACTATGGGAGGAATCATCATCCTGATTTCTATTCTTATTCCAACAGTCTTGATGGCAAAAATTGCCAATGTTTATGTGATACTCATGGTTTTAGCCACAATATGGATGGGCGCCATTGGCTTAGCCGACGATTACATCAAGGTTTTTATGAAGAATAAACAAGGACTACGGTCCAAGTTTAAAGTCATGGGGCAAGTTGGTTTGGGACTGCTCATCGCAGGAATCCTTTACTGGCACCCGGATACTGCCCAAATCAGCATGAAAACCAACGTCCCTTTCTACAAGAAGGGATTTGACTACGGACAATTGCTTGATCTGGGGAATTATGCGTGGATCATCTACCTGCCTATCATCATTTTCATCGTAACCGCTGTCACCAATGCCGTAAATCTTACCGACGGAATCGACGGGTTAGCAGCAGGAACTACGGCCATTGTAGGAGGAGGACTCGGCATTCTCGCCTTCATGTCCGGAAACTTCAAGTTGGCCGAATACCTCAACATATTATACATCCCAAACTCAGGAGAAACGGTCATCTTTTTATCGGCTGTTGTGGGAGCTTGCATCGGATTTTTATGGTACAACACCTATCCTGCGCAGGTTTTCATGGGAGATACGGGCAGTTTAGCGTTGGGAGGAGCCATTGCAGCAGTTGCCATCATCATCAAAATGGAGCTAATGCTGCCTCTTTTGTGCGGTGTTTACTTTATTGAAAGCTTGTCGGTGATTTTACAAGTTTCCTACTTCAAATACACGAAAAAGAAATACGGCGAAGGGCGAAGAATTTTCAAAATGTCGCCTATACACCATCATTTTGAACTTAGCGGAATCCCCGAGCCAAAGATTGTTACCCGCTTTTGGATTATCACTATTCTGTTGGTCATCATCACCATTGCACTTCTTAAAATACGATGATGGCAAAAAAACTAGTAATTCTGGGAGCCGGCGAAAGCGGCGTTGGTGCAGCCATTCTGGGAAAAGCTCAAGGCTTTGAAGTGTTTGTAAGCGATAAAGGAACGATTAAACCTCACTACCTGGCTGAGCTTGACGCTGAAAGCATTGCTTACGAAACAGGCACTCATACCCTTGAAAGCATTCTTACTGCCGACCTAATCATCAAAAGCCCGGGACTATCCGATCAAACTCCGGTGATGCAGGCAGTTATTGAAAAGAACATTCCGGTTTGGAGTGAAATTGAATTTGCTGCACAATACACCAATGCAAAACTGATTGGAATTAGCGGAACCAATGGAAAGACTACCACAACTCTGTTGACTTATCATTTACTTAAAAATGCCGGACTACATGTGGGTTTGGCAGGTAACATTGGTAAGAGCTTCGCACGCCAAGTAGCAAAGGAAAATTACGATTGCTATGTGCTGGAACTCAGCAGTTTTCAGCTCGACAATATGTATAACACTAAGCTGCATATTGCCATACTAACCAACATTACTCCAGATCATCTGGATCGATATCAATACGATTTGAACTTGTATATAGCCGCTAAAATGAGGCTATTACAGAATCAAAAATCGTCAGACTTTTTCATCTACTGTTCTGATGATCCCTTAACTCTGGAAGCCTTGCAAAAGCTTCAGCCTTCAGCTCAACTGCTTCCCTTTTCTCTGAATCAGGAAGTAGATAATGGAGCATTCAACCAAAACAATCAACTCGTCGTCCGATTAAATCATAACGAATTCAAAATGTCATTCGAAGAACTCCCTATTAAAGGAAAACATAATCAGTACAACAGCATGGCGGCAGGATTGTCTGCAAAAATTATGGAGATCCGCAATGAGGCCATGCGGGAAAACTTCAAAAGTTTCGAAAATGCGGAACACCGCCTTGAATTTGTTGCTTCAGTAAGAGGAGTTGACTACATCAACGATTCTAAGGCTACTAACGTAAACTCTGCTTGGTATGCGCTTGAAAGCGCAACGAAACCGGTAATATGGATAGCTGGAGGCGTTGATAAAGGCAATGATTACAACATCCTCCTAAACTTAGTTAAGGAGAAAGCGAAAGCCATTATTTGTCTGGGGAAAGATAATCGTGCTATTCATGACTTCTTCCACGGAGAAATGGAAGTGATTGTTAACTGTCTTTCTATGAAAGAGGCCGTTGATATGGCATACAAACTATCCTCAAAAGGCGATATGGTGCTGCTATCGCCAGCTTGTGCCAGCTTCGACTTGTTTGAGAATTACGAAGACCGGGGTAACCAGTTCAAAAAAGCTGTAAAGCAGCTATAACCATGACTATCGGATCGTTAAAACTTGAAGGAGATCGCAGCATCTGGATTCTGACCATAATTTTCATGGCCTTTTCCACTGCTGTTGCCTTTTCTTCAGGCACAAACAACCTCGTTAGCGATGTTGTAAAGCGATTCATACTTTGCCTTATCGGCTTGGGGATTATCTATAAGGTTCATCAGATAGACTTCAGAATCTTCGCGAGGCTTTCCAAATTCATACTTCTGCTGGCGTTCTTCGTTCAAGGCATCACCTACCTCGTTGGCATGGTACAGTCGAATGATGCGGCTCGTGCAATACCCATTTTCGGTATCACCTTCATGACTTCGGATTTGATGAAGTTTACTGCGGTAATCTGGATGGCAGTTGTAATTGCTAAACAGCGAGATCAGATTAAAACACTGAAAGACTTACTCAGAGCCCTAATTTATCCTGCGCTCATTTGTGCCGCAGTTGTTCCTGCTAACTTCTCCTCGGCAGCCATCATTCTCGTGGTGGTCTTTGGCATGCTGATGATTAGCCGATTCAACTTTCTCATGTTAGTTAAATCCTTCTTCATCATATCAATAACCGGGATAGTACTGATATATGTTTATCATCAAATTGGAATTGGCCGTCTCGACACGGCAAAGAGTAGAATATATTCCTCGGGACTTATTCCTGAAGATATAGCCGAAAAGCTAAACCTCAAACCTGAAAAATCAGACTTAAAGGATAAAAGAAACCAACCTGAATTAGCTCTTATGGCCATTGCTACCAGCAATGTCTTATTCGGCAAAGGGCCTGGAAATAGCGATGTTCAATATTTTCTGTCACAACTAAACTCAGACTTCTCCTTCACCCTAATTATTGAAGAATACGGGTTGATTTGGAGTGTTCTCCTATTAATTCTCTACTTGTCCTTTATCTATCGGCTATTGATGGTTGCCAAAAAACTCCCATTAGGGTTTTCTGCCTACCTACTCATTGGCTTTTCACTACTGATTTCAATTCAGGCTTTAGTGAATGTTATTGTTTCAACTGGGACAGGACCAGTGACCGGACAACCCATGCCATTGATTAGTCATGGAGGATCCTCTTTGCTGTTTACTTGCCTTTCTATCGGAATTTGCCAAAGCATTATTAAGGAGTACAAGGAAAAAGGGCTTCAATTGGAAAGGGAAGAAGATGTCTAATAGGCTTCGATTCATCATCAGTGGCGGCGGAACAGGAGGCCATATCTTTCCTGCTATCGCGATAGGCCAAGCATTGGAAAAAGAGTGCCAAGCAGAGTTGCTTTTTGTTGGTGCTGAAGGAAAAATGGAAATGACCCGTATTCCCGAAGCCGGTTATTCTATAAAGGCACTTCCTATTCGAGGACTTCAACGCAGTTTGAGCACTGATAACCTGAAACTGCCTTACCGCATCTGGAAAAGCCTATGTCTGTCTTCGAAAATTATCAATGAATTCGAGCCTGACGCAGTGATTGGGGTAGGCGGGTATGCTTCCGGCCCCTTGCTGTTTGCTGCTCAATGGAAAGGCATCCCAACATTCATCCAGGAACAAAACGCCTTTGCCGGTCTGACCAATCGCCTTTTAGCACCCAATGTTAAACGAGCGTATGTAGCATTTGATGGCTTAGATAAGGTTTTCGGAAAACGGAAAACTCGTTTAACCGGCAATCCTATCCGAAGCGATTTGCGTCCGTCAACCGAACAGGAAAAGCAAGAAGCCAGGGCTTTCTTCCAATTAAATTCTACCCAACCGGTGCTATTGGTAACCGGTGGAAGCCTGGGCGCAGGAACACTTAACCGCGCCGTTAAACAAAATTTGAATGCGCTTGAGCAGTCCGGTGTCCAGCTTATCTGGCAAACCGGAAGTAGCCTATCGAATGAAGTGGCAAAACTGCAAGCACCCGGACGATTTGTTGCGCCCTTTATTCAACGAATGGACTTAGCCTTTGCTGCTTGCAATTTGGTTTTGTGCCGTGCTGGAGCATCAACACTTAGCGAATTGGCAGCCGTAAGAAAAGCGGCCATTCTGGTGCCTGCTCCAATGGTTGCCGAAGACCACCAAAGCATCAACGCACATGCTTTTGTGAAAAATGGCGCAGCACGTATGCTGCCCGACGAGCAGGCCGAAAGCAGAGCCATTGCCCTCGCTATCGAGTTAATCAACCATCCGGAAGCCCTTCGTGAAATGGAGAAGAAACTGGAGTCTCTTAACTATAGCGACGCTGCTTCCAACATTGCCCGCGACATCCTTAAAATCTTAGAGCCATGAAAAAAGGAATGAACTACTTTTTCCTCGGTATCGGAGGTATTGGAATGAGCGCGTTAGCCCGGTATTTTAACAGAAGCGGCCACTTGGTTGCCGGCTATGATAAAACCGCAACGGCTTTAACCTCACAATTAGAAGTGGAAGGTATGGCCATTACGTATGAGGATTCTCCTGCTCTGATTAACCAATTCGGCCTGACATTCGAAAACACCTTAGTAGTAGCAACACCCGCTGTTCCAACCAACAGTTCACTGCGTCATTTCCTTACGGAGCAAGGTTTCGTTATGCTTAAACGTGCTGAAATGTTAGGAAAGCTAACCGATACAGGGACTTTGGCAGCAGTAGCCGGAACACATGGAAAGACTACCACCTCAAGCCTTTTAGCACATTTGCTTCAAGCAGCCGGAGCGCCTGCTACTGCCTTTCTCGGAGGCATTGCCACCAACTATACCGACAATTTCATCGAAGGCGCTTTGGACCGCTTCGTCGCAGAAGCCGATGAATTCGACCGTTCCTTTCTTCAACTCCATCCTGCATTTGCAGCAATTACGAGTACCGATGCTGACCACCTGGACATTTATGGACATGCAAACTCGGTAGATGAGGCATTTCAGGCATTCGCAGAGCAAGTAACCGACGTGGTATTGCTTGCAGAAGGTGTAAACCTCACTTCCAAGCCGGGAACAAAAACGCTCCGTTATGGAAAACAAGGCGATTATTGGTACAACTTCCTTAGAGTTGAAAACGGAAGGGTAATCTTCGATTTTCATGCACCTGAACTTACCCTTAGCAAATTAAACTTTGGGTTACCAGGTGACCACAACCTGATGAACGCTACTGCCGCGCTAGCATTAGCACTGCTGATGGGTGCCAAGCCCGAACTCCTGCCTGAAGCAATACGCAGTTTTACAGGAGTTAAAAGAAGGTTTGAACGCCTGTGGGAAGGCTTGAAAATAGCGTACATCGACGATTATGCCCATCACCCCACTGAAATTAAGGCATTAGAACAAGCTGTTCGTCAATTGTATCCGGGAAAAAGGCTAACAGCCATTTTTCAGCCTCATTTGTTCAGTAGAACCCGTGATTTCAAAGATGGATTTGTTGAAAGCCTGAGCTTGTTTGACGAGCTTATTCTTATGCCTATTTATCCTGCCAGAGAACTTCCCATTGAGGGAATCTCTTCTGAAATACTGCTAAAACACTGCTCCAACGGCAGAAAAGCACTTTGCAAGCACGATGAAGTTATTCAATGCCTTGAAAACTGGAAGCCCGAAGTGATTTTGACGGTGGGCGCAGGAGATATTGACCTATTAGTGAATCCAATTAAATCTTGGGTCTCTGAGAAAGAAAGGAGTCTGGCATGAACTGGAACAGGATTCTTAAACTAAGCTTGCAGGGCCTATTCTTGCTCGCAGTTGCTGCCGGGTATGGCTTTAGTCAATGGAAACTGAGCGAACGACTAATTAATGGCTACTTCATTACCATTGATGGCCCGGAAGGACTCGAACTCGTTGACAATAACTCTATAATTAGGAAACTAGAAAATGCTCAAATCGATATTGTATCGGGCAGACCATTAAATAAATTAGACTTAAACGCTGCTGAGCTTATGCTGGAGACTATGCCTCATGTTTCCAATGCAGAAGTATGGGCGAGTTTTTCAGGCAAGGTTCGCATAAGAATTGAGCAACGGGTACCGGTTCTTAGAATCATTAATGCTAAGCAGCAAAGCTTCTATCTCGATAGCAATGGACTCAAAATGCCCTTGTCAACAATAGGCGCGTATAGAGTACCAATTGCTATAGGAAATATTGAAGAGAAAAAAGGGAAACGGGACAGTTTAACTACCCCAGTTGGCCATCAGCTCTGGCAACTAGCCCTCTTTCTAAGCAAAAATAAAACAGCCAACGCCTTGACTTCGCAAATCTATGTGAACGATCAGGAGCAGTTGGAGATCATTCCTGTTATTGGAAATCATACCGTTGTTCTGGGTGACACCACAGCCTTGAACGACAAATTCTTCAAACTGGAAGCACTCTACCGAGATGGCTTTAGGAATGAAGACTGGAACAAGTACTCCCTCATCAATCTCCAATTTAAAGAACTCATTGTATGTCAAAAGGCGAAATAAATGAACAGTTCTATGTCGGGCTCGACATAGGAACTACGAAAATCTGTGCAATGGTCGGAACCTTTAACGCCAACGACAAATTGGTTATCCTCGGCTTTGGCCAAGCAGAATCCAAAGGGGTAACACGCGGCGTTGTGGCGAATATAGACCTTACTCGTGCTGCAATCGAAAAGGCCATTTCAGTTGCTGCCGATAAAGCGAAAATGAACATCGATGAGGTAAATGTTGGAATAGCCGGGCAGCATATCCAGTCGATGCAACAATCGTATAAACTGTTAAGGAACAACATTCGAGAAGTTATTACCGAAGAGGAGATAAGCGCGATGCGCGAAAAAATGATGCGCCTCAACATCCCCCCTGGACACCAAATTATTGATGTAATCCCTCAAGACTACACCATCGACGAGGAACCTGGCATACAAAATCCGGTTGGACATGCAGGAGGGGAAATAAAAGGCAATTACCACATTATTACCGGACAAACTGCGGCCATAGAAAACATAGCCCAGTGTGTAAAAAAGGCGGAAATACTGAATGAAAAAGGCCAGCCAGACACCCTAACCATAACCTATCTCACCCTGGAGCCTTTAGCCTCGGCTGAGGCCGTTTTATCGCCGGAAGAAAAAGAAGCTGGTGTGGTGCTGGTGGATATCGGAGGAGGAACTACCGACATCGCAATCTTCCACGAACATGTCATCAGGTATTCAGCCGTTTTGCCCTTCGGAGGAAATGCCATTACCCTCGACATTCAGCAAGGGTGCAATATTCTAAAAGCTCAAGCTGAAGAACTGAAAAAACAGTTCGGGAATGCTTGGCCTGACGATACTTCTGATCGTGAAATTATCACTATTCCCGGTATCAAGGGAAGGGAACCGAAAGAGATTTCGATGCGAAACCTTTCCTTGATTATTCATGCCCGTGTTGCAGAAATCATGGAAATGGTGAATGTGCAAATAGAACTTTCCGGACTAAGGGATAAGCTGGCTGCAGGCATAGTGCTTACCGGCGGCGGTGCATCGCTTAAAAACACCCGAACCTTAGTAGAAGAAGTAACAGGCATTTCAACCAAGATTGGATATCCCAATGAGCACCTCGCGCCTGGCACATTTGAAATCAAAAGTCCGGCTTATGCTACCTGTGTAGGATTAATCATCTCAGAGAAAAAAAACCGAGACCAAAAATACGTCTCGCCAGTATTCAGTGAAAAACTAAACGATAATCCTTCTTCGACACCACCTCCAATTCCTAAAAAGGAAGTACTCGATAAAAACCGTAAAGGTGTTACCGAAGGTTTTTTGCGACGAATTCGGAACCTCATTGAAAACGACAACGACCCAGACCTCAACTAAACAAACTAAAGCCCCCTCACTTCTTTAATTCGATACAATGGAATTTTTAACCACTCCCGACTTCAAACTCAATAGCCTAATTAAAATAATTGGACTTGGCGGCGCCGGCGGAAACGCGGTAAAGCACATGATAGAAATCGGTATTAAAGACGTTGACTTCATCGTCTGCAATACCGACGCACAAGCGTTGGAAAATAGCCCCGTTAATACCAAAATCCACATGGGCGCATCGCTCACCAAGGGAAGAGGTGCGGGCAACCAACCAGAAATTGGCTACAATGCCGCTATAGAAAGCCTCGAAGACATTAAAGCAGCTATTGGAGTTGACACTAAGATGGTCTTTATTACTGCCGGAATGGGCGGTGGTACTGGCACCGGCGCTTCACCAGTAGTTGCAGAGGCTTGCCGTGAACTCGATATTCTTACCGTGGGGATTGTTACTACCCCTTTCAGCCTCGAAGGCCCTAAACGAGTAAAGCAAGCTAGCCTTGGCCTCGATAAGCTCTCCGCCGTAGTCGATTGCCTTATGGTAATTTCCAACGACTCAATTCTGACTAACTATGGCAACATGACCCAAAGCAGGGCTTTTGCTATGGCAAACGATGTGGTAGCTACGGCAGCAAAAAGCATTGCTGAAATTATCACCATTTCAGGAAACACCAACGTTGACTTTGCAGACGTTGAAACGGTTCTTCGCAATTCTGGCGTTGCCATTATGGGATCAGGAATTTGCAAAGGGGATCATCGCGCCATCAATGCCGTAGAACAAGCCATCACTTCGCCTTTGCTTACCGAAAGCAACATTCATGGTGCTCAAAACATTCTTGTGAACATTGGTTCGGGAAATCAAGAAGTTACGATGGACGAAATCGCGGTAATTACCCAACACTTGCAAAAAGCAGCCGGAGGTGAAGCCAACTTAATCTGGGGATCTTATCTCAATTCTGAGCTTGAAGACAGCCTTCACCTTACTGTTCTGGCCACTGGTTTCAAAAAAAAGTCTGAGTTTATAGCCACAAAAAAATTAGAATTTGATACTCCCCAATCAAAACCTGAAGTACTTTTTGAAACCCCTGTTTCCAACTTATTCGATAACCCAATTAACGATGTTAATGAGTCTAAAGAAAAAGAGTATTTAGACTTCAAGGTAAACAAGAATAAACCTGAACCTCAGAAAACAGAAGTTTATAAAAGAGTGGAGCTTGACAAAGTTGAAATGCCAATCACCGTTAATCCGGAACCAATTGCAAAAACAACTGTGATACTCTTTGACGATTCGACCTCAACGCCAACAGGAGATGCTGCGGAGACACTTCAAAAAATTATTAAAGAGCAGGAACAGGTTGTAGAAAAAGCTGCCGCTGTGCCTACTGCTGTTGACGCAAACAAATTTGGAAACAAAGAGGATGTTGCGGAAAACGGATTTACCCTTTCTGTTCGAGAATTAAAGGACGATGAAGTGTTAGAAAATAATCCAAAAACAATTCGTTCGAGTTCAACCAAGGCTGTAGGAGTAAGTCCAGAATCGAAAACCACACTGTCAAAATTGAAAACCTACAACAATATTGGATTAAGCAATGATGCGGTCAACAAAATGGAATCGGTTCCAGCGTACTTGCGGCATGAGATTGCGCTGAACTCCGTTCCAAAATCCGATGAGCCCCAGAATTCCTCTCTCAGTGTTGGAGTTAATAACCCTACCGTAATTCAAACCAATAATCAATTTCTAAATAAGAAAATTGATTAATCAGATGTAATCTAAAAAAAAGCTGACCTAATTAAAGTCAGCTTTTTTTTGGTTGCTATTTAATTATTAATCCTTGAAATATCTTTCTCACCAGCCTAAGTCATTCCATATTCTAAATGCCTTTGCTATGGGAAATTTCGTTTTCGCAATTCATTATGAAAAATAAATTTACTTAAGGGTTCTACACACTTTGCAGGTGAGCATGAAATAAAACGGTCAACTGGGAAAATTCCTAATTCCGTTGCATTTACTGAAATGAAAGAATGCCTAGCCTCCTACAACTTTAAGTAATCTATATGCTTCATTCAACTGTTTGCAGCTCCATATTCCTTTGCTTCAACACCGAAATTCCATGACCAGCTTCCCGCATATCATTCCTGTTAACTGCATTCAACCTAACGGATGGGTTTACACCCGAATGGCCAATTTACTTAACGGCTGGTTCAGAAAAATCCCTGAATTAGTGCCGGAGTTGTTTAGCCCTGACCTATACGGTGCAGACCGAATCGGAAACGAAAGCCCTATTCCGAAATTGGGCAATCTCAAAGCAGGCGATGCTCCCGGCGAAGCACAATACCGTTGGTGGAATTCAGAAACGCAAAGCAACTGGCTGGATGGATTCGTCCGGCTTGCGTGGTATTCTCAAAATAACGAAGCCATTTCTCAGGCAAGGAATCGGATAGAGGCACTGATTAAAACTCAAGACGAAGACGGCTACATAGGAATTTATCAACAAGATTTACGCTATCGCTTTGAAGGGGAAAACGGCGAGTTATGGGCAAAGGCTACTTTATTTCGCGCTCTTACATTTTGGGTAGAAGTTAGCGGCGATACTGTAGTGTTTCAGGCATTGGTACGCGGAGTTGACAACCTAATGGCCGCCTATCCCATCGACCAATCCCATCCATTCAAAAGCAATCCGGGCTTTAATGGCGGAATGTCCCACGGCTTGTGCATTACCGATGTATTGGAATGGCTGTATCAAAAAAGTGGAAATGCCTACTACCTTGATTATGCTCGGTTTCTTTATGAAGATTACAGTCGGCAATGGCAATCAGAAAGCGACGCCCAGTTTAAAAACGCTTCTAATCCCGAAATCCTACTTCAAGGCCATGGCGTTCATGCTTTTGAACACCTCAGAACCTTGCTTGTGGCATCATCCTCCAATGAGAAATACTCTGCTGCTGCACGCACTTATGGAACGAAGTTGCTTCAATCCCTTACCCCTGCCGGTGGCCCCATAGGAGATGAATGGATTAAAGGACGAATGCCTCAACCACGTCATACTGGATATGAAATGTGCTCCATTCAAGAATGGATTCATTCTATCCATCAATGGATGCTAGATACGCAAGACTTGACACTGGCCGATGTAGCAGAAAACACCTTCTACAATGCCGGATTTGGAGCATTTCACCCCAAAGAACCGGGCATCGCTTACCTAAGAACCGATGATAGTTTTATTATGGATGGAAGTAGAAACGGCGAAATAGAACCAAACCGAAAACAAACCAGGTATAAATTCTCCGTAGTCCATCAAGATGTAGCCGCTTGCTGCGCTCCAAATGCAGGAAGGTTAATTCCTTATTTTCTACAATATGCTGTTCTTTTCTGGAGTGAAAATGAGTTGCGATTAGTTCACTTTCTTCCTTTAACCATCGACACAATTTGGAATAATCAACCAGTGAAATTCAGGATAGAAACGAATTATCCGTATGAGGAAGAAGTGCTCATTTATGCTGAAAAGCCCTGGCCAAAAGGACTGAAATTGTCGGTAAGAATTCCCGGTTGGCTTACTCATAATCAAAGCCTAACAATTTCCTCTGAAGGGGAAATAAAACATGCCGAAGGATTAATAACGATTAACTCATTGGCAGAAGAACAACCCATAAGAATCAGTTGGAAAAACAAGGTGAAGGTTGAATCTGATTCAATGGGCACGCGAATCAGATTAGGCCCATGGCTACTTGCTGCTGCTTTATCGCACAAAACCACTTATGGGCGCAACTATGGAAATTGCTTTAGAGACATTTATGCCCAATCCGAGCCGCTAATTGAACATGGAGAAGATCCAATTTGGCACTGGGTTCCTCAGCCTG
Source organism: Chitinophaga pinensis (assembly GCA_943373175.1). Classification (GTDB taxonomy): domain Bacteria; phylum Bacteroidota; class Bacteroidia; order UBA7662; family JAIXUI01; genus JAIXUI01. The sequence goes on along the minus strand of CALSBM010000049.1, from coordinate 9,300 downwards.
AGCCGGAAGCAAGAAAAGATGGGGTTACCGTTAACCTTTATCATAGAATTTCCGGCAAAATCGAAGCAGTACCATTAGTACCCATGCATCAAGCCGTAATACGTCAAGTTAATTTTGCGGAAAAACCGCATTCGTAGCCCACGGGCATGCACTTGACTACATATTCCCTTCGGCTGCTACTTCAACACCCAGTCCACCCAAGCTTCAACTTGTTTGTTGGAATTCGGGCGGAGGACGATTTTGCGGTCTTGGTCAAGTAGGAAGAAGGTGGGGTGTCGAAGACGTAGGAACTTTTCGCCGGCTCAATTCGTCGAAAGGCAATGTTAGGAAGTTGGCTTTGCCAGCGCGGTCCAGAGTTGGCAATCGAGCAAATTTATTCCACATACTGACTGTATTTACGTGAATAGAGTCAATACACTGACTGGATTTAGGTGAATTGAGTCAACGAACTGACTGAATTCAGATTATCAAATCAGGCGAAATCTTCAAATATCACCAGAACTACCAACTCGTATCCAGCAGAAAATCAATGATGTTCATCCATTTTATACCACTGGGGGTAGTTTCAAAACCTTTGTCTAGCGATAACACATATTTCGGAAAACTATCCGGTACCATTTCCAATGAACGATATTCGCGTTCAATCACTTTTTCATCCGTAAGCTGTGTACAAACCTGAAAATAGCGTTTTTCATTTCCTTTTGTCGCAATAAAATCAATCTCCAAATCACCAATTTTACCTATCGTTACCTCAAAATTCCTAAACTTTAATTCGAGATAAACGATGTTTTCCAATTGCGATGAAATGGACTGTGGCGTAAATCCCAAGGTCGCAAATCGCAACCCAATATCTGACATATAGTATTTTTCATGCGTTTCCAATAGTCGTTTACCCGTTACATCATAGCGATCTACTTTTTCAAAAAGCATGGCATCGCAACTGAAACGAATATAATTAAGAACTGTGTCAACTGAAACTTTTCGTTTTTGTGATTTCATGTAGTCACTAATTCCTTTTGCGGAGGTGATTTTTCCACTATTATCAATCAAATACTTACTTATGTTATCGAGCATTGCAGCGTCACGTATGGTGTTTCTCACAATGACATCTTTTAGCAAAACGCTATGGTAAATAGCTTGTAAGTATTGACGAATAATAGCATCTTCTAACTCTATATGATGCAAGCCCGGGAAGCCTCCATACTTAAGAAACAGTAAAAACTCATCTTGAATAGCGATTTGCGGTAGTTTTTCTTTTCTGAATTGTAAGAACTCGGAAAAAACCAAGGGATACATTTTAAATTGAACGTACCTTCCTGACAAAAGAGTCGCTAACTCAGAGGAAAGTAATTTCGCGTTTGAACCGGTAATGAAAATATCGCTTTTCTGTTCAGCCAGCAAAGAATTAATGGCTTTTTCCCATTCGTTTACTTCTTGAATCTCGTCAACTAAGACGTAACATTTTCCATTGGATTTAGATTGCTTTTCCTTGATATAGGCATAGAAATCTTGGTAGTTCCTTAGCTGATCAAATTCCATTAACTCCATGTTAATCAGAATGATTTGATCAGGGTTCACCTTGCTGTGTTCCAATACCTGTACGATTTGCTTAAGTAGGGTACTCTTCCCACTACGCCTTATCCCTGTGATAACCTTAATTACAGGCGTATCAACAAACGGAATTATCTTGTCTATATGCGCTTTCCTTTCTACCATAATCGAAACTGCATGCAAATGTAAATATTATTTCGACTATAATCGAAACAAAAACAAGTGCCATGGTTTGAAGTAGAATTTTCAACCACATTTAAAAAGGAGCCATACAAAACAAAGTTTTAAACCAAACAAACCCTTGTCCAAGTGCTCCAAATTGACTCCCAGTGAGCTATTCTGAAAAAACTGCCTAAGGAAAGTTAGACCAGATCATTTTTCAGTTATGAAATCTATATAGTCTTTTTTGTCGTCCAGACCATGGCTTGGAATTACACCTGTAAGGCTTTCAACCAAAGGACTCACTTTTCTTTCCGTTTCTTTTTTTGAAGTTAATGAAATGAGATAGTTTTCAATAAGCGTTGAAAGGCTAACACTATTGTCTTTGGCATAGCTTTTCGCTTGTTCAATTACGCCTTTATCTATGCTTAGTGTGAGTTTGGTATTCATGGCAAATAGATTTACGTGCAAATAAAAGCAAGTATCACGTACTCTAAATAACACTTTCTATCAACAATCAAACAAGCTGAAAATAGAGCACCTTTCATAGGACTAAACGCTTAAGTTGTGCACTGATTTTGTCTTGAAAAAATCCGGTAACATTCAAATCATTGAATAGACTTTCCTTGGTTGCACCATCTGTTTCTATCCAATATTAAAAATCCTCCCAACCGTTTTCGGTAAATAAAAAATCCGCGGTTGGTTTTACAGTTTGAATTCCCGGGTTTTCCCTTGTTTAACCTGTTCTATGGATTGGTGCAAACGTTGACGATTTTCAGCAGAAGAAAGTAGAAAAGCCGTTTCAGTGAGTGCATTATACTCGCTTAGAGAAAGAATAACGACTGCTTCCTCCTCATTAGCCCTTGATACAACAATAACGTCTGAAGATTTGGAGACATAATCCAAGTATTTCTTGATGTTGCTCCGGAGTTGGGATATGGTGACCGCTTGCATGACCTTTTTGTACTTACCAACATACTTTATTTTGTACAATAAGTCAATCTTTTTTACTCTTAGCCATACTAAAAAACAGGACAATAAAAGAAACCTTTTTAATTACCGTCAGATACCAAGAACGAAGAGAAAATTTACATCAACTTTTCGAGAGATGCACCCATACCACAAATCAAAAATACTCTGACTATCCATCGAAAAAAAAGCCTCAATTCCCCATTCCCCATTCTCCATTCCCCATTCTCCATTCTCAATTCTCCATTCCCCATTCCCCATTCCCCATTCCCCATTCCCCATTCCCCATTCTCAATTCTCAATTCCCCATTCTCAATTCTCAATTCTCCATTCTCAATTCTCCATTCTCAATTCTCAATTCTCCATTCTCAACCCCTACTTCAACACCCAGTCCACCCACGCATCCACTTGTTTGACGGAGTTTGGGCGGAGGACGATTTTGCGGTCTTGGTCGAGTAGGAAGAAAGTGGGGGTGCCGAAGACGTAGTAGTCTTTTACCGGTTGGCTGTCCCATTTGCGGAAGTCGCAGTAGTGAGGGAAGGGCAGGTTGCGGGTGAAGGCTTCGTGCTCTTTGGGGAGATCGTCGAGGGTGATGAGCACCACCTCAAGCCCTTTGCTCTTCCATTTATCATAGAGCGGCGTGATTTGCGGGATTTCCGTTTGACAATGGCTGCACCAGCCTGCTGCAAAAGCAACCAAGACGTGCGACTGTTTGATTTCGGAGAGTTTGGCGGGAAGTTGGGAAGAAACCACAACCCCTTTCTTCCGCTCAAAGCGAATGTCAGGAGCCGTGTTGCCTTTCTTCATGGCTCGGTAGGTCTCCAACTGCTTAGCCAAGTCGGTGTTGAGGGTGCAACTTGTCTCATTGAGCACCTTCAACGCCAGGTATTCCGAAGCTTGAAATAAGCTGTGGCGTTCCATCAAGGTGAAGAGGTGATCCGTGACTTCATTCAGCTTCTTCTCATCGGTGACCAGCTTGGTCAGCATCGCATCAATGGACGCCTTCATCTCCAGAAAAACCGAATCCAGCGATTTGCCACAATTCTCCAACAACCAGAAATGGTTGTCGATAGCGTCTTTGAACAAGCCGCTTTTATAGAGGCGGGAATCCGTATAATCCATGGCACGGAAAGCCGCGATAGTAGCAGGAATTTCCTCCGTGCGGTACTGAGCGATGGTAGAAACCGAACTGACCAGCTTGCGAGTAGGTAGGAACCAGCGCACATAGCTCTTGGCCGGCAGTGCCTGAAGGAAAGCATCATCTTCCTGCTTGAGGCGCTGTTTCTCCTGCTGGATGGCCTCATTGGGTCGAGCCTGCTGACGAAACAACGCATCGGAAGCATACAGCCGCGCCAAGTAGTCCCAAGCACTCAGCGCCTGTTCGCGCTTCGGGTGTGCCAGCGCATACTGCTCGAAAGCCATGTTCTGGTTGCCCTTCACCGTGCGCAGCGACTCCAAACTCACCAGCGACTCCCCAACAATCTCCACCTCCTCCTCACTGAGAATCACAAACAGCGGCTTCTGCTCCGGCCCCATGAGGTAGCCCACCCCATAATCCGAAGGCTTGAAAGACAACCGAAACCGCCCCAGAGAATCCGTCATCGTCTTCGCAATGGGATACGATTGCAAACCCGCAAACCCCTCCAACCGAATCTCCTGATTCGCTAATTGCGAAAGCCTACCAGAAACAGACTGGGCAGAAACCGTGGAGCAAACAAGTAGTTGTAAGAAGAGAAAAAGTGAAGATTTAAGAAGAAGATGAGGCATAGGTTAAAGTTAAGAGATACCGGTCACCTTGCCTTTGCTCGGTGACCGGTGTTTTGACTTCGTTTTATCCTGACACTGAGCGAAGCCAAAGTGGCCGGTGTTGCATTAGTTTTTAATGCAACGTATGGAGTTTCCATCGGCTCGATTGCTAGAATCAGAGTTTGAATAATTAATGATAAAATCAACTCCGCCAGAATTAGCACCTAAAGTTGTACTGCTCCAATAGACACCATAACTTCCTACTCCAGTAAGAGATCCAGCTCCAGAGTAACGATACCCCGCCATTGGCAGTTTAAGTGAAGAAGCGAAAGCTCCAATACTATTAGGGAAGCTCCAACTCAAACGCTCGGCATCGACTTCTGATTGTGTTGGCAATCGAAATCCATTAGGACAAGGATTATTTATTCCGTTAACTCCTTGCCATAACGCATCATTTTGAGGATTTCGCCAATCATAATTGCCAGAGTTAATTATAATAAAGTTCCCATGCGACGGCTGATCAGTACTACTTAAGGAAGGCGTAGTTCCAGAATTTCTACACTGGTGCCCATCCGCTTTCCTTCCCCATTGGTAAAGGTCACCATAAGCGGCAGTATCCGTGCTGCTGGTGGCGGCTCTGGAAGCGCCTAGGTTTCTATCCATCCAAATACGGCCGGTAGTAGGGTTGGTCACTTCAATAACAGTGGTTGGCGTGCCATTACAATGAACTGTTCCGATAGGATAAGCAGGTTGTGGCGCTAGAACCGTGCATGTAAACGTACAACTTTGCCCTCCAATGATGAGCGCAAAACTGGCGGTACCGCTGATGGAAGGGATGCCTGTAATGTTAAAAGTTAAAGTACCATTTCCATTGGCCAAAGTGCCTGCAGTAAGCGAAGCTGTGAGGCCGGTTACACCGGTTGATGAAATGGTTTGTGCGGGGTAGGTACCACCATCGCCTCCAGAATAATTTATACCAGTAGAAATACCACTTGCGGATGTACCAGAAGTAAGTATGCCAGAATGAGTTGCACTGTTGCAGTCTAAAGCATTCACGGCTCCTAAACCTCCAGCACTAGCATCTTTTACACATCGAACAGAAGTACCAAGTGCTCTGCTATTAAACAACATTCGAGTATTCATATTGGCAATATTTAAATAAATAGCATTGGTTCCAGTAATGCTGCTTGTCCAATACAGGGCATTAAATCCTACAGAATTAAACTCCCCATTTTGCCAATCACGTACCCCGGGAACTGGCAGTTTAAGGGGGGAGTTAAATGCACCCACACTATTTAATTGATTGTTCCAGCTAGATAGTTCAGAAGAATACTCAGTTTCTGTTGGAAGTCGAAATCCGCTAGGGCATGGATTATTAATTCCACTTACCCCTTGCCACAAATTATTGTTCTGAGGACTTCGCCAATCACTTGATGAAATAATAAAACTATTGTGAACTGGTTGATTCGACGTACTCACAGTTAAAATTGTTCCTGAATTTCTACACTGATGTCCATCTGCTCTTCTTCCCCATTGGTACAAATCGCCGTAGGCTGCAGTGTCGGTACTGCTGGTAGCGGCTTGGGAAGCACCTAGGTTTCTGTCCATCCAAATGCGGCCAGTAACAGGGTTAGTTACTTCAACCACAGCCGTAGGAGTGCCATTGCAATGAACTGTTCCGGTAGGATAAGCAGGTTGTGGTGCTGCTACCGTTCTGGTAAACGTACAACTCTGCCCGCCAATGCTAAGCGCAAAACTGGCAGTGCCACTACTGGCAGGAGTGCCAGTAATGGTGAAGGTTAAAGTACCATTCCCAGTGGCTAAAGTACCTGCTGTGAGTGTGGCCGTTAGACCTGTAACGCCGGTGGAAGAAATGGTTTGAGCAGAATAGGTTCCTCCATTGCCGCCCGTATAGTTGATAGCAGTAGTAACTCCACTTGCAGCGGTGCCGGAAGCGAGCGTGCCGGTGTGGGTGGGGTTGGCGCAGTCTATTGAATTTATACTACCCACACCACCCGTAGCAGCATCCTTGAGGCAACGAACAGAGGATCCGTACGCGCGGGTGCCGCCGCTCACGTTGGTACTATTGCCGTCGAAGTAGAGGTAACTGAAGTAGATGCCATTAACCGTACTGCTCCAATAGTAGCCGCCGGACCCAACACTGTTGACCGAACCATTGCCGCGACTGCGTAAGCCCGCCACAGTCAGTCTGAGCGGTGAGGCAAAAGAACCAATGCTGTTATTCTGACTCCAACTGCTTCGCTCTGCATCGAGTTCTGATTGTGTTGGCAATCGAAATCCATTAGGACAAGGATTATTTATTCCGTTAACTCCTTGCCATAACGCATCATTTTGAGGATTTCGCCAATCATAATTGCCAGAGTTAATCATAATAAAATTACCATGCGCCGGCTGGTCAGTACTACTCAAGGTAGTCGTAGTTCCAGAATTTCTACACTGGTGGCCATCCGCTCTTCTGCCCCACTGGTATAAATCTCCATAGGCGGCGGTGTCGGTGCTGCTTGTAGCGGCTTGGGAAGCACCTAGGTTTCTGTCCATCCAAATGCGGCCAGTAACAGGGTTAGTTACTTCAACCACAGCCGTAGGAGTGCCATTGCAATGAACTGTTCCGGTAGGATAAGCAGGTTGTGGTGCTGCTACTGTTCTGGTAAACGTACAGCTCTGCCCGCCAATGCTTAGCGCAAAACTGGCTGTTCCACTACTTGCAGGAGTACCGCTGATGGTGAAGCTCAAAGTGCCGTTGCCCATAGCCAAAGTACCGGCGGTAAGGCTCGCGGTTAATCCCGTAACGCCTGTGGAGGTGATAGTCTGTGCAGTGTAAGTACCGCCGTTACCGCCTGTGTAGGAGATGGTGGTTGTTACTCCACTTGCAGTAGTACCGGAAGTTAGAGTGCCACTAATAGTAGGATTCGTACAGTCTATCGTATTTATACTACCAACACCACCCGCAGCAGCGTCCTTGATGCAACGAACAGAGAACCCGATGGCTCGGGCGGGGCCGTTCATGCTGGCATTGCTGCCGAGGAAGTAGAGGCCACCTGAGAGAGAAAAGCCCTCAACCGTACTGCTCCAATAGTAGCCGTAGGACCCAACATCGAAGAGCAAACCATCGCTGTTGTTACGGAGGCCCGCCACGGGCAATTTGAGGGGTGAGGCAATAGCACCTGCACTATTTTGCTGACTCCAACTTGCAAGCTCTGCATTGAGTTCTGCTTTGGTAGGCAATCTGAAACCTGTTGGGCATGGATTATTTACACCATTTACTCCTTGCCAAAGAGCATTGTTCTGAGGGCTACGCCAATCAACGTTGCCACTATTAATAGTAATAAAATTGCCATGCGCGGGCTGGTCTGTGCTGCTTAGCGTAGCAATAGTAGAAGAAGTCCGGCACTGATGCCCGTCCGCTCTCCTACCCCATTGGTATAAGTCTCCGTAAGCGGCGGTATCTGTACCGCTGGTAGCCGCTCTGGAAGCACCTAAGTTGCGATCCATCCAAATACGGCCAGTAACAGGGTTAGTTACTTCAACCACAGCAGTTGGAGTACCAATACAATGCACCGTTCCGGCAGGATAAGCGGGTTGTGGCACTGCTACCGTTCTGGTAAACGTGCAACTCTGCCCGCCAATGCTAAGCGCAAAACTGGCCGTGCCGCTGTTGGCAGGAGTGCCAGTAATATTGAAGGTTAAAGAGCCATTGCCAGTGGCTAATGTGCCAGCAGTTACAGAGGCCGTTAAGCCAGTTATACCCGTTGAGTTAATGATCTGTGCAGTATAAGTACCGCCGTTACCGCCTGTGTAAGAGATGTCGGTGGTTACTCCACTTGCGGCGGTGCCGGAGGTGAGTGTGCCGTTGTTGGTGGCTGAGCCGCAGTTGATGGCGGTGATACTGCCTACTATTGAATTATTTCCGCAACCATCAAACCAAATAGTTCCATTCCACCACTGTAAACAGTTTACACTGGTGTTATAAATGGTTAATCCTGGAGCAGGCGATGCAATGGCATCTCTTTGTACGGTGGTCATACGCGGTGGTAAAAAGCCTTGAGTCGTACTTGCTACTTCTAATTTTGCTGAGGTATTGGGAGTATTAGTACCAACCCCAACCCCTGCTCCATTATTATGCAAATTGCTGTTATTTAGGACCCATGCAGTTCCATTCCAGTAAGGGGTATTCCCAGCGGTTGTACCATTGCTGAGTAATCCCTGAGGCCCTGCAGGGCCTTGGGATCCTGTTGCACCTGTTAATCCTATTGAACCTTGTGGACCAGCAGGACCTTGTAATCCAGTTGCTCCCGGTACGCCTTGCAGACCTCTTACATGGCCTGCATTAATTACTTGATTGTTCGATAAGGTTAGGTAAAGGCTATCGTTTTGGACTTGGCTGGATACGACTGAAATGCCGTTCGCACCCGCAACACCTTGCGAACCCGTAGCACCTGTGGGTCCGATTGGGCCTTGTGGACCAACTGAGCCAGTATCGCCTTTTACTCCAGTTAATCCAATTGGGCCTTGCGGGCCTGTATCGCCGATGTCGCCTTTATCACCTTTTGGGCCTGTCAATCCGATCGGGCCTTGAGGGCCAACAGCACCAGTATCGCCTTTTGCTCCTGTTAATCCGATTGGACCTTGTGGACCAACAGAGCCTGTATCGCCTTTTGCACCTGTCAATCCGATTGGGCCTTGAGGGCCAACAGCACCAGTATCGCCTTTTGCTCCAGTCAAACCGATTGGACCTTGTGGGCCAACAGAGCCAGTATCGCCTTTAGCACCAGTTAATCCGATTGGCCCTTGTGGGCCAACAGCACCAGTATCGCCTTTTGCACCTGTCAATCCGATTGGCCCTTGTGGGCCAAC
>CALSBM010000048.1:0-23836 GCA_943373175.1 Chitinophaga pinensis | reverse complement strand
TGTATCACGCAATGCGCATATTCCGCTCTATTGGTGTGTATCACGCATTGCGCATATTTTGCTTTCGTGCGAAGGTGGCCTATTGTGTTCATTATTAGGGTGTTATCCATTTTCAATAAGACAAAGGAGCGTTTTTGTCTCTTGTTGCAATATCGTTTTTTCTCAAATTCCTTCCAAAAAATCCAAAGGACTTTTCAACTTTTCTTCGCCTCTTTTGGTGAGAGGAGTATAGACTTCCGTGGTTTTGGTGGACGCGTGTCTGGGGAGTTGTTGGAGGTAGCGCAGGTCGGCACCTTTCTCTTGGAGGTGGGTGGCGAAGGTGTGTTGCTGGTAGTCAATATGCTCCAGAATATCCACTCCTCCCTAGACGCAACTTCTCCCCCTAAAGAACACACTCCCACCGCCTCACACTCACGATTCAACAGCAGGCGTCGCCCAACACCGAGTAATGCAAAAGTCCCAGTCAAGAATGCTTGTTCTGGGACTTTTAGTTAGTGGGACTTTCGCCTACTCGGATGAATGTTATGCGTTCGCTTTTTTCTTATTCAAATAATTTGTCATAATAAGCATAAATTAATGGTGCACCGCCAGTATGAATAAAAATTACTGTTTCGTTGCTTTTAATTTTCCCAGTTTTTATATGGTCTATTAATCCTGTCATTGCTTTTGATGTATAAACTGGGTCAAGAAAAACTCCTTCTAGTTTTGCTAAAAGTTTAATTGTTTCAATACTTTCTTTAGTTGTTATTCCGTACCCTTGTCCAATAAAATTATCGTCTATGATTACCTTTTCAGGTTTTACTTTGTCTCGTCCAAAATAATTTAAAGTTTCATTAGTCAAATCTTCAACAATTTTTCTTGCAACTTCAGTTTTATGCAAAACGCTAATTCCAACTACATTAGTTTTCATTTCGTTTTTGACAATTCCTGCAATAATTCCTGCTTGAGTTCCGCCACTTCCAATTGGTGTAAAAATGTAATCTGCTTCTATTTGCGATTGTTCTTTAATTTCATCTACACATTCTACATATCCTAGTGAACCAAGTAAGTTTGAGCCACCAAATGGAATAATGTATGGCTTTCCACCTTTTTCAGAAACTTGTTTAGCCGCATTTTGCATTTCTTTCAAGAAATCGTCAGCCTTATTTATAGTAACTATTTCCGCACCCATTAAATTCATTAAAAGTGCATTGCCATTTTGTAAAAAAGTAGCATTCTGATTTGGTATAAGTTCTTTACAAACTACAATAGATTTTAGTCCTAGTTGGCAAGCTGAACCAACTAATTCTCTTGCCGCATTCGATTGAAAATGTCCAGCAATAATTAATGTGTCGCAATTATTTGCGATTGCATCACCAATTATTCGTTCATATTTCCTGAGTTTATTGCCACCACCACTTCTACCACCTTCATCGTCTCGTTTTATGTAGATTTTCGGTCCGCCTAAATATTCTGTCAGTCTTGGTAGAAACTCAAGGGACGATTTATTCAAAAGTAATTTTACACTATTTTCTGTCATTTTAGTTTTGTTTTAATTTCGGGTTTTAAAGTGACGCATAACATCCTAATATGCGCATTCCTGCGTGATATATGCCGTATGAGGATGTATCACGCAATGCGCATATTCCGCTCTATTGGTGTGTATCACGCAATGCGCATATTTTGCTTTCGTGCGAAGACGACCTATTGTGTTCATTATTAGGGTGTTATACATTTTCTATAAGACAGAGGAGCGTTTTTGTCTCTTGTCGCAATATCGTTTTTTCTCAAATCCCTTCCAAAAAATCCAAAGGACTTTTCAACTTTTCTTCGCCTCTTTTGGTGAGATGTGTATAGCCTTCGATGGTTTTGTGGAGGCGTTCTGTAGGGTGTGTACGGTACAGTAGGGGTTTATACCTGGGGTTTTTACGCTTTGTAGGAGGATGGCTTTGCGGTATAAATGGAACCATCATTATTGCGTCCACCTTCTACCGGACACGTCGGGCGTATTTCTGGGGTATTTCGATGTTGTGAAAGGGCTCCTATCATTTGATATTCCACCCTTCCAGGGCTGGTGGGGCCGTTTTTCTAAGGGAGACACCATAAATGGATGCCTCTGCTAGGTCGTTCAAACCATTGTTGTTCCCGCGACTGTCCGGGTTGTTTTTTTGACTGTCCGGGTTGTTCTTTCGACTGTCCGGGGTGTTCTTTTGATTGTCCGGGGTGTTCTTTCGACTGTCCGGGTTGTTCTTTTGACTGTCCGGGGTGTTCTTTCGATTGTCCGTGTTGTTCTTTTGAGTGTCCGGGGTGTTCTTTCGTGTGTCCGGGTTGTTTTTTTGACTGTCCGGGTTGTTCTTTTGTGTGTCCGTGTTGTTCTTTCGTGTGTCTGGGCTGTTCTTTCGTGTGTCCGGGCTGTTCCCGCGACCAACGCTTCCGTTCTATAAACCTTTTACCCTTTCATGGTCGGAATAGATTCCATTAATCCCGAAGGGATTACAGGTTTATAGATAAGGGTAAAACGAATTTTGTTCGACCCTTTTAGGGTCGCAGAAACTGTGGCTAATGCTTCCGTTCTATAAACCTTTGACCCTTTCAGGGTCTGAATAGATTCTATTAATCCCGAAGGGATTACAGGTTTATAGAGCATGGTAAAACGAATATTGTTCGACTCTTTCAGGGTCGCAGGTGTGGGTGATGATTTCGTTCTATAAACCTATGACCCTTTCATGGTCTGAATAAATTCCATTAATCCCGAAGGGATTACAGGTTTATAGATAAGGGTAAAACGAATTTTGTTCGACCCTGAAAGGGTCGCAGAAATCGTGGCTAATGCTTCCGTTCTATAAACCTTTTACCCTTTCATGGTCGGAATAGATTCCATTAATCCCGATGGGATTACAGGTTTATAGACAAGGGTAAAACGAATAATGTTCTACCCTTTGAGGGTCGCAGAAACCGAGACTAATGCCCGTTCTATAACCCTTTGACCCTTCAGGGTCGGTATAAATTCCATTAATCCCGAAGGGATTACAGGTTTGTAGAAAATGTGCGAAAAGATTTTGTTCGACCCTGAAAGGGTCGCAGAAACCGTGGCTAATGCTTCCGTTCTATAACCCTTCGACTTTTTCAGGGTATCGGTGATGCGGCGTTGGCCGTTCCTCGCGTGAGTGGCCTGGTGGGCCGGCGAAGCCGGGTGCGGGCTGGGCGGCAATTGATGCGGTTATGGAATGGGGATGGGCTGTTGGGTCGCTGGTCTTTCCGCCCGGCCCGTACGGAACCCCACAAGGGCACGACCGCCGCGCCGACCGATGGTGCGCCTGCTATAGGGTGATGTAGTGGTTGGTGTTCTGCGCTCCAAGGCGCGGGGGGCACGCCCAAATTGTTCTTATAAAGTTATCTCGTCCTAGTATAAGTTTACAGATTGATTTTTTTAATCCTTGGTGATTCTGTTCAGTAACACAGGAATCTCAAAGGGTTTCACGAGGGTTATCATGCTGTGTCCTTACTTCACGCGCTCCCACACTTCTGTTCTTCCGAACATGGATATTCCAATGTATCCGCGGATTTGCAACTTTTCCCCTTCAAACGACATCTTACATTTATAGGTCTTGCCATTGTTAGGGTCATAAACACGTCCATTTACCCATTGCGGGTCTTCGAATTCAAAATTTTTCAAAAGAACCATCCCCAAAATCGGCTGTTTGCGCATAGCTGGATTGTCGTTCTTCGTGTCGAGTTTGGGGCTGCCATCGGCGTGATGCGTGTCTTTGCCCCAAACTAACTTCCCAAAGTAGCGGTTGCCTTGTTTGTAGATTTCTATTTTACCGTCTTTCTGGGCGGTGAGGTACACGCCCAGAATACGGTCAGCTTTATCTTGTGCGCTTAAGCTTAGGCTGGTGAGGGCTAAACTCAATAGTATCAGCAGCTTTCTGCTGATGTTTAGCGGGTTTATGGGAACTAAGGGCATGTTCGGGTTGCGTTTTGTTGGATTAACAACCGTTTATGCTTTTAGTTGAGACCAGTTGGATGATTGGGTTAAACTTTCGGTGCTAGCATACGGTACACCACTGGGGTGACTAAGCGTGTGAGTAAAGTGGAGACTATCAATCCGCCTATCAAGACCCAAGCTAATGGGGAGTACAACGGGTTGTTTTCTAACACCAGCGGAATAAGCCCTCCAATGGCGGTCATGGTGGTGAGGATAATCGGTAGGAAGCGGGTTTCGCCGGCTTCTTCAATGGCTTCATCCAAACTTTTCCCTTGGCTTCGCAAGAGGTTGGTGTAGTCCACCAGCAGGATGGAGTTTTTTACTTCTATACCCGCCAGCGCAATAATGCCCACTACTGCCACAAAGGAGAGGGTGTTTCCGGTGAAGAGCAACGCTAATACGGCACCGATGATGCCCAGTGGAATGACGCTCAACACAATGAGCGTACTCTTGAAGGTTCTAAATTCTAACAATAGAATGGCTAAGAAGCCGAAAACGGTAATTAGGATAATGGTTCCCAGCCCACCGAAGCTTTCTTTCGAACTTTCTACTTCTCCAGCCGCTTCGAGATTAAAGCCGGAAGGCATGTTCAACTTTTCGAGGTCTTTCAGCACTTTGCCGGTGACTTCTTGGGTGTTGTAGCCCTGTTGAACGTAGGAAGTGACGGTGACGTATCGGTTTTTGTTGTAGTGGTTGATGGTGGGCACTGAGCGCTCAAACTTTAGCTGGGCCAACTGACTCAAGGGAACTAACGCACCGGTCATGGAGGATACATAAACGTGATCGAAGGCTTCTACATTAGGTCTTCCAGAAGTAGGAATTGTCAGGCTAATGGCGCGGTTCTCGTCGGTCTGGTCTTTATACCGAGCAACCTGAAGTCCTGCAATCCCAAGCCTTACACTTCGGTCAATCTCGGCAGTAGGGATTCCCAGCAGAGCTGCTTTCTCTTTGTTGATGGCTACTTTGAGGTCGGTTTTATACGTCCGTAAAGGGTTATCGATGTACAAAGTACCGGGAGTTTGGTTCAGCACTTCGGTTACTCTTCCGGCAAGCACTCTTAGGCTGTCGAGGTTTTCGCCGAAGACCCTAATCGCGATGGGTGCTTCAATGGGAGGGCCTTGTTCGAATTGCTTCACTTCGATTCGAGCTTCGGGATGGCGAAGAAACTTCTTTCTTAATTCGGCAACCCGCGCTTCAATTTCCGGTAAGGGCATGTCGTTGAGGCGCACAAATAGTTGGGCATAATGACTCGTTTCGTCTTTGCTGTTTTCGTTGTAATAAACTTCCGGATTGCCTTTCCCTACGTTGGTAAAAACTGATTTTACGTCGGGCATTTTCAATAGTTCCTGCTCCACCATTTTGGTTACCCGGTCGGTAGCCGGAAGCGCACTGCCCAGCGGAAGTTGAATGTTGACGAGGAACATCGGCTTTTCGGATTTTGGGAAAAGGCTGAAGCCAACGACTTTGAACAACATTAAACTGCCAATAAACAGGGCGGAAGCCAATGCGAGGGTGGTTTTGGGATAGGCGAGTGCCCGGTGCAGCAGTTTGCGGTAGGAGCCTGAAATTATCCGTTGGAGGAATTGCAGAAAGAGGTTGCCCTCGGCGTTTTCGTGCTTTTTCAGGAGCAAGCTTGAAAGGAATGGTACTATAGTTAGGGACACAAACAAACTGGCAAGTACTGTTGTAACTACGGCCATCGGAAGAGAGCGGATGAAATCGCCGGAGCCTTCGGGTAGAAATAATAGGGGGAGGAAGGCCACAATAAGGGTGGCGGTGCAGCCTAATACGGCCAAGCTGATTTGGTTGGTGGCTTTGATGGCGGCATCTTTTCGGCTGTAGCCCATGCGCAGAAATCGTTCGATGTTTTCTACCACCACAATGCTGTCGTCAACGAGGAGTCCTAACGCAATGACCATTCCCACTATGCTGAGTTGGTTGATGGTGTAGTTCAGCATGTCGAGTACGAAGAGACCGATGGAGATCGAAAGTGGAATGGAGATCATCACCACCAAGGAGGCGCGGGTGCCGAGTGGCAAAAGGGTTACTAACACTAACAGAATGGCAATGAGGAAGTCGCGGCTGAAGTGCCCCAAACGAACGCCCACATCTTCGGCTTGAACAAATCCTTCTTCCAGTTTTATGTCGGCGGGAAGTTGTTTTTTGAACTGATCTACCATGGGCTGAACTTGTTCCTGAATTGCCAGGATATTGGTTCGGTCTTTCTCATTCATGGTGAGGAAGATGGCGCGTTTGCTGTTGTAGCGGGTAAGGTATTGCTGGGTTTTGTCGGTGAGTTGAACCTCTGCTACGTCTTTGAGGTAAGTGATGCCACCGTTACCGCTGCGAATGATGGTGTTGCGGATATCGTCGAGGTTGGCGAAGTCGCCGGAGGTTTTAACGTTGTATCGCCTCATTCCTGATTCCAAACTTCCACCAGGAATATTGGCTGCCTCGCTCTGTATGGCCCCGATTACTTGGTTGAGCGGAAGTCGGAGCTGTGCTAACTTCTCTAAGGCGATGGATACCTGAACTTCCCGTTCAGGCAGTCCGTGTAACTTAACTTTTTTAACCCCCGAAACGGTTTCCAGGGACTTTTTTAGTTTGTCGGCTTCTGTTTTAAGCCTCAAATAGCTCACGTTGTCTGAGACTAAGGCCATTTGTCGGGTATTGACATCGGAGGAGCTGATTTTCCTTACTTCCAGGCTCATCATGTCGGGTGGAAGGCTTCCGCGAAGTGCGGTAATTTCCCGAACTACTTCGTTGTATTTATTGTCGATGTCCTCGCCCCACTGAAATTCAACTTGAAGCACGGCCAAACCATCGTCGATGTTGGTACGGATGCGTTTGAGTTTGCTAAGTTCGTTCAGTTGCTCTTCAATTGGGTCCACCACCAGCTTTTCCATATCGTTGGGACTGGTCCCGGGATAGATGGCGACTACTACATACATGGGTGCGTTGAAAGGCGGGTCTTCGCCTCGGGGCATGTTCAACAATGAACTGATGCCCAAGGCCAGTACCATCAGAAAAATGATGATGGTGAACTGGTAGTTTTTTACGGAAAATTCTGCCAGTTTCATTTTTTAATAGGATTGGTTGAAGTTACTTGAGCGCCATCTTGCAGAAGATGTGCGCCAGCAGTTACCACTCGGTCGCCCGAACGTAGTCCGGCTTTAACTCCTGCTACGCCTTGGTACAAGCCCGATAGTTGAACTTGTACGGCGCGTACTGTTTTGCCGTCGGTGTTTAGTACAAATACACGGGCTTCGTTTTCATTGGCTTCGATAAGTGCTTCTACCGGAACCATGATCACGCGGTTGTTTTTTGATGGTTGTATTTTGGCACTGGCCACTAACCCGGAGGCTAAGGATATTCCGGATGGAATGTCGGTGAGTTTCAACCCAACTTCAAACGTTCCGGTTAGCGGATTGGCGGCTTCAGCGAGGTCTTCAATAATGGCTTTAATTGGTTGCCCGGGTGCTGCATCTAAGGTTACGGTTGCCGGATCACTTCGTTTCAGACGGAGCCAGTCTTTGTCGGCTACTCCTGCTTTCAACCTCCACATTCCGGCACCAGTAGCATTGACGACCAATACCGGATTTCCGGCGCTGGTTACTTCGCCTTCATTCATCAGTTTGAAGAGCACTTTTCCGGCTGCCGGCGCACGCAATTGGGAGAAAGATTCTTGAAAACCGGCTTGTTTCAAGGCTTGTCGCGCTACTTCGAGGCCGGTTTGGGTGTTTTGAAGTTGTTCAAGGGTAGCTGCACTGTCTTGATAAAGTGCTTTAACCCGTTGATAATCGCGCAGGGCTTTGGCTACGGCTTCTTCGGCTTGCCGCGTTTGGCTGCTGATAGGAGTGAGGTCGAGGGTGGCGAGGAGTTGACCTTCGCGGATTGTTTCGCCTTCCCGCACATAAATTCGACTGATAACGCCACTTCCGGCGAAGGAAAGGCGTGCTTCGCGGTCGGAGGAGATGCTTCCGGTTAGGGTTACTGGTGCGCTGAAGGCTTGCTCTGTAATAACGGCTGTTTGCACAGGAATAGCAGCAGTAGTAGTACTCGTTGCTTTTTCTGCTCCCGGTTTGCAGGCAAAAAGCAGGATTAATGGAAGGAAAAAGAAGTTTTTCATCGGGTTGTTGAAGTAGAAGTAGAAGTAATGGTTTTGGGAAGCGGTTCTGCTGCGGTTACCCGCATCCAGTTTGCGCGGGCTTCTAATCGATTGGTCAGGCTAATGCGTTGCTGGATAAGCGCACTGGTCCATTGCAGCAAGGCTTGGCTTAACTCAATGGGCAGGGCTTGTCCTTGTCGGTAGCGTGCGTTGGTGAGGCGGTACAGTTCTTCGGTAAGGTTTACTTGTTCGTTGGCAGCGTCTAACTGAACTTGGCTTTGTACGAAGTTTCTTGTGGCTTGTTCCAATTCAAGTTGAAGCAGACGGGTGGTTTCGTCGCGTTTGCTGTCGATTTCTTGTTGTTGATGGCGAACTTGAAGCACTTTGTTCGTCCGTTGGTTGCCTTGAAAGAGGGTCCAGCGAAGGCTTAATCCTCCGAGTGCGTAGGCTTGTCTGTCGCCGAGGTTAAAGCCAAAGCCTTGGAATCCGAGGTCGGCAAAGGCCGATAACTCAGGTATTCCGCTGGCTTGCTGAAGCCGTTCTGCGAGTTTGAGTTGGGCTATTCCGGATTGAAGTTGGGAGAGCTCATCCCTTTGGGAAACATCCCCGTTTTGGGTGAGTGCTTGCTGCCAAGGGTGTTTCGGGTTCAGCAGGGTGGTGTCGCGTTCTATGGGCGTTTCTGCGGGCTTGTTTAACAGAAAGTTGAGGTGCATAGCGGCGAGGGTTTCTTGGTTTTGCAGGTCGGAACGCTGGCTACTCATAGTGCTCAAGTCGCGTTTTACTTGCAGCCTTGCCGCAGGCAAGGCAAGGCCTTGGCGAATAAGGGATTCGGTAATTCGAAGATTTTCTTCCAACAGGTTTTCAGCGGTACGCAGAATGCGAATGCCTTCACCGGCTTTCATCCATTGGAAGTAGGCTTCCCTTATGGATTGCATGAGTCTGCGTTGATATACACGCACTTCTGCTCCTGAGCCTTGCAGTGCTTCGGCTTTAATGGCGGCATTCAGGCTGGCAGTCCTATTAAACAGGGGCATGGAGGTGCGCAGTTTGCTGTCGTGGAAGTTGTTGGGGAGGAATTGCTCGTTTACGTTTTCAATCTGTGGGAAAGCGTTGCTTTGGGTAAGCTGGTTCAATGTGCCATACACCGGGTTGAGCAGGGTGCCAACGGGCAGTTCGATGCGTCGCCCACCTTTTGCCAGGGTATAGTCTGCCATGAGGGTTACGTTTGGCAGGAAGATGCCTTTGGCTTCGTGTAAGGCTGCTAGGTGCTGTTGAAGACGAAACTGCGCTTGTTGCACGGCGGCATTGCTGGAGAGGCCGGCGGCTACCAACTGGTCTAGCACGGGTGACTGTGCCTGGGTTAGCGATGGAAATCCGGCTATTAATGCTATGAAAAGCCACTTTCTCATGTTAGTATTATGTTATGCGTTAAAAAGCTGAACAGTGTTCATATATAAACAAAAAAAAATATCAGGCTGAAACTAACCTGACCATTTCAGAAGCGCAATGATGAATGATGGCATCGAGTTGCGCTTCGGGAAAGAAGATGAGCCGTTTGCGGATGTGAAGGCTAACCATACCATGTAGGATGGACCAAAGCATGAGCGATGCTGCATGAGGGTCTTGTACTTTTAGTTTTCCGGTTTCTTGGCAAGCTTGAACGGTCTGAAAAAGGGTCATATAGGCTTGATGGCCACAGTCCCAATCGTCTTCTTCCACCACATTCTCGACGGGAGTTTTCATGATGAACATCAAGTCGTAGTATTCCGGAAAGTCATGAGCGAAGTGCAGGTAGCAGTCGGCCAAGCCTTTAAGCCGTTCCATGGGATCCGATAAATGGATGACTTTACTGAATTCCTGATTGAGCATTCCGAATCCTTGTTCCATAATGGCTTCCAGAATTTCGGTTTTGTCTTTGAAGTAGAGGTAAATGGTGGCGGGACTGTATTCTATTTTCTCCGCTATGTTTCGGATTGAAGTACGGTCGTACCCTTCCTGGATAAACATTTCAGTAGCAGCAGCCAGAACAAGCTGCCGCATCTGAAGTTTTTCCCGCTCTTTTCTCTCTGAAATTCCCATACTTTATTTACGATGTAAAATTACTGAACAGTGTTTATTAAACAAGTGTTCGAAAAAATATTTTAGAAAATTGAGATAGGCTCAACGTTTATGGCGGTTCAATTCAGCAATCAGTGAATGCTTGAAGAAAATTTGGCTTAGGCAATTAACGGATACAGACAGGGGCGCGATGGGCTGGCATCGGTCATGAGGGAAGCGGTCTGAAGATTCAGCAAGTAAAATCCTTCTTTTACTTCTTCCGGTACATAAATGAGTTCGGTAATAGTAGCCTGATAGCGAGGTGATTCAGGAAAACACCACCAACGATGATGCGCTGAAAGTGCACCTCCATCTTCCTCTCGATCTACGGATGGAAGGTCTATGAGTAGATGTTCGAAGCCTTTTTCTGCCAACCAAGCTGCTGCGTCGGCTTCGAGGTAGGTAGGATTTTCTCCTGAATAGTTCTTGCTCCGTTTCGAGTCATCATTAGGGAGAGTACGAATCACGAGGGCGTTTAATCCTTCCAGTTCCTGATGCCGGTCAATTGCTTCCATAATGTGATCAAGCCGAATGGTGATGTCGCCATCGGAGCGTTTTTCCGGGGTGACGTCGATTAATAAGGCCAGGAAGTGAAACGATTTCAGGCAGTCGTACAAGGTTACTCGTTCAATGCTGATGTGCCCCAAGCATTCGGTGTGGGTGCCATTTCCATGGGCGTTGATATAAAGATTTTCGCAATTGCAACCGGCACCAGCTTCCACCGAACCTATAAAACTGCCAACTTGGATAGGCTCAAACTTGGCTTGGGGAATATGAAAGGCTGAAATAGTTGATCCCTGATGTTTTATCGGGATAGAAAGGTCTATCGCTTGGCTGAAATCGGTGCGAAGTTCCAGTTGGCCAATTCGAACTTGTGCAATCATGTTCGAAGATACCGTTTGGCGATTGCTTATCAGCGTTTGCTTTTAATTACTAAGCTACGGGTTAGGAGCAACAGGATTGGCAGGGGATGCTGGCGGGACTAATGGCGGTGGAGTTTGTTCAGGATTAGGCTTCTTACGTAATCCCGACCATTCCAAAATGCTTTGCCAATATCCTTTGACAATTTTTGCTGGGCCAGCCAGAATGTCTTCGGGTGAATCGTAGTCACGTCTCAACGAAACACCTACGCCTTGTCGGTAGTTAGAATCTTTGTTGATAAAAACCCGATCATCAATCTTATTAAAGGCTTTCACCCGGAAGCGTCCGTCTTCGGTCACTTTGTATTCAATCTGAAAATCTCCCCCAACGGCCTGGTTGTTTCTGCGAATCTGATCATTGCCAACGTCAAGGCTTCCATCAATAATTACCCGGTTATCGAAAAGTGTAGTGTTCAGCGCTACCTGCAACTCTCTTCGGGCGGCATTGCTGGAGGCAGTACTTTGTTCGCGGTAGTTTACACCTACGTTTACGTTTCCGGCATATTTGGAAATCCAGTTGGAAAGCTGAGTAGAAAGCAACTCGGAGGCAGTATTTAATCCAACCCCAACTCCCTGGGTTTGCAAGCTTTGTTCTGAAAGGAAACTGCCCATGATAAGCAATCCGAAGATTTGCCTATTCAGCTCCTGTTCATTGTTATTGATATTCCTTAATTGAACTGCTACCGGATTCGATAGATCGTTATCATTAATGCCTTGAATCTTGATTTCAGTGCCTATATCGGGTTTGAGTAAATCTCCTGTCAATTTCAGGTAAGTATCTACGGAGAATCTGCGGCTGAACTGAGATGAATCAATTCGAACTCCTGCCATGCTTTCACTGCTTAAAAGATTGTTGACATAAGAACGGGTATTGTAAATCGCTTTTACATCTATAGCAGCGTGCAACGGATCTCCTGTCCAGGTGATTCTTGAGCCTTCCTGAATTTTAAAATTCTTATTCACCAAATTCTGGAAAGTAAACAAGTAATCGCCTTGCGTAAAGGCATATTGTCCATACATTCTGAAATCGCCCAAGCGGGTATATTCCATTTTCAAATCAGCGAGTCCACGTCCTTTGATGGCATCGCCTCCAATAGGGTCAAGCACTAAGTTAACCATGGCATCTGGAGTCACTTTCAAATCCAGTTTAACGGCCAGACCTGAAAGCCCAACTTTCTCCTTTTCAAGCACGGGTTTAGTGGTGTCTTTAGAAAGGAAAACAATGAAATTGTCGTTACTGGATTGAACTGCCTCGCCAAAAGGGAGTGTAATTAAGGTGCCTTTTTCAGTTTTTGCATTGATGTCGAGGTCGATTTTAGAAACGTGCCCATTAAATCGGGCATTTCCTGAGACAAATCCCTGTCCATAATAGCGAGTACCCGGCTTCATTTCGGTATTGAGTACCTGAATATTTTCCGCTTCAATGTTTAATGCAAGACGGGTGTTTCTGAAGTAATCATGCAAGATTTTTCCGGACAAGGTGGCTTTTCCGCCTTTATCGTCGCGGATAGCCATATTGTTGAAATCGATGTCTTTATTAGTGAATAATATTCTGCTTGAGGCATTGAAAAAAGAGTTGAGATAATCAACCCGAAGTCTGGCATTTTCTAAATCTACATACCCTTCCAGCAGGGGATTTTCTAAGGTATTGTAGAGGTGAAGTTTACTGGTAGCGTATCCGCTTAAATCTGAGAATTCCGGTTTGAGGATTTTTTCAATGGGTTTGATGGTAGATCGGGTGAGTGTAATGTCAATATCCAAATCTTGTCGTTGAGCAGCAGTTCCAACAAAACCTTTAAAAACTGCAATGGTATCCGATTCTCTAACCATGCAGGCAGTTAATTCTACCTTTTCTGATCGGGTATTCCAGAACGAGTTCACGCCCAAATCTCCCAATGGTTCGCCGTCTAAAACCAACTCTTCAATTCCAAGAGAACCGCTGATGATGGGTTTTTTCAATGCGGAATTAATCACTAAGTGGCTGTTGAGAAATCCTTCTAGGGATGTTCCAGAAGATTCAAGCAATGGATTAAATTGCTGAAGGTCAATTTCTGTAAGGTCAACAACAAAGCTATCGGCTTTTTCCTCTGATATCATCCCATTCAGCAGTATTCGCTGATTGGCTTGATTCAAGCTGAGGCGTTCTATGCTTGTGCCTTCAGGATAAAGCGTAATCCGTCCATCTTGTGAAATAGTCCAACGATGTGAATTAAGTTGAAATTGGGATGGTTGAAAGACGACGGTCTTTTCAGCATCCAAATCCAACAAGGCATGAATATTAAAATAATCGTTCTTGTTTTTTCCAAGGAGATAAGTAGAAAGATAAACGGTATCGTGGTGGAGTCGAGCGCTTGCCATCAGCGTGCTGAGGAATACACTGTCGTTCCTTAGTACCCTTCCTGATTCAAGGGTTAGCTTAAGTGTATCGGGCTGGCTAAATCCATGTAAAACAAGGGAGTCTATACGCATATTCCCGCGCTTAACTTGCTGAGCAGTTATAAGGAAATCCAATTGTGATTTATCCTGATTGTACTCTCCGGTGAGTACCATATCGGAAGCTTCTAAGTTGTGTTCACCAGCAAAATGGGCAATTTCACCCAGTTGCTTTATTCTTCCATACAACTTCAAATCCTGATGTGATAGGCTGGTTGTAGAAGTGGTTTCTATTGCTTGTTTGATTTGGCGACCGACCAGTCTTTGTAAGGAGCTTTTAAGCTTAGACAAGGTATAATCGCCTTCAATAGTCAGATCCAGGTAATCAGAGCTCAGAGTAATGTTTTTCTTGCCGGATTCTCTCCAAGCCCTCAACGCTATTTCATCTTGATAAAGCGGATAGCCATTGCGTTTTACTTCTATCTGCTTGCCGTATAAATTGCCGCTTAAATCGTCAAGCTTGATGCCTTTAAGATTCAGTTGAAGTCCACCACTGAGTTCTATGGTGTCTTTTCCACTAAACCCTAACTTAAAGAGATTCAGGTATTGGATTTCAGAAGTGAAATTAAAAAAAGGCACATTATCTCTTAAATCCACGGTTCCGTCGAACTGAAACTTTCCGTTAGGGTCATTTGAATTGATTTTCCCAATGAAGAGGTTGTTTTCAAGGTTGCCTTTCACCAACACGTCCTGATAAGTGTAGCCTCTTAAATCGATTCGCTGTATGTTGACATTCAGGTTTGCAAGGGCACTTTTTATACTTTTCCCTCTGGCCGATAATTTACCGTTAAAACTTACATTGCGAACATCTTCGGTTTGGAATAACTCCCCAATATTGAATCCGTTAGTAAATAATTCGCCATCTAACCGAGTTTCTACGCCCCTCAAATCCATCGTCAAATCACCATCCAGGTTGCCAAGTCCACTACGCATTTGTGCCTGAGTTTTGAAATGTTTCGGATACCCTTCAAACCAACCTTTTGCTCCAAAGAACTTAAGGCGGATAACTTCTTTTGGCAGGGTTAACAATGGGAGTGTGGATTGAATATCATTCACTTTCAACATCAGGTTATCCATTTGGAAACGGATGTGAGTGTTGTTTATATCGGGCAATCCAACCAATTTGGCATGGCCTGCCATATACGATTCTCGGCCAAAACTTAACCATAAATCCTGTGCAACTAACTCCCTGACAGTGCCTTTGAACCTACCTGCTAACCCAATGGTTCCTTTTATTTTTGAGGCTTCTGTGTAAAAAAAGTAAAGATCAGAGGCGCCTAATTTCGACGGTCTTAAGTAGGCATTTAACCGAACTTTTTCATTGAATTTTCGCCAGTCAGAAGTGTCTTTAACGCTTATTCGAACACTACCATGAAAGTTGGTGAACGGGGTTTTAAGTAAAATAGAATCCATAACAACACTTTTTGGGTTCATCGTTAATTGTGTTGCACAGGAATCGATTTTAAAACCTGATCGCTCTTTAAGTTTTAGGTTAGTGAGGAAAACGTGAAGAGAATCAGAGCGATAATAAAAGTTGCGGGCAGAAAAACTCACTTGATTGAGCCTAATGTTATTCGGGCTGAAAATTCCCGGACTAAAGAGCTTTCCTTTTTTGATAACATGAATTTTCCCCTGATCAAATCGAAAGGATTGAAGTGTAATTATCCAATCGAATTGGGTAAGTTTTTTAAGGCTGTCGGGCGTTTCAGAAACTAACGCATTTTCAAGAAAATGGTAATTGAATACGCTATCGCCTACTGATTGATATAGGTTTAGATATGGCCTGAAAAATTGGGTGTTTCTTATGACAAATTTCCGGTTGTTCAAGCCTATTTCCCTGATATTAAACGAGAAACGGGTGATATGAAGCAGAGTATCTTTTTGCTGATCTCGAATTAGGATATGATCAAAAGCGACTTCTCCCTGAGGGTTAAACATAAAATTGCCAACGCTGACCTCAGTCTTTAACTTTTCACTGGCCAGTTTGGCGGCATATTGAGCGATTTCCTTTTGAACCGGAGGGCTTAAAAGGGATAAAATAGCGGCAAAAACAAGGAATAGCAGAGAGAAGAATACCCATGCCACAACGCGGAGGGCAATCCTTACGCCGGGGCTTTTAATAGGTACTTCCGGTACTTCGGTCTCTTCCTGCATTAGTTTTTATTAAGACAGAATCAGTCTAAAATCCTGCCAAAATAACGATTAAATGCGGTTTTTAGTTTTAACTTCGTTGAGTTTAGTGCTTTATTAGGACTTTTTGCAGATGAAAGTATTGCTGGCCATAGAAACTTCCTGCGACGATACTGCCGCTGCGGTTTTACGCCTGAGTGATGGGAAACTCCTGTCGAATGCTGTAGCCACTCAGGAAGTACATGCCCGATATGGAGGCGTTGTGCCAGAGTTGGCTAGTAGAGCGCACGATGAAGGCATTATGCCTGTTGTTCTGAAAGCCATGCAAGACGCAGGATGCTGCCTCGACGACCTCGGTGCAGTTGCCTTTACAAAGGGTCCAGGGCTAATAGGTGCTTTGGTTGTAGGAGCTGCCTTTGCCAAAGGGCTCGCAATTTCGCGCAACTTGCCTTTAATTGGGGTCAATCACATGCGCGCACACGTTCTTGCTCACATGATCGAAGATAACCGCCCGGAGTTTCCTTTCCTTTGCCTAACTGTTTCCGGCGGGCATACCCAACTACTCGAAGTTTCCGGCCCGTTTGAGTTTAAATTGCTCGGTCAAACTTTAGACGATGCAGTGGGTGAGGCGTTCGATAAGGCGGCAAAAATGCTAGGCTTGGGCTATCCCGGTGGCCCTTTTCTGGATAAATTGGCAGAGTCTGGAAATCCCTTAGCGTTTAATTTTCCACAGGCGAAGGTTAAAGGCTACGATTTCAGCTTCAGCGGCTTCAAAACAGCCGTGAAGGTGCTCCTTGAACGTGAATCGGAAATGAACCCAAACTTTGTTCAAGAAAATCTGCCGGATTTGTGTGCGTCTGTCCGCCATGCCTTGGTAGAAGCTTTAATGAAGAAATTGTTGGCCGCAGCCGCAGATACCGGAATCAATCGGCTCGCTATTGCTGGAGGCGTAAGTGCAAACACTGAATTAAGAAGAAGATTAAAAGTATTAGGAAATACTACCCGATATCAAACGTTTGTACCGAAATTTGAATATTGCACTGACAATGCCGGCATGATTGCCATGACGGCTTGGTATCACTATCAACATGAACGATTTGAAAATGCGGCTGTCAAGCCTGATCCCCGTCTTAGTTTGGATAATGAGTTTTTGTCCTTCTATCACTCAAGCTCAAAGTCCTAATCCTACTAAATCAGCCTTTGGCGGTCCGCAAAAACCGGTCGTTACTACTCGCATTCTCTTTGTATTCGATGCTTCCGGTTCCATGTTCGAGAAGCTTCAAAATAACACTCGAATCAACGTAGCGAAAAAGCTCCTGGCCGAAATGGTAGATACCTTGAAGAAACAAGCGAATACGCAAATCGCACTTCGCGTTTATGGCCATCGTTCCGAAAGAGGAGAGAAAAACTGTAAGGACAGCCACCTCGAAGTGCCTTTTTTCGCTAACAACCACGAAAAAATTAAGGAGAAAATCAAAGGTATTGTTCCAAAAGGAACTACGCCAATTGCTTATTCACTTCAAATGTCAGGCGATGACTTTCCTGCTGATCCGCTTAGCCGCAACATCCTCATTCTCATCACCGACGGACTCGAATCCTGTGACGGCGATCCTTGTGCGGTATCGCTGGCACTTCAAAAACGCCATGTCGTACTTAAGCCTTTTATCATTGGAATTGGACTGACTCCTGCCGTTAAAGATGCTTTTGAATGCATGGGAACATTTTATCCTGCTGAACAAGAAGAAGGGTTGCGAAGAGCACTGAAACTGGTTGTGGATCAAGCTGTAAATAAAACCACCTTTCAGATAAGTTTGCTCGATTCAATAGGACGTGCTTCGGAAACTAACCTGCCATTCACTCTTTATGATAAAACTTTAGGAATAGACCGCTATTCCTACATTCACACCCTGAATTCAAAGGGATTGCCTGATACGTTGGTGGTGGATCCTGTCCACACGTACAACATTACTGTCCACAGCAATCCTCCGGTGAATGCTTCCAACATCACGCTGATTCCCGGTAAACACAACACCTTCTCCGTAAAAACGCCAACTGGTCAGTTAGAAATCTTGATGGGTGGAAATGCAGGTAACTACCTCAGAGCTGATGTGCGAAAGTCGGGAAGTTGTGAAACTGTCTTGGATCACGACATCAACACCAGACAACGATACATCATTGGCAATTACGATATCGATATTCCCTCACTACCACCACTTAAGTTTAGAAACGTTCGGATAAGCC
The DNA here is from genome assembly GCA_943373175.1 of Chitinophaga pinensis. Lineage (GTDB taxonomy): Bacteria > Bacteroidota > Bacteroidia > UBA7662 > JAIXUI01 > JAIXUI01. The sequence goes on along the minus strand of CALSBM010000048.1, from coordinate 5,940 downwards.
AGTCAAAAACTACTCGAATTCAGCTTCCTCAACTGGGAATGCTTAACCTGACGGTTTTTGGTGATGGCTTCGGCTCAATCATGAAAACTGAAAACGGTAAACTTGTAAAAGTGTATGACCTAAACTTAGGAAGCCGGGGTGAAACCGTTTATTTAATTCCTGGTGAATACCGAATTTTATTCCGCTCTAAGGCTGCTAATAGCTCACTTTTCACCGTAGATAAACCCTTTACCATTAAGTCTGGGGAGACGTTGAACATTAAACTGTAATATGGACTTTCGCTAAGCTTTAATGCCCCAAAGCTTTAACATTTTGAATGTTTCTTCTCTGTCAAATAGGGTCTATTTTTTGGGTCAATAGAATCTGCTTTTTATTTGAATTAAGCGCAAAAGAAAAGTCAGATGCGATAAAAATTAGCTATTTACGACGGCAAAATGTTTTCTTTCCTTACTGCTGTTAACTCTATGATATTTTATAGTTTTTGTTTGAGAAAAACACAAGAACCAATCATTTTTGCGGCAGTCAATGAAAGTAGCCCGCATTCTAAAACAATTGTTTATTTGGACGCTTGTGCTTCAAGTGCTCAATAACAGTGTTGACAGTCCAGAGCTACTTCCGGCTTATTTACCTGAAAACCTTTCGTACAACGAGCAAGAATCCATTGCTGAAATTTTATTTGAAAAGGTCTTCAAGCAAGGCAACTTAATCTCCGAGCATGACGAAAATGAGGCAGATGAAGAGGGCATGGGGCTCAAGAAAATAGTTGACCGCATTTCAATTAAAAAGCAGCAAAGTTTGATAATTCTACTCTTACCTGAATCTTCGACTTTACTATTGGTAGAAAAGCAAGCTGCTTGGCAAATGCCTGATTTAAAAGGGGTTTTACAGCCACCGAAGCAGTAAATCAAAGACTAGCTATGCCTCCAAACTAAGGCGTAACATTTCGATTTACCAGACTTTGAAGCTTAAAAACCAATCCATGAAAAGTTTTTTTTTAGTGGGTCTTTCATGCCTTTTGTTAATGGCATGCGAAGGACCCGTTGAGCAATCGAAGAGCAAAACAGTACAGATTGCCAACATTCAGTTGACCGATGCCATTGTAGAAAAGGAGTATCCAGCACGGCTGCGCTCATCTCGGCATATAGAAATAAGAAATAGAATCAGAGCCTATATGGAAGCCGTTATGGTGGAAGAAGGGGCCGAAGTTCAAGAAGGACAACTGCTTTTCAGACTTAGCAGCAAAGTGCTTGAGGAGCAGGTGAGTAAAGCAAGAGCTATGCGTTCAGCTGCACTTGCTGAGTTAAATGCAGCCGAATTAGAGTCAGCTAATGCTGAAAAATTATTTCGTGAAAAGATAATAGGAAAACCGGAGTCAGAGCTTTTCCAAAGAAAAGCAGAAGTAATGCATGCTAAAGCAGAAGATGCTGAATTAAGCTTAAAACAAGCCGAAATTGAACGCTCATATTGCCTTATAAAAGCACCCTTTTCCGGTCGAATCAATCGCATCCTTCATCGTGAAGGCAGCCTTTTGGAAGAGGGGACTACTTTGACTAGTTTAACCAACGGCAAAGTGATGTTTGCGTACTTCTACATTCACGAAAAGCAGTATTTACTTTGGGTTAAACGTTTCGGGAATAAACCTAATTTGCCGGTTCGCTTCCGGTTAGCCGATGGGCAAATGCTGAGCAAAGCTGGCATTATCGATGTGCTGGAATCTGAAGTTGACGCTTCCACTGGTACTGTAGGGGTGCGGGCTAGAATTGAGAATTCGGTGGACGAGCTTTTACATGGAGCCTCTCTCACTACGCTGGTTTCTGACACTTTGAAGCAAGTGCTAGCGCTGCCTTATAGTGGTCTTGTTGAGCGCCAGGGGCGTTACTACGTATATCAAGTGAATCAACACAGTAAACTTGAGCGTCTGGTGGTTAACCTTTTGGGTATCAAAGATGAAATCGCTTACCTCGAAAGCAGTGATTGTTTGAAAAAAGCCCGAATAGTTTCAGAAGGTGCGGCTTTCTTACGGGAAGGCGAGCAAGTAATAGTAGTGAACCAACCTGCTCAATCGTCCAGCAAATGACCGGTATTCTGAAACGGCCAATTTTGGCAATCGTCATTTCTTTGTTAATCACCTTTGCCGGTTTGCTCTCCTGGAATAACCTCCCGGTGAGTCAATTTCCTTCTATCACGCCACCAGAGGTGAATGTTACGGTTGAATACACCGGCGCAAATGCTCAAACGGTAACCAAGGCCGCCTTAGTGCCACTAGAACGCGCCATCAATGGTGTTCCGGGTATGAAGTACATGTCAAGCGATGCTGGAAATGATGGAGTTGGAGTAGTTCAGATTCTATTTGAAACAGGTACAGACCCTGATATAGCAGCGGTAAATGTTCAAAATCGTGTTAATGCGGTTATGGGTGAATTGCCAACCGAGATAACCCGAAATGGGGTAAAAATTGCCAAGGAGGAAAATGCTTTGCTGCTTTACATCAACCTGTACAGTTCTGATTCAACATTAGATGAAAAATTCTTATACAACTTTGCCGATATCCATCTGCTTGCTGCTCTGAAACGTATCAAAGGCGTTGGTTACGCAGATATTTTGGGAGCAAAGGAATACGCCATGAGAATTTGGCTCGACCCTAAAAAGCTGAATATCTATCAGTTGGATGCGGCTGATGTGGTTGAAGCTTTGCGAAGTTATAACCTTGAGGCCGCTCCGGGAAAATTTGGTGAGAATTCCGAAAAGCTCAATAGCCAACGACAATACACAGTCAACTACACTGGTAAATTCAAAACGGAAGAAGAGTTTGGGGCAATTCCAGTTCGGAAAAGTAAAGATGGAAGAATCATCAAAATCAGAGATTTAGCGGAGGTGAGTTTTGAAACTACCTACTACGATGTAGAATCTAAGCTTAATGGTCAGCCTAGTGCCGCAATTGTATTGAAGCAATTACCTGGTTCTAACGCGGCGGAGGTTATCAAACAAGTGAAACTTAAAATGGAAGAACTTCAAAAGAAGTCTTTCATGAAGGGCATGCAGTATGAACTGAGTTATGATGTTTCTCGCTTTTTGGAAGCTTCTTTTTCAGAAGTTATTCAAACACTTATTGAAGCCTTCATCCTGGTTGGGTTGGTGGTCTTACTTTTCCTACAGCATTTCAGATTGACTTTAATTCCGGCTATCACAGTACCAGTGTCCTTAATTGGGACTTTATTCGGCTTGTATGCGCTCGGCTTTACCCTAAATACCATCACCCTGTTTGCATTTATCTTGGCTATTGGTATTGTAATCGATGATGCCATTGTAATGGCTGAAGCGGTTTATGCTAGAATGGAAGAACGAAAGATGGGGGTCTTTGAGGCTACCTTTTCCGCTATCAATGAAATAGGGAGTTCCATCATCGCCATTACGTTGGTAATGGGTGCAGTTTTTATTCCAACAGCCTTTCTAACCGGACCTACAGGTGTATTCTACAAGCAGTTTTCCATTACCATGGCAGTTGCAATAGGCTTGTCTGGCGTTGGGGCACTCACACTTACACCCGCTCTTTGTCTGCTGCTGCTCAAGCAGCATCAGCCGGTTTTTGCTCCCCTTCAGCACTTTTTTAATGGCTTTAATCGCGTTTACAATCGCTTATCGAGCCAGTTTAAAAGTCAGATAGAACGCTACTGGTTTAAGCCTTGGCGGAATTTTGCTTTGCTAGCGTTTGCAGTGGCAGGCGTTTACATGCTTGCTATCGAGGTGCCTCGTGGATTTGTCCCTCAAGAAGACCAGGGTATGTTTTACATCAGCATCACCACACCTCCAGGGGCAACTTTAGAACGCACCAAGGCAGTGGTTAATCAAATGACGGAATTTGCAAGAGCATTGCCGGAGGTGGAAAGTGTTTCCAGTCTTTCGGGAACCAACATTTTGTCTGATGGTACCGGTGCTTCTTACGGAACTTGCCTAGTAAACCTCACGTCATGGGACAATAGAAGCAAAAGTGCCAACGATTTGATGGCGATTCTCGAAGAGAAAGCGGCATCATTGGGCGATGCTTCCATTCAATTGTTCGCGCCTCCTGCTATTCCTGGTTACGGAAATTCCGGAGGTTTTGAGATGAGACTCCTCGACCAATCTGGACAGGATAACCCTCAAATGATGGAGCAGGTGGTTCAACGGTTAGTGGATAGTTTGCAAACCAATCCTAAATTAGAAGGTGTTTTCAGTTTATTCCAAAATGGGTATCCGCAGCTTACCCTTAAACTGGACATGGATAGAATTGCGGCTTCCGGACTTAATAATGCACAGGTTTTGGAATCGTTGGGAACTTTATTGGGAAGCTCCTATGCCACAAACTTCATCCGCTTCGGCCAAATGTATAAAGTGATGGTTCAAGCTTCTCCAGAGTTTAGAGTTCATCCAGATGACTTAAATCAAAATACATTAAGGAATGAAGATGGAGAAATGGTTATGCTATCTCAATTGGTACAACTCAGCTATACGAATGGTCCGGACCAAATAACCCGGTACAACATGTTTCCCTCAGCTGAAATTACTGGTGAAGGGGTGAAAGGGTACAGCAGTGGAGAGGTACTCGATGCCGTAAGTCAGACTGCTGCCCGTGTGTTGCCCCCCGGATTTGACATTAGTTGGGCAGGAATCTCTCTTGACGAAATCAATAGTCGTGGGGAAGAGCTTGGGGTGTTTTTAGTGTGCCTCATTTTTATTTACCTATTGTTGGCCGGTCAGTATGAGAGCTTTTTACTTCCGCTGGTGGTGCTATTGCCACTGCCACTCGGAGTCTTTGGCTCCTTCTTCTTTTTATACCTTTTTAGGCTTGAAAACAACCTCTATGCACAAATGTCTTTAATCATGCTTATTGGTCTATTGTCTAAAAATGCCATCCTGATCGTAGAATATGCAGAGCAGAAAAGAAAAGCCGGATTTTCATTGACTACTGCCGTCTTGGAAGCAATAGAAGAGCGTCTTCGTCCTATCCTGATGACATCTTTTGCGTTTATTTTAGGTATGCTTCCGTTGGTGTTTTCGTCAGGAGCCGGTGCTTCTGGAAGTAAGAGCTTAGGCGTTTCTGCTGCTGGCGGTATGCTGGTTGGAACTGTTGGAGGCTTATATGTTATTCCCGGTTTATACCTCTGGATTGGTAGATTTCGTAAAGAAAGGAAGCAGTCATGATTCGCTCTGCTTTTTATTGCTTGCTTTTTTTTAGTGTTGCTGCTTGCTCACCCAGAAAAGTGCTCTTAAAATCTTACAAGCTTGAAGATTCTTTTTCATGGGAAGAATCACCTATTGCTACCTCAAAACAGGATTCCGGTTTCCTGGTTTGGGTGAAAGAATGGCGTTCTGACACCATCATGTCTAGTTCGATTCGAAAAGTGCTGCTGAATAACCTTTCGTTGCTTCAAAGTGAACAGGATTTGAGGCAAGCAGAAGCTGAACTTTTACAAGTAAGAGGCGCTCGTTTACCTCAATTGGATTTTGTAACCGGAGCAGCTATTCGCCGCTTCGGACGCTATACCATGGATGGAGCTGGAAATGCTACTACCGATATGGAGCCCGGAAAAATCGTACCCGAAAATCTGCCGGATTTCAGAGTCGGGTTTAATGCCTTCTGGAATCCTGATCTGTCGAGAGAGTTAAGTAAGCGAAACCAAGCTGCATTGAACCGTTTACTCGGTCAAAAAGCGCTTTTAAACTTTTTTAGTACCCAATGGATTGCCGAAACTATGCGTGCTCTTTACCAACTCCAAGCCACTAAGAAAGCGCAAAAATTGCTTGACCAAAGTTTAACTACTCAGAACCGCTTGTTGGAAATTGCTCGATTGCAACTTGAAACTGGAAGAGGGAATGCACTTGCTGAGGTTCAGCTCGAAGAACAAAAGTTGGACATCTTAGAGTTTCAGAAGATAATCAGTTCTGAGGAAAAAGTTTTGA